>NZ_JASPJA010000013.1:0-33352 GCF_030232125.1 Corynebacterium sp. MSK071 | reverse complement strand
GTGTCGACCTTGTCGGTGGAGACCTCGAGCAAAGGCTCGTCTACTTCGACGGTGTCGCCGACGGACTTGAGCCACTGCGTGATGGTGCCTTCGGTGACGGACTCGCCAAGTTCTGGCATTTCCACGTCGGAAGCATCGCCGGAGCCGCCGTTAGAAGAGTCAGCCTTTGACTCTTCCTGAGCTTCTTCTGCTTCTTCCTCGTCCTTGTCAGCGGAGGAGTCGTTGGATGCGGAGCCTGCCTCATCCTCGTCACCGATGATGGCAATGACCTCGCCAACCTCGATGGTGTCATCCTCGTCAGCCTTAATTTCAATAATAGTGCCGGCTACGGGGGAGGGGATTTCGGTGTCGACCTTGTCGGTGGAGACCTCGAGCAAAGGCTCGTCTACTTCGACGGTGTCGCCGACGGACTTGAGCCACTGCGTGATGGTGCCTTCGGTTACGGATTCGCCCAGCTCGGGCATCTCAACGGAGTTCGCCATGAGTTATAAGACTCCTCGAAAGTTGGAAGTGTTCTATCGCTACCCGACAATCTTACAGCGTGATGCTCACCCTCGTGCAGATGTGGGGTTAGTAACTACCCTCCTTCCGGGTAAGCTAGGGAATTATGTTCAACCCCTTCCGCCGCAACAAGTCCAGATCGTCACTGCGACCACCCCGCGGACCGGGGGAGACCATCCGCCCAGAAGACGCGCAGGATTTGCAACAGTGGGCCGCCGGAAGAATGTATGTAGAGGCCTTTGTAGAGCCGGAAACAGTGGTCAACGAGATGTCGGTTGTCGTTGTCGATGAAAACGGCGAGTTCATCCGCCGTCGCATCGGCGGGCCAAAGGGTATCGACGCGGTGGCCGCATTATTGAGCTGCGATATTTATGACGTGGAAGAAACCGGCTACCCGCAGCGCATGCGTGAACGCCTGGAGCGAAACCGCATTCTGCGTAAAAGGGAAGAACAAAGAAAACGCCGCGCCCGGTTCGAGCGCGGCGAGAACCCCGATACGGGGACTGAATTAAGCTAGATCGCTCTCTTCACGTAGGTAGACCTGGGAGCCGCGGCGGCGGAATTCGGCAGACTTTTCTTGCATGCCTTTCTCCGGTGCAGTGCCGTCGACGGCCTCGCGGACTTGCTCACCTAGCGTTGGCATGCCTAGCTCGGCCATCTGCCCGCCAAACATATCCCGAATGTCTTGGCTGATGCGCATAGAGCAGAACTTGGGGCCACACATGGAACAAAAGTGGGCGGTCTTTGCTGGCTCGGCAGGCAAGGTTTCGTCATGGTAAGCCTGCGCGGTTTCCGGATCGAGGGAAAGCGCAAACTGATCATTCCAGCGGAATTCAAAGCGGGCCTTGCTCATCGCGTCATCCCAGGCACGGGCGCCAGGGTGACCTTTGGCCACGTCCGCGGAGTGCGCGGCAATCTTATAGGTAATGACACCAGTTTTTACGTCATCTCGATTGGGTAGGCCCAAGTGCTCTTTCGGAGTCACGTAGCACAGCATCGCCGTGCCACCCATAGCGATATGGGCCGCGCCGATGGCAGAAGTGATGTGGTCATAGCCGGGAGCGATATCGGTAACTAGCGGGCCGAGAGTATAAAAGGGCGCGTCAGAGGCCCAATCCTGCTCGAGCTCGTTATTTTCTTGAATCATGTTGAGCGGGACATGCCCAGGGCCTTCCACCATGACTTGGACGTCATACTCCCAAGCCCGGCGGGTAAGTTCGCCAATCGTCTTAAGCTCAGCGAACTGGGCTGCGTCGTTCGCATCGGCTAGGCTGCCGGGCCGCAGGCCGTCGCCAAGCGAAAATGCAACATCGTATTGCGCAAAAATCTCGCATAACTCATCAAAGTGTTCGTAAAGGAAGGATTCTTTGTGGTGGGCCAAGCACCAGCCCGCCATAATCGAGCCGCCGCGGCTTACAATGCCAGTCACGCGATTGCTAGCTAAAGGCACATAGGCCAAAAGCACACCAGCGTGAATCGTCATATAGTCCACGCCCTGCTCGCATTGCTCAATGACGGTATCACGGAAGATTTCCCACGTGAGGTCCTCCGCTACGCCATTGACCTTTTCCAATGCTTGGTAAATCGGGACGGTGCCGATGGGAACCGGAGAGTTGCGCAAGATCCACTCGCGAGTGGTGTGGATATCGTCACCCGTAGACAAGTCCATGACGGTATCCGCACCCCATTGGGTAGCCCAGCGCAGTTTGGATACTTCCTCATCGATGGAGGAGGTAACCGCTGAGTTGCCGATATTGGCGTTAATCTTGGTAAGGAATTTGCGGCCAATGATCATGGGCTCGGACTCGGGGTGGTTGACATTATTGGGAATAATCGCGCGGCCGCGAGCGACCTCCTGACGTACGAATTCCGCATCGCAATGCTCGCGCAGAGCTACAAATTCCATTTCTCGGGTAATAATTCCCTGGCGGGCATAATGCATCTGCGTAACGCGTTGGCCTGCCTTCGCCTTAAGTGGCAGGCGCTTAGAGCCCTTCCATTCTTGGGAGGCAGCACCGCGGCGCTGTGCGGCGCGGCCGTCGTCAGCGAGCTCTCGGTTGCGGCCTTGGTATTCTTCGGTATCCGCGCGTTTTTGAATCCACTCGGTGCGTAATGCCGGAAGCCCCTGCTCCGGTGCGCATTCGGGACCACGCGTGCGGTAAACGCGGAAGGGCTCGTTAGGGGCAGGAGGGGAATCGTCCAAGTGGATTTCGGTCTCTGGGACCTCTAAGCCGTTGTGTCGAATGGGGGGAATAGGAATGCTTGGGGTGGTTTTCTGGGGCAGCCGTCATGGCAGGCTCTCCTCTCTTCCTTCGTAGGTATTAACCAAACAGGTTCGAACGGTAGATGCGCAGCTGTAGCGCACTCTCAGCCCGTGCTCGGGCACCCGTGGGGACGCAGATCACCGTATAACAAACGCTTCACCCAGCGCAGGGTTTACCGCATGTGGTCTAGGCCTAGCGATGCGTGGTGGGAGGGTGAAGGAATGTGGTTGCTAGGTCAACAGGAAACTTTCAGGATCTTTCCACCCGTATCCAATATCGGTAACCCATACTAAATTCATGCGTTTGAGAGAGCGCATGCGAGAGAGATAGAGAGAACCCCTCATGTTTCCAGAGGGCGGCTGTTTTAGCCGATACATGGAAAAACCTTGTAGAGAGACGCCTGCGGCCCTCGGACCACTTTCGGTTCGAGGGCCGCAGGCGTTTTCTTTTGCCTAGCAGATCGTGGCACCGGCAGCGCCCAACTCTTGCAACGCCGCCTCACCGCGAGATTCATCTACCGGGGAGCAATAGTCACGCAGAACGCGGACGGTGAACCCCTCCTGTAGGGCATCAGCAGCGGTGGCACGAACACAATGATCGGTGGCAATGCCCACGATGTCTACGGCATCGATGTGGTGCTCGCGCAACCAGTCAGCAAGCAGGGTGCCGTTAGCAGCACCCTCAAATCCGGAATAGGCGGCGGTGTATTCACCCTTGCGGAAGTAGGCTTGGGTCGGCCCGATAGCCTCATGCATGGCCGCTCCGTGGGATTCGGCTACACAGTGCACGGGCCAAGAATCAACAAAATCCGGGCTCTGGGAAAAGTGAGAGCCCGGATCTATATGCCAATCCTGCGTGGCTACGACGGTGTCATAATCCTGTTGCAGGGTAGCGATCTTGGCAGCGACTTCATTGCCTCGTTCGGTACCCAAGGCACCGCCGGGGCAAAAGTCATATTGAACGTCAACGATAATGAGAGCAGGCTTCATGCCTTTAGGAGTTTAATCGCATAAAGCCTGCTGTGGTGCTATTTTAATTCAGCAATTTCGCGCAGGGCTGCTACCACCGTGCGGGTGGGTACGCCGGTGCCCATCTTTGGGGTGTATCCATAAGCGCCAGTGGTGTTGAAGGAAGGGCCGGCCACATCGATATGGGCCCATTCGATTTCTTCACCCACAAAGTGTTGGAGGTAGGTGCCGGCATATTCCATGCCGCCCTCACGCTTGGCGTTGATGTTTCGGATATCGGCGCTGGCGGACTTTACCGATTCCTCGTGTTCCTCCAGTAGCGGCATTGCCCAAGCCTTTTCGCCCACCTCGCGGCCGATTTCGGCCATGCGGTCACGGAATTCCTCGGAACCCATAACGCCGGCGGTCCGCTCACCTAGAGCAACCATCTGGGCACCGGTGAGAGTAGCCGTTTCAATGAGGTAGTCAGGGTTGTCCTCGCTGGCGCGCGCAATCGCATCAGCAAGCACGAGGCGACCTTCCGCATCGGTGTTGAGCACCTCGGAGGTAATGCCGCCGTAGTGGGTGATGACGTCACCTGGGCGGGTGGCATCGCTGCCCGGCATGTTTTCTGCCAGTGGCAGGGTAGCGGTGATACCCACCTTGAGGTTCAGCTTTGCCGCAGCAATGATGGCAGCGACCATCGCGGCGGAACCGCCCATATCGGAAATCATGTCCCACATCTTGGCGCCTGGCTTCAAGGAAATGCCGCCGGTATCAAAGGTAATGCCCTTGCCCACCAGCGCGACGTGGCGCTTGGCCTTCTTCGGGCGCCAGCTCAAGCGGACCAAACGCGGCGGACGTGCAGAGCCACGCCCGACCGCCAGGATGCCGCCAAAGCCCTGCTTTTCTAGGGCCTTTTCATCCAAGACCTCTACCTCAAGGCCCGCCTCTGCTGCTTGGGCGGAAAGGAAAGCGGCGTAGCTTTCTGGGTAGAGCAGGTTGGATGGAGTATTGACCAGATCGCGGGCGAGAAGAACGGATTCAGCGGTAATCTTCGCGTTTTCAAATTCCTCTTGGGCTGACTTCTCGGCCACTACGGTAAAGGTGGTGGGCATCGTAGATGGCTCGCTGCGTAGGCCGGAGTACTTATAGCCGCCGAGGATGAGGCCTTCTACCACTGGGGCGATGCCAAAATCGCCCAGAGAGGTAGCTACCTGTTCAATCTTGGTAATGGAGCGGGCGGCCTGGCCTGCAGCGCGGCGCAGCGTTTCATCGTCTACTTCTTCTGCTTCGCCCAATCCCACGGCGATGATGGAGGCTACGCCAGCCTTAGCTGGAGCCGGTACTCGCGTGACCTCGCCGGCGGTGCCGGAAGCCCCTACGGCCACCAGTGCTTCGTAGGTGGAGCGCAGTGCGGCAGCCCCTAGCAACTCGGTGCCCGGCAGTTCTAGCCCGCCTTCGCCCTCGAACGCAGCAATTAGTAGTGCGTCCGCCTTCTTTGGAACCTTCTTCCCCAGCTTTAGCTTGGGAAAGTGACCGCGTGCGGGCAATTCGTTTTGTGCCATAGTGTCCTCCTTTATAAAAAGGCTTATCAATCTTCCCTCTACTGTACCGCGCAGCGGTGAACTTATTCCTGCCTCGCTATAGATAAAGGGGTAGATTGTGGGCATGCTTGATTACACGATTACTCGGACCGATAATCCCACGTCTGCGGAGGAATTGAGCGAAATCCTCGCCAACCCCGGCTTTGGCAAGCACTTTACGGACCACATGGTCACCATTGATTGGACCGAAGAAAAGGGCTGGCACAATGCTCAGGTAAGACCGTACGGGCCGATGACAATGGAACCGGCAAGCAACGTATTCCACTACGGGCAGGCAATCTTTGAAGGCATCAAGGCCTATCGTCAGCCCGATGATTCCATTGCCACCTTCCGTCCAGACCATAATGCCCAGCGGTTTATCAACTCTGCTGAACGCTTGGCTATGCCGGAGCTGCCGAAAGAGGAGTTTATTGAGTCTTTGCGCCAATTGGTGGAAGTAGATAAGAACTGGGTACCGGAAGCCGGTGGAGAAGCGGCGTTGTATCTGCGTCCCTTTATGATCTCCACCGAGGTTTCCTTGGGGGTTCACCCGGCCAAGTCCTACCGCTACGTGCTAATAGCCTCCCCAGCGGGTTCCTACTTCAGTGGTGGCATCAAACCGGTATCTGTTTGGCTGTCCACCGACTACGTGCGCGCAGCGCCCGGCGGCACCGGCGCGGCCAAGTTTGCGGGCAACTATGCGGGCTCGCTATTGGCCCAGGCCCAGGCGGATGAAAAAGGCTGTGACCAGGTGGTCTGGTTGGACGCTATTGAACGCCGCTACATCGAAGAAATGGGCGGAATGAACCTCATGTTTGTCTATGGCTCCGGCGAGAATGTGGAGATTGTTACGCCAGAACTATCCGGTTCCTTGTTGCCGGGCATCACGCGCGAATCTCTTCTGCAAGTTGCCCAAGACCTGGGCTACAAGGTCACCGAACGCCGCATTACGGCCGAGGAATGGCAGCGCGATGCAGAATCCGGCGCAATGTCGGAGGCCTTTGCCTGCGGTACTGCCGCGGTTATCACCCCGGTGGGCCACGTGCTGGGCGATTCCGCCGATTTCCAGGTCAATGGCAATGAAGCAGGCGAGATCACCATGACCTTGCGCGAGCACCTAACCGGAATTCAGCGCGGTGCCGTGGAAGATACCCATGGCTGGCTGCATACCCTGGTGAAATAGGCCGCGGCTTAGGCGTCTGCGGCGATCTCGACTCCGGTAAGTAGCATCGGCAGCGCCGCTAGGGCGCCGAGGGTGGGCTCCGGCTCCATTGCCAGTTGGTGCAGTGGCTGGAGGCCCAGTTTTCTTAGCGCCAACTCATGGGCAGGGGCGGTGGAAAGGGTAGTGGCAAAGAGCCACTCTTTCACCCCAGGGTTATCGCGCTCGGCAAGGAGCGCCGCGGTTGCGGTTAAGGGGGCATCGATAAGGAGGGGCGTGCGACGCTCCGCGGCTCGGGTAATGAGCCCCACCGCAGCGGCCAGCACCGCAGACTGGCAGGAGGCTACGAGCTCCATGCCCTCGAGGTTGCGGGCGCGGAACATAGCATCTCGAATGGCAGAGACCTCTCGCTTCCAGTCTTCCACGCTGGGCTGCTTGCCGACGATCACTACCGGCTCCGTCTGCGTCATCGTCGCCATGACCACGGCGGGGACGCGGGCGCTTTCCACGCCGCCGGGAATCAGTAGGTCCGCACCGGCATCAATTTCCGCATCTGCGGTAGCGGCTCCCAAGTCATATGCCTGGGATAGATCCGTCACCGTGACTACATTCAGTCCGGCCCCGGCCCGACGCGCAGCGGTCTCGGGAGCCGGTAGCTGGGGCTCCTGCTCAGCAAAGACGATGGCTCGTATACGCTGCGGCTCCTGAGCGGGGGCGCTGCCTTGGCAGGCGGCTAGCCATTGGGCGGCTTCGGTCAGGCGCCCATAAGGCGCGAGCTGTGCGTCGTGTGCGGTACGTGCCTGAGAATCGGGCTGCGGAATGGCCATGAGCACATCTCCCTAAACGTCAGCACCGAGCTCCACGCGGGGGCGCGGAATGCGCCACTTGCGCGGCTGGCTGGCGCGGGAATATGCATAAAAGCCCAGGCTAAAGCCGGCTTCAGTGGTGCCAGGGAACTTGGTACGCACGGCATTATTGCAGCGGCGGGCCAAGATGATGCCCTCGATGGCAAAGATAATGAGGATAACCATCGCCACCGCGTTAATGACCGTCGCGATGCTTGGTACCGCGTAAGTCAAGAACACGACCACGATGAGAACTAGGGCCATTGGCATAACCCAATTGCTCAAGCTGCGGCGCGCATCTACCCAATCGCGCACATAGCCGCGTTCTGCGCCCTGATCGCGAGCGGGAAGGAAACGCGGATCACCGTCAGCCATGCGGGCCTGCTGCTCACGGTTGGCCTGCTGGCGCTCTTGGCGCTCCTTTTTCTTATATTCCTTCCACTCGTCCTTGCTCATGGACTTCTTCATGTCCTTGCGGTGCTGGTAACGCTGTGCTTCGGACATGCCATGGGGATCGCGCTTTACGCCGCGCGCGATCTCTTGTTCGGAGCGCTTTGGCGTAGGACGACCCTTCGGTGGGGTATAGCCCTTGCGCTGGGGCTCTTTCTGAATTTCTTCCTGCGCCTTGTCCTGCGCAGGAGCGGGCTCAGTGGAGGTCTTGTCATCTTTTTGCCACGGGAGTTTCACGCTCCTCACACTACAAGGTTTAGGCGCGAATAGGGGAATAGGCCCGGCCCAGTAGATGTTGTAGCAGTGGGCTACCTTTTCCCACCTGAAAGAAGCGGGTAGGGTAGTGGCAACGAAACCAATACTTATTGAGGAGAAGTGATGACCGCTCCAGCTTCCGCAACCGGCGTCATTCTGACTGAAGCAGCAGCCGCTAAGGCAAAGGCGCTGCTTGATCAGGAAGGCCGCGACGATCTCTCCCTACGCATTGCCGTTCAGCCTGGTGGCTGCGCTGGCCTGCGCTACCAGCTTTACTTTGATGATCGCACCTTGGATGGTGACAAGGTCGACCAGGTAGGCGGCGTAAACCTCGTCGTGGACAAGATGTCCGTTCCTTACCTGACCGGTGCCAAGATTGACTTCGCTGACACCATCGAGTCCCAGGGTTTTACCATCGATAACCCGAATGCCACCGGTTCTTGCGCCTGTGGCGATTCCTTCAACTAAAAAGAAGGACAGCAAAGAGGGTGGGTGCCGATGGCACCCACCCTCTTGTGTATGTGTGGAAGGCTCTTAGAGCTTGACTGGATAGTCGCGCTGCTCGATCTGCGGATCGATGCGCTTTTCCACAAAGATGCCGTGCCAAATCATAAAGGACAGTACGGTCCACAAACGGCGGGAGTGGTCGGAGACGCCGTCGCGGTGCTCCTTGAGCATCTCGAGAACTTCCTTCTTATTGAAGATGTCCTCGGTCTGGGATTCGTTGATGGTGTCTTGGGCCCAGCCGTAGAGCTCGTCGCCGGCCAACCAGTGGCGCATCGGCACGGGGAAGCCCAGCTTCTTGCGGTGCAGAACGTGGGCCGGAACGATCTGCTCCATTGCCTTGCGCAGTGCGTACTTGGTGGTGCCGTGGGAAATCTTCAGGTCATAAGGGATGGACTCGGCCACCTTGAAGACTTCCTTGTCCAAGAAGGGCACGCGAAGCTCAAGCGAGTTGGCCATATTGATCTTATCGGCCTTGACCAAGATGTCACCGCGCATCCAGGTAAAGAGGTCTAGGTGCTGCATGCGTGCGACCGGGTCAAAGCCCTCAGACTGGGCGTAGATGGGCGCAGTAACCTCACGGTGGTCCCATTCGCGCTTCGCCCACGGGATAACCCGCTGCATCTGCTCAAAATTGAAGGAACGTGCGTTGCCATAGTAGCGCTCTTCCATGGTCATCGAGCCACGGTTGAGCAAAGACTTGCCCTTCATGCCTTCTGGCAGCACCTGGGAGAGCTTGCCCAACCCTCGGCGCAGTGGGGAAGGGATCTTCTCAAAGGGAGCGAGGGACAGTGGCTCCTTATAGATGGTGTAACCACCAAAGAGTTCGTCCGCGCCCTCACCGGAAAGAACAACCTTGACGTGCTTGCGGGCTTCTTGGGCCACGAAATAGAGCGGCACCAGCGAAGGGTCAGCTACCGGATTGTCCAGGTACCACATGATCTTCGGGATGGACTCGGCATACTCCTCCGGGGAGACAATCTTGACGATGTGCTCCACGCCAATAGCTTCCGCGGACTCTGCCGCGACATCGACCTCAGAGTAGCCCTCGCGCTCGAAGCCGGTGGTGAAAGTCAGCAGATCAGGGTTGTGGCGCTTAGCCAGGGTGGCAATAGCTGTGGAGTCAATGCCGCCCGACAAGAAGGAGCCTACGGTGACGTCGGCGCGCATGTGCTTAGCTACGGAATCCTCCAGCGCCTCCGCAATCCGGTTAAAGAGTTGCTGCTCTTCACCTTGCTTTACCTGTTGAACAGGGAAGCGGGGCTTGAAGTAGCGCTCGAGGACAACCTCTTCGCCTGGACGAAGGGTAACAGTGCAGCCGGATTCCACGCGGCGGATATTCGCGTGGAGGGACTCCGGCTCCGGGACGTATTGCAGGTCGACGTAATGCTCAATGGCGCGGCGGTCAAGGTTGAGCTCTAGACCGATCTCGTCTGCCATTTCCAGAATGCACTTCATCTCGGAGGCAAAGACAGTGCCAGCGTCGGTGGTGGCGTAGTACAGCGGCTTGATGCCGAATTGGTCGCGGGCAGCAAACATCGTCTTAGTGTGGGTGTCCCAGATGACGATGCCGAACATGCCGCGCAGGTGGTTCACCACGTCCTTGCCCCAGTGGTGGTATCCCACCACGATAGGCTCACCATCGCCTTCGGTATGGAAGGTATAGCCGAGGCCCTTGAGCTCTTCCCGTAGTTCTACGTAGTTGTAGATTTCGCCGTTGAAGGTCATGGCGTAGCGGTCAGGCTGGTCCTCCGGACCCCAGCGAAGGGGCTGGTGGGAGTGTTCTAGGTCAATGATGGACAGGCGATTGAAGCCAAAGGCAGCATCGCCGTCGTGCCAGGTGCCTGCCGCATCTGGGCCGCGGTGGCGCATGCAAGGCAGGGAACGTTCTAGCGCGTCAACGTACTTATCTACGTCGCCCGTGGCGGCGAGCATGCCAAGAAGTCCGCACATGTAAAGATTGCTCCTTAATATAAGCGTCTATTGCTAGTCACCCACTTTACGGCTCGAGAGGTGCAAACTAGAACACGCCACGGCTTAAGGAAAGCTGTTGGCTGCCTTGGAAAAAGCTTCCCCGATAGGGTGCGAACTTTCGGTTGATGTATCCCCGGGCAAGCTGTGAATTGACACACATGGCCGTGTTGGAACCTTAGGGTCCGGTTGGAACATTGTGCAGGTGGGGCGGTAACCTACAAGAAGGAGAATATGAAATGAGTGCACTAGGTGCCCTTTTATGCCTTTAAATAGGCTGGGAATCTGGCAATTTTCCTCTATTCTGATTGGGTAAGAGTGCTCTGTGAGTATTCGAGAAGTTTTGTGTGGACAGAAAGGCAGAACACACGTGGGACAGCGTAATAAGCGCACCTTTGCCCGCAAGGCGGGCGTAGCTGGCGCACTTGCTCTGGGTGGACTCGCTCTGGCAGGTTGTGACGTTCAGGCGCCAACTGCTGTAGAGAACCTCCTAGGATTCGGTTGGCCAAAGGGTATTACCCCTGAGGCAGAGGCCATGTACAACTTCTGGATTTGGGTCTGGGTTGCTGCATGGATCGTTGGTTTTATTATGTGGGGCCTATTCCTCACCGCTATCTTCCGCTGGAGCGCGAAGAAGGCGAAGAAGGATGGCAAGGGCGAGTTCCCGCGCCAGATTCAGTACAACGTACCGCTTGAGATGGTTCTGACCATCGTTCCGATCCTCATTATCATGGGCCTGTTCTTCTTTACCGTTCAGACCCAGCAGAAAGTTACCGCCTTGGATAAGGATCCGAAGGTCGTCGTCGACGTCACCGCTTTCCAGTGGAACTGGAAGTTCGGTTACGCGGAGAACCACGTTAACGGTGAGAACTATGACGGTGCTGATAAGGAACGTCAGGCCGAGGCAGAAAAGTCTGCTCACGACCCAGAGGGTATCGATAACCCGAACCCAATCCACGGCAAGTCCATGGGCGACCTTTCCTACCTGAACTACAACAAGATTGAGACCGTCGGTACTACCGAAGAGGTTCCGGTTCTGGTTCTTCCTTCCGATACCGCGATTGAATTTCGTCTCGCTTCTGGGGACGTATCCCACGCATTCTGGGTACCGGAGTTCCTATTTAAGCGCGACGTCTACGCACACCCAGAGGCAAACGCTCAGGAGCGTAGCTTCCAGGTGGAAAAGATTGAGAAGCAGGGCGCATTCGTTGGTCGCTGTGCCGAGATGTGCGGTACCTACCACTCGATGATGAACTTTGAAATCCGCGTTGTATCCCCAGAGGACTTCAACAAGTACATGAAGTTCCGCGAGAACAATCCGGAAGCTACCAACGCCGAGGCTCTCAAGGAAATCGGTCAGGACCCATACGCGGTTACCACCCACCCGTTCTCCGGCGAGCGTGATACCGCTAATGGTGACAACTTCGTCAACACGGCGGCATAAGAGATAAGGACACAACACAATGCGTGCAACATCGAAAGTCTTTTACTCAATCGCGACCTACCTTCTTGTCTCGCTGATTGTCTACATCTTCGGCGTTACCTTCGTTAAGGACGACGGCTATCTGTACGGTGCCGAGTGGGTTGGCATCGTGGGTATGTTCCTTGCCTTCCTGCTGTGCATGATGCTTGGTGCTTACCTGCACTTCACCGATAACCGCAGCGACGTCCTCCCAGAGGATTGGGAAGAGGCAGAGACAGAGGACGCTGCTGGCATCCTTGGCTTCTTCTCTCCAGGCTCCATCTGGCCGCTGGCTATGACCGGTGCTATCGCGCTCCTTGGCCTGGGTGTCATCTTCCTTTACTTCTGGCTGATCGCTCTCGGCGCTGTCTGCCTCATCGCGGCTTGCACCGGTCTTTCCCTGCAGTACGGTCTGCCAAAGGAAAAGCACTAGTTCTTCACTCTGAAGAAATCCCCCGCCTAAAACTTCTCCGCCCTCCTAGCTATGGAAGCTAGGAGGGCTTTGGCGATCGGTAGTCGGATGTTCCGCGAAAAAGTTCCCTAGATTCCAAAAAACTTTTAGGGGTGGGGTAGTGGCCGCACATCCAACAAGGCAGTTGCCTAACCGTCTGTGCCATTCGGCCACGTAGAGGCATCTTTTCGCGGGGGTCGACCGAAAGTTGTAGACCTGCGGGTTTGGGGTGGTGGGTGGATGTGATTTATCTCTCCAGAAAGTATCAATCTCGCGTACTTGTTAATGTATCTACAGGCCAGAATTATTGAGGTGGGGGCGCTCGGGAATTTCTAAGCGTGGGCCGTCGTGTGTTGTCACCTGCATCGATGGGGCGTCGTAAAGCAGAGCAAAAAGTTCCCGGCGGAAAAAATAAAAATATCGCAGGGAACTGGCTGAACGTTTGCTGGCTAAAGTATCAAAAATGAATAGTGATAACGGGGGGAATCGAGGTGACTTTGCCGCCCAGAACAGCCATAATGGCCTCTGTGACGAGCGTAGTTTCTAACCAAGGTATGACAGCACCACGTGCTGCCTCACTGAACCGACCAAATATGGTCAGTGTGGGCACCATCGTGTTCCTGTCTCAGGAATTGATGTTCTTTGCCGGACTGTTCGCGATGTGGTTCACCTCGCGAGCAAACGGTCAAGAAGGCGACTGGGCGGAGCACACCGCCCATATCAACCTGCCCATGGGTTTCCTCATTACGGCAGTGCTGATTACTTCTTCTGTGACCTCTCAGTTCGGCGTGTTTGCCGCAGAAAGGGGTGACGTTTACAAGCTTCGACTCTGGTACACCGTGACGCTGGTACTGGGCGTTGTGTTCCTGTGCATCATGGCATTCGAGTGGACCGAGTTGATTCACGCAGGTGTGACTGTGCAGTCCAGCGTCTTCGGTTCGGTGTTCTACATCATCACCGGCTTCCACGCTGCGCACGTGACCGCAGGTCTGATTTCTTTTGCAATCATCCTGGCGCGCGTTGCTAAGTCCAAGTTCACGCCGGCGCAGGCTACCGCCGCAATGGCAGTGTCTTACTACTGGCACTTCGTTGACGTTGTGTGGATCGGCGTCTTCACCGTTATTTACTTGGTCCAGTAGAACTGGCCACTATCCCCAAACAGTCCTCCCGTGTTCGAGTTATCTAAAGGAAAATGATGGATAACAATTCGCAGTCCGTGGCAGTGGAGCAGACCACTGCGGCGGCTAAGAAGACCCGCCGTCGCCGCAAGGCGAAGCGCACCATCGCCGGTGGCTTCGCTTTGGCGATTGGCCTGTCCGGTGCGGGCGTCTTGGCTTCTGCCTTGACCCCAGACGCACAGGTCGCCACGGCGGAAAAAGATGACCAAGCCCTCGTTCAGGAGGGCAAGGACATCTACGACACCGCTTGTATCACTTGCCACGGTGCCAATCTGCAGGGCATCGAAGGCCGCGGTCCCTCCCTCGTTGGCATCGGCGCTGGTTCTGTGTACTTCCAAGTACACTCTGGCCGTATGCCGATGATGTCTAACGATGCGCAGGCAGAGCGCAAAGCTCCGCGTTACACCGAGCAGCAGACTCTGGCATTGGCTGCATACGTAGCAGCCAATGGTGGCGGCGCAGACATCGTTTACAACGATGACGGAAGCGTTGCCCAGGAATCCCTGCGTGGTGCTAACTACAATGGCGAAATCCAAGCAGAAGACGTAGCGAAGGGCTCTGAGCTCTTCCGCATGAACTGTGCATCTTGCCACAACTTCACCGGCCAGGGTGGCGCGCTGTCCTCCGGTAAGTTCGCTCCTGAGCTTGCCCCGGCAAGCGAGCAGGAGATTTACCAGGCAATGCTGACCGGCCCGCAAAACATGCCTAAGTTCTCCGACCGCCAGCTGACTGCAGACGAGAAGAAGGACATCATTGCCTACCTCAAGTCTGCAAAGGAAACTCCTTCCCCAGCAGGTTGGGACCTTGGTAGCCTCGGCCCCGTAGCGGAAGGCCTGGCAATGTGGATTATCGGCATTAGCGCCCTGTGCGCCGCCGCTATGTGGATTGGATCGCGCTCATGAGCAATGTAAAGAAGAATTACACTAATGCTGAGCTCGATAAGATGAGCAACGATGAACTCGCTGCTCTAGGTACCGAGCTCGATGATGTCACCGTCGCGTTCCGCAAGGAGCGCTTCCCGGTTGAAGGCGACCCGGCTGAAAAGCGTGCGGGCCGCAACGTCGCCATCTGGCTTTTCCTGTCTGTCATCGGCGGGCTGGGATTCCTCGGCGTTTACCTGTTCTGGCCGTGGCAGTACAAGCAGCTAGGGGAGGAGGGCCACATTTGGCACACCCTCTACACTCCTTTGCTGGGTATTACCGCCGCACTCGCAATTTGTGCGTTGGGTATCGCCATTGTTCAATACGTTAAGAAGATCCTCCCAGAGGAGATTTCCGTACAGCGTCGCCATGACGGTCCTTCCGAAGAGGTTGACCGTCGTACCTTGACCGCGTTGCTGAATGATTCTTGGAAGACTTCCACCCTTGGTCGCCGTAAGACCGTTCAGGGGCTGTTGGGCGGAGCCGGCGTTCTGTTTGGCCTGACGGTGATTGCACCGCTGGGCGGCGCAATCAAGAACCCATGGAAGGTTCGCCACAACCTGAACTACGCCGGTGACGGAACTCTGTGGACCTCCGGCTGGACCCTTCATAATGAAGGTTTCAAACTTTACCTGGCCCGCGACACCGGTACCATCGCTGAGAAGCACTCCGGTGAAACCGGCGAGCACTACAGCACCAAGGGCGTTACCCGCCTGGTTCGCGTGCGTCCGGAGGATCTGGCAGCAGGCGGTATGGAGACCGTCTTCCCGCTGGCAGAAGAAGACGTCAACGATGGCGATAAGTACGATGCCGAGCGCGATGTCTACGAGCACCACATGCACTCAATTCACGGCAACCGCAACGCCGTGATGTTGATCCGACTGCGTCACAACGATGCGCAGAAGGCCATCGAGCGCGAAGGTCAAGAAGACTTCCACCACGGCGACTACTACGCCTACTCCAAGATCTGTACTCACATCGGTTGCCCGACCTCTCTCTATGAGGCTCAGACCAACCGAATCCTGTGTCCATGCCACCAGTCGCAGTTCGATGCTTTGCACTACGGCAAGCCGGTCTTCGGTCCGGCAGCCCGTGCACTGCCACAGCTGCCTATCACGGTGGACGACGAGGGCTACCTCGTTGCACAGGGCAACTTCATTGAGCCTGTCGGCCCGGCATTCTGGGAGCGTAAGTCATAATGAGCAATAAACTCGCCCAAATGGGCAACAATATGGATGAGCGTTATAGCGCCGCCGGTGTGCTGAGGACTCAGCTGAACAAGGTCTTCCCGACCCACTGGTCCTTCATGCTCGGTGAGATGGCGCTGTACAGCTTCATCATTCTTGTACTGACCGGTATCTACTTGGCGTTGTTCTTCGACCCTTCCATTACGAAGGTCATTTACGACGGCACCTACGCACCGTTGAACGGTGTGGAAATGTCTCGCGCCTACGCCACTGCGCTGGACATCTCTTTTGAGGTTCGTGGCGGTCTGTTTGTGCGCCAGATGCACCACTGGGCAGCCCTGCTGTTCATGATGTCCATGGTGGCTCACATGCTCCGCATCTTCTTCACCGGCGCATTCCGCCGTCCACGTGAAGCAAACTGGATCATCGGCTGCGCACTCATCTTGCTGGGCATGATCGAGGGCTTCCTCGGTTACTCCCTGCCGGATGACCTGCTTTCCGGTGTTGGTCTGCGAATCATGTCCGCCATCATCCTCGGCCTGCCTATTATCGGCACTTGGCTGCACTGGGCAATCTTCAGCGGTGACTTCCCGTCTGACCTGATGCTGGATCGTTTCTACATCCTGCACGTTCTGGTCATTCCGGGCATCATCCTCGGCCTGATTGCTGCCCACCTGATTATGGTTTGGTTCCAGAAGCACACCCAGTTCCCGGGACCGGGCCGTGCCGAGAACAACGTCGTTGGTGTCCGCATTATGCCGGTCTTTGCTACCAAGGCAATTGGCATGGGCATGATGGTCGCCGGCGTACTCGCTCTGATGTCTGGTCTGCTGACCATCAACGCCATCTGGACGCTTGGACCATACAACCCGTCCCAGGTTTCCGCCGGTTCTCAGCCGGATATCTACATGCTGTGGACTGATGGTGTTGCCCGTGTCATGCCAGCTTGGGAGCTCTACATTGGCAACTACACCATTCCTTCCGCGTTCTGGGTTGCTCTGCTGTGTGGTCTGATGGTCGTACTGCTTATGGCATACCCATTCTTGGAGAAGAAGTTCACCGGTGACGATGCACACCACAACCTATTGCAGCGTCCGCGCGATGTTCCTACCCGTTCCGCTATCGGCGCAGCTGCCATCGTATTCTTCTTGCTGGTCACGCTGTCCGGTGGTAACGACCACGTAGCGCACTTCTTCCAGATTTCGCTCAACGCGATGACCTGGGTTGGTCGTATCGGCTTGATCATCTTGCCTCCGATTGCATACTTCATGACCTACCGCATCTGCGTTGGTCTGCAGCGCTCTGACCGTGAGGTTCTGGAGCACGGTATCGAGACCGGCGTTATCAAGCAGATGCCGAATGGTGCCTTCATTGAGGTTCACCAGCCGCTCGGCCCGGTTGATGCCGATGGTCACCCAGTTCCCCTCGAGTACGCAGGTGCTCAGGTTCCAAAGCAGCTCAACCAGCTCGGCTTGGCGGATTCCGAGACTCAGGGAACCTTTAGCCCTGACGATGAGGCGCTCATGCACCGCGTCCATGAAATCCACTCGGATAACCACGATGAGGAAGCGGAGATGTTCCGTCGCCTCAACGAGGCTAACCGCCGCGAGGACGAGGAAAACGGCCGCATCTAAGACCTTGTCCTGAGGGTTACTCGAAACACGCTCATAGACCCACCCTGCTCCTGCTGAAGGAGCAAGGGTGGGTTTTGCGTTTTGCTGGGCCAATACTTCTCTAGGGGCTGTTGTTGTTGAGGTGTAATCCCGAAGCGCAGAAAGAGTACTGGAATGGAGCCCCTACGCTGCGGGCGGCCTTGGAGCATTGAGGAGCAATGTTTAGACGATAAACGCGTGAGAAGGCCATGGAGCGCCTCGGCGGGCGTTCATAGCCGGGCTTGTTTTTTCGTTTGGCGTTGTCCCTACGGGCAGTTAAACTTCGATGCTGCATTTTGTAGGGGCTTTCTCAAGTTCCTTGCAATAGCGCCCTATTTTCTAGTCTCGCGGTGACCTTCACTATTGGTTTCGGCTAAACATCTGTACGCGGCGAGAGGCCTATACTGCCCGGCTATGTAGGGAGGCGCGACTGCCGTGAAGGAGCTACCTTGCGGTGGAGTAGAAGGGGCCAATTTAAGGCTGAATAGGGCCACCAAAGGCGCTAGTGGCTAAAGTCACAAATTAGAACTTGCTTAATTGTTGAGTGTCAGCATTGTGAACATACGGCTTTGAGCGGTGTGGTCTGAGCTTTGATATTTATGCAGGTAGTAGGTTTATAAGTTCTGCTAGCGGTGAACTTATTTCGTTCTATGGGTGATAAGTCTCGTCTAGGTCAAGGGAAGGTAACGAACCGATAACAAAGCAAAATTGGGTAGTGCGAATGGACATCGGTTGTAATGATTTCGTAACCTATTCGAGACATTGAGTTACCGCCCGAAAGGTGCTCAATCTAAACAGAAGAATTACAGCGCCGCATCTGGCTCCTCCTACTGAGGGGCCGAGTGGAGGAATTCCTAAAGGAACGGATTTCCAACGAACGCTAGTCCCCCAGGGTCAGAGCTTCTCTTAGTAGAGAAGTAGGCGCGCAGGAAGATTTGGAGTTTTTCTCATGGCACAGCACCGTCGTCAGGGCATTAAGAACACCCGTCGAATCGCATCTACCGCAGCATTGGCTGCCACCGCAGCTGTCGTTGCGCCAGGCGTAGCACAGGCGGCAGAGGTCGTCGTACCTAATACTGACTACCGCTTCGAGGTAGCAGGTCTGGAAACCGTCCCGAACATTGACCAGGTCCCGAACATTGACCGCTACGTTCCGTCTTTGGGCCAGGTTTCTGACCAGCAGAACACCACCTATGCACCCGCCGGCCACAAGCAGGCAGCTCCGGCACAGCAGACCGTGGGTCAGAAGGCGCTGGCAGCAGCTCGCTCCGTTATCGGCTCCCCGTACGTTTACGGCGCTGCAGGCCCGAACGCCTTCGATTGCTCCGGCCTGACCAGCTGGGCATACGCTCAGGCTGGCAAGCCGATTCCGCGTACCTCTCAGGCACAGGCCTCCGCTGGTACTCCGGTACCGCTGGATCAGCTGCAGCCGGGTGACATCATCGCTTACTACGGTGGTGCATCCCACGTCGGCATCTACACCGGCCACGGCACCATCATTGACGCTTTGAACTCCGGTGTTCCGGTTCAGGAGCGCGACATGAACTACATGCCGATTCACTCCGCTGTCCGCTTCTAATAGGCAGCGGATAGAGCCCTTCCTTCCATGGGAGGGCTTTGTTGTGCATTAGGGGGTAAAACCCGCTATAGTTAATGCGATTTTTAAATTCCTCTTAGTCTAAGGGTCCTTACGTGTCTAAACGAGTACTTCCCGTAGCTGCAATCGTGGCAGCTCTTGCTGTGTCGTCGGTTTCTGGGATTTCGCAGGTAGTTGCGCAGGAAGCGGCGCCGCAACAGGAAAACGCCACGGAAGATATGGACGCGTTGGTGGAGCGCGTTGGCGAGGTTGCGCGCAAGGTTTCCGCCAAGAATGAAGAAGTAAAAGAGCTAGAAATCAAGCTCGAGGAAAAACAGGCGGAAGTCTCTGATTCTGAGAGCGCAGCCGCTGAGGCGCAAACTCGGGCGGATGAGGCGAAGGGTGACGTGACCGCGCAGCAGAGCCGCGTCGATGACCTCGCTCAGTCGCGCTACCGCGGCGATTCTCGCTCCGCTGTATCGGGAGCGCTGGCTGCAGAAAATCCTTCCGATGCAGTTGAGCGCATGGGTTACCTCGGCGCGCTTTCCCGCCAGGCGCAGCGCACCCTTGATGCAAAGGCGAGCGCCGCTTCGACGGCGGAGGGAGAAAAGCACAAGGCCACTGAAGCCGCTACTAAGGTACGCGAGGAAAAGAAGGCGCTAGAAGAGCAGCGCGAGAAGCTCCTCAAGGAAAAGGAGGAGCTGGAAAAGCAGCAAGAGGACATCGAGAAGCAGGTAGACGCCCTCGATGAGCAACAGCGTCAGGCCTGGGAAGGGCAGTTCGGCGGTACCGATAAGCCTGATATGGATTTGGGCGAGGTTGCTGATGGTGCCGCTTCCGCTGCTCTGTCGAAGCTGGGTGCACCTTATGGCTGGGGCGCTGCAGGCCCAGATCAATTTGATTGCTCTGGGCTGATGTTCTGGGCGTATCAGCAGATTGGCAAGTCGATTCCACGTACGTCGCAGGCTCAGATTGCTGGCGGCACCTCGGTACCGCTAGAGGACCTGCAGCCGGGCGATATTGTGGGTTATTATCCTGGTGTCACTCACGTGGGTATGTACATCGGTAATGGGCAGGTGGTCCATGCCTCTACCTATGGCGTGCCTGTTCAGGTGGTGCCGTTGAAGTCCATGCCGATTACCGGAACGGCGCGGTACTAAGTGGCCCGCGTTCTGCTGGTAACCAATGATTTCCCGCCCAAGATCGGCGGGATTCAGTCTTACCTCCGGGATTTTTTAGCAACCTTAGATCCGCGCGGCGTCGTGGTATTTGCCTCGACTCAGGAGTCGCCGGCGGAATTCGATGCCGCGGTGGACTATAAGGTTATCCGTTGGCCTCGCCGAGTGATGCTGCCGACGCCGGCCACGGTGCGCCGCATGCAGGAGATTATCCGCGCCGAGGGCATTGACATCGTGTGGTTCGGTGCAGCTGCGCCCCTTGCCTTGATGGGCAAGGCCGCTAAAGAGGCAGGAGCCACCCGTGTGGTTGCTACAACCCACGGACACGAGGTGGGGTGGTCGATGCTGCCCGTCGCCAGGCAGTGCCTGCGCCGCATTGGTGATCACGCCGACGTCATTACTTATATCTCTGAATACACCCTGCGTCGGTTGCGCCGAGCATTTGGGCCGAATCCGCGGTGGGAGCATTTGCCTTCCGGCGTGAGTGTAGAAGGACTTTTCCCGGCCACACCGGAGCAACGTGCAGCTGCAAAGGCTGAGTTCGGTGTCAGCGGGCCGACTATCGTGTGCATATCGCGGTTCGTACCCCGCAAAGGCCAGGATCAGCTCCTACGCGCCATGCCCTTAGTACGTGGAGAATTCCCCGATACGCAGCTACTTCTTATCGGGCGCGGGCGCTATCGCCGGGCCTTAGAGGAACTGGCGGATATCTACTGCCCGGATGCAGTGATTCAAGAAGCAGAGAGCATTGAGACTGCCTTGCACGCGGCGGATATCTTTGCCATGCCGGCGCGCACTCGCGGCGGCGGTCTGGATGTTGAGGGCCTAGGCATTGTCTACTTGGAGGCCCAAGCGTGCGGCCTGCCGGTTATTGCCGGAAACTCCGGCGGAGCACCGGAGACAATGACGGAGGATACCGGAGTCGTCGTCAATGGCTCATCGGTGCAGGAACTGGCAGAGGCAGTAAAGGCTCTTTTGGCTGATCCGCAGCGTAGGCTCAGCATGGGGCAAGCGGGGCGTCGCCATGTAGAAGCTCATTGGACCTGGCGGATTATGGGCCAGCGATTGCGTCGGCTGATGTCCTGATGTGACCCTAACCAGGTTGTCGGTATATTCTGTTATGCATGCTTAAGAACAACTCCGCCGATCTCACTATCGGCTTTGACGTCGGTGGCACCAACGTGCGCGGTGGAGTGATCACTCGGGAAGGGGAAATTCTCGCGAGCCGTACCGTTCCCACTTCTATGGACGTCGAGCAACTGGAAGCGGACATA
Source organism: Corynebacterium sp. MSK071 (assembly GCF_030232125.1). Taxonomy (NCBI): domain Bacteria; kingdom Bacillati; phylum Actinomycetota; class Actinomycetes; order Mycobacteriales; family Corynebacteriaceae; genus Corynebacterium; species Corynebacterium sp. MSK071. Next base: position 11,992 of record NZ_JASPJA010000013.1, on the reverse strand, counting down.
GTGGGTATCGTCGAGGAACTGCGCGCTGAATATACAGTGGATGCGGTTGGCCTCGCATTGGCGGGATTTCTGGATCCTTCGTGCGAAGTAGTGCGCTTTGCCCCGCATCTTCCATGGCGGCAAGCCCACGTGCAGGAGTCGCTTTCGCGCAAGCTAGACATGCACGTGCGCTTGGAGCATGATGCAAATTCTGCTGCGTGGGGAGAATGGCGCTTTGGTGCTGGTCGTGGCGCGGAAGATTGGGTCTTTTTTGCAGTGGGAACCGGAATCGGCGCCACGCTGATGACGCATGACACCATTTACCGCGGTGCGTTCGGCACCGCACCAGAGTTTGGGCATATCGTGGTGTCTCCTAATGGGCGGCAGTGCTCGTGTGGCAAGCGTGGCTGTTTGGAGCGTTATGCCTCCGGGACTGCCTTGCCGGATACCTGCGCCGATCTGCGTGAACATTATGAGACTTCGTTGCCGGCGGAGCCTACAGGTAAAGAAATTACCCAGGCAGCGCGTAGGGGAGACCCGCTTGCTGTAGCGGTGATGGAAGACTTCAGCCGGTGGCTAGGTCAAGGCCTGTCCATTGTGGCCGATGTCCTCGATCCAGAGCTCATAGTGCTTGGCGGCGGCGTATCTCAAGACGCGGACTTGTACCTCGAAGGGGCCACCAAAGCCATGGGGCAAGATATTGTCGGGGCAGGGCATCGCCCCCTCGCACGTGTTGCCACCGCGGAATTGGGGTCTGCAGCGGGTATGATTGGCGTAGCCGATTTGGCCCGTAGCGGCCGTTAGAACGAACAAAGGACGACCTGGCGATGAAAAACAAGTGGTACTGGGCTTTTAAGTACATATTCTTCGGACCTGTCCTGCGCGTATGGAATCGCCCGTGGACCGAGGGAATTGAAAACATCCCAGCGGAAGGGCCCGCGATTTTGGTCTCGAATCACCAAGCTGTGATGGATTCTTTCTTCTTTCCTTTGGTATGCCCTCGCCAGATTACCTTTCCAGCTAAGTCGGAATATTTCACCACCCCTGGGTTCGTCGGTAGCTTGCAGAAGTGGTTTTTTACTTCGGTAGGCCAAGTCCCCATCGAGCGCGATAGTGAAGACGCTGGCGATGCCATTGTGCAAACCGCAGAAAGCATCTTGTCCCGCGGGGACCTTTTCGGTATTTACCCGGAAGGCACCCGTTCTCCGGATGGTCGCGTTTATAAGGGCCGCACCGGCATGGCGCGCATTGCGATGGAGACTAACCAACCGGTTTTCCCCATTGCGATGATCAACACGCGCAAAGCTAATCCCATTGGCTCGTGGATTCCTCGCCCCTTCAAGGTCGGCGTGCGGGTGGGCGACGCCATCTGGCCGCATGAGTGGGCCAAAGAGCGCGGTATGAATCCAAAAGAGCATGAGACGATCCGTGCCTTTACTGATTTTGTGATGCGCAATTTGGCCGAGATGAGCGATAAGCCTTATGTTGATGTGTACGCCTCCGATGTGAAGGCTTCACTCAAAGCTGGCCATGGTTACCCCGCCGGCGCAGAATACAAGGGGAGGTAATCACTATTCCCAAGGCCCGCTTAGCCTGGCCAGATACCGCTAAAGGCGTATCCATTATCGGCGTCGTGCTGCTGCACGTCACGCTGGTAGTTCCAGAAGGTGAGCTAACGTGGTTGGCTGCCCTAAACGTATGGCTGGACCCGCTCCGCCTACCCTTGTTCTTTCTCGTATCCGGCTATTTCTCTACCAAGATTTTTCGCTATTCTTTTAGCGAGCTATTTACTCGACGCCTGTGGTTTTTCCTCGTTCCCTATACGGTGTGGATGACCGTTGAACTATGGACCAAGCGCATCGAATATCACTGGGTTTTCGGTGATCCCTATCTCCAGGTTACTGAGCTACTGTATAACCTGCTTTTGGGGCACACGATGGCTTGGTTTATTCACTCGCTCATTTTGTTCAATATATTTTTGTGGGCCGTGCGCAAGCTGCCAGCGTGGGCGGGCATAGGACTAAGTTTTGCACCGCTGCTTTTTATAGCCTGGCAGGACCACTATTTTTTCATCGGCAAGGCAATTATGTTCTTGCCCATTTTCGTGGGGGCGGCCTATTTGCGTGGACCAATTACGCGGTTTGCCGACGCCGCCGAAGCACCCTTCAAGGGCAACTTCCACACAGGATCGCTATGGGTATATTGTGCGGCCATCATTAGCTACATCACGGGACTGTCCCTCCGCCAAACCTGGAATGCTATCGAAGGTGACGTAGCTGTGCAGTGGCCATTGCCAGGTGGGGACGTCCTCGGCCGGGGCGATTTAGATCTCTTGATTCGCTTTGCAGAGCAAACGCTCGAAACCCCAGCGGGCATCGTCGGTGCGGTCATCATCAGCCATATTCCGGCGCTTTCCACCTTCGTAAAATTTGTCGGCCGGCACACGTTGCCCATTTACTTGGCCCACCCCATCGGCATGACGGTGGGATTCGGGTTCTTCATGGCCCACCGTGACTACGCGGTGAGCCTGGCCGGCGCGTGGCCCATGGAAAATACCTGGTTCTGGATTGGCGCCTGCTTTTTCTACTCGGCAGCGGCCTCGGTGGCACTTTGGGCGCTGGGCAAGGTACCTATCCTTGGGTGGACGCTGGTTCCACCGCGGATTGATAAGCGCCGGCCCGTCGTAGAGCCAATGGTAGCGAACAAAGAACCAGCAGGGCAGTAACGATGGCGTAATCATTGCCCACGATGTGCTGCCACCAGGCCCAGCTTAGCTCTTGGTCATTGGCATGAGGCACGAGCCAGTGCCCGCGAGCCAGAAGCGCCAGCCACGTTAGTGCGGCAAGCCCCCAGTGGCGACGGGCCACCAGAAGCACTCCCGCCAAAACGAGCCAGGTAAAGTGGTGCGACCACGACACCGGCGAGCACAGCAGCGAAACTGATGCGGCCAGAAGCATGAGCACCGCTTGGTTCTCCTGTGAGAGACGCTCCATGGTAAACCAGACGAGGGCAATGACGAGGAGAACAGCTACGAGCCATAGCTTTTCGGCGTGTTCTGGGGCTAGGCGGCTGAAGAATCCGCGCAGAGATTGGTTGGAGCTATAGGCAAGGCCGCCAATGCGGTTGGAATCGCGCAACGTATCGCTCCAGTACTGGATGGAACTATGCGGATTGCAAGCAAAGGCAAGGAGACCCGCGGCTAGGAAGGCGCCTAGCGCGCTGAAAAATGCGCGCCATTCCCTGCGGACAAAGAACACGGCGAGGAATACTGCGGGGGTGAGCTTGATAGCCATTGCAATACCGGTCAGCACGCCGCGGCCACGGCTGGGGCTAAGCCAGAGGATATCCACCACCACTAGTGCGGTCAGCAAGATATTGACCTGCCCGAAGCTAAAGGTCTCCGTGATCGGCTCAGTAAGCATTGCGGCCAAAAGCGCCCAACCTGCCCAGCCAGGGCAGCGCAAAGCACGCAGAACGAGGGCTACGCAGCCCCAAAGCGCAGCAAAGGAAGCGATAGATATGAGGATGCTTGCGGCGGTGAGGGGAATCCAGCTCAATGGGACAAAAAGCAGCGCCGCAAACGGCGGGTAGGTAAAGGGGAGAGAGACATCGCGATTGCTGCCGACTAGGTAATCTTTGGCATATAAATCGCTGCCAAAGCCGGCACCGCCTTCGCGGTAAACGTCGAGGTCAATGTGGTAGTAGGTGGAGAAATGGCCGGAGAAAAGCTCCGGAATATCAATCAGCCACCAAAGGGCCACGAGGGCAGATAGGCACAAGGGAAATGCAGTAAACCACACAGACTTCTTCACGCCAGAAGTGTACAACTGTCTCTTTAAGGGGCCAATTTACCGCCCCGGATAAGGCGACGCTAGGCTTGGGAGACGTGCGCTACTTCTATGACACCGAATTTATCGAAGATGGACAGACCATTGAATTGGTCTCCATCGGCATCGTCGGTGAGAATGGCAGCGAGTACTACGCTGTGTCTACGGATTTTGATCCGGCAAAGGCCAATTCTTGGGTAAAAGACAATGTATTAGCCAAGTTGCCCAGCCCCCGGGATCCAGTGTGGAAACCTTTGGAGACCATCCGCACGGAGGTCTTTGAATTCCTGACCCAAAGTTCCACTCCGATAGAGCTGTGGGCGTGGGTGGGAGCCTACGATCACGTGGTATTGGCGCAGTTGTGGGGAGATATGGCCGGGCTGCCTAGGCGGATGCCGCGCTATACCCGCGAGCTCAAGCAGTACTGGGAGTTTGCAGGACGACCAAGCTTGCCCGCCGTGCCAAAGGGCAATCATGATGCGCTTGTCGACGCCCGCCATAACCTTGCCAAGTTCCGTGTCTGCGCCCAGGTGCTTCCGCTCTCTAAGGGCAATAGAATCAATATCTAGAATTTAACTAACGCGCTATAGGTCCTTAATGGTTAAATAGCAGTGTGAGTTGGACAGTAGATATTCCGCAAGGCGTTCTCCCGGACCTTCCACCATTGCCTGAGGGCATCGAGGAAGTCTTCCAAGACGTCATCAAGCGTGATGCAAAGCAGCAGCCAAGCTGGGATCCCTCCCAGGCCAATAACGTGCGCAAAATTCTCGAATCCGTGCCTCCTATCGTGGTTGCGCCCGAGATTGAAGCGCTCAAGAAGAAGCTGGCAGACGTTGCCCTAGGCAAGGCTTTTTTGCTGCAAGGCGGCGACTGTGCAGAAACGTTTGAGTCAAATACCGAGCCGCATATCCGCGGCAATGTGAAAACGCTGCTGCAGATGGCCGTGGTGTTGACCTATGGTGCCTCGGTTCCCGTGGTGAAACTGGGCCGCATCGCCGGCCAGTACGCCAAGCCGCGTTCCTCTGATACGGATTCTAACGGTCTGTTGAACTACCGCGGTGACATTGTCAATGGCGTGGAGCCAAGCGAGGAGGCGCGCCGTCACGACCCCGCCCGCATGATCCGCGCCTACGCAAACTCTTCGGCGGCAATGAACCTGGTACGTTCGCTAACCTCGTCTGGAACTGCGGATCTCTACCGCCTGCATGAGTGGAACCGTGAGTTCGTGCGTAAATCTCGCGCTGGTGCCCGCTACCAGGACCTAGCCCGTGAGATCGAAAACGGACTGAACTTTATGAATGCCTGCGGCGTGCACGATGACACCTTGCGCTCTGCCGATATCTACTGCTCGCACGAAGCATTGCTGAAGGACTACGAGCGCTCCATGCTGCGCTTGGGCTTGGATAATAACGGCGATACCAAGCTCTACGATCTTTCTGCGCACCAAGTATGGATTGGTGAGCGCACTCGAGGTATCGAGGATTTCCACGTGAATTTTGCGGCGATGATTGGCAACCCAGTGGGCATCAAGCTGGGGCCAGGGGTAACCCCAGAGCAGGCCGTGGAGTACGCAGAAAGGCTCGACCCGAACCGCGAACCTGGTCGCCTGACCATGATTTCGCGCATGGGCCACGATAAGGTCCGCAGCGTTCTACCTGCCATCGTGAAGGCAGTGGAAGACTCAGGCCACAAGGTGGTTTGGCAGTCCGATCCGATGCACGGCAATACCTTCACCGCATCCAACGGTTATAAGACTCGCCACTTTGACAAGATTGTGGACGAGGTTCAAGGATTCTTTGAGGTCCACCGTGAACTGGGCACCCATCCGGGTGGAGTGCACCTCGAGTTCACCGGTGAGGACGTCACTGAATGCCTGGGCGGTGCCGAGGACATCACCGACGTGGACCTGCCGGGCCGCTATGAGTCTGCCGTAGATCCGCGCTTGAATACACAGCAATCGCTAGAGCTGTCCTTCCTCATTGCGGAGATGCTGCGTAACTAAATCCACAGGTTCGGCGTCATGCCATAAAGCGAAGAACCGAACCACCACCCGCCGATCGCCACCGCGCCAACAGCAATCGCTACCACTAGTAGGAAAAGAACTAGTGAAAGCGGATTGCGGTTGGTCAGCGGACGCTCGGCGGGTTCTTCTTGTGCGCTGTGGATCGGTTGCTCAGGGACAGACGCCGGCACCGGTGGTGGCGCAGATGCAGCTGCCGGGGCAAACGGTTCGAGGGGGGACTCGGCCGTGGAATATGGCTGCGGTTGTGGCTGCGGCCCTGGAGCGGCCTCCGCCTGAGGCATATCCAGTTTTGTTTCAAAACTAAGGCGCTGCGGCGGGATGACTTCTGTCGGGCCACCGTCAAGATGCTCCGTTTCGTCCTGCGAGATGCTGCGAGTGGGCTCAAAGATCTCGGTGGCTCCTGTGCCAGAAAAATCCGTAGGAGCCTGTGCCGTGCGCGCTGCCGCAGCGTTCCTTGGCACGGGGATGGTCACGTCTGGGAGATCGAGCTCTCGGCAGACGTCATCGAGTGCCTCGAGAAACTCGCCGGCGTCGGAGAAGCGCTCACGGGGATCACGGGCGGTGGCGGTGGCCACGAGGGCGTCGACAAGCTTGGGCACACCAGAGATACGCGACGACGGCGCGGGGACGTCGGAATTTAAGCGGGCCGTGGCATGCGCCATGGGAGTATCGCCAGAGAAGGGAACGGTGCCGGTAAGCAGCTCGAAGAGGACGATACCGGCTGAATATACATCCGAGGCTGGGGTAATTTCCTCACCTGTTACTTGCTCTGGCGCAAGGTAGGACACGGTGCCCACAATCATGTTTGTTGTGGCTTCGGCATTGGTGGCGCGCACCAGCCCAAAATCGCCCACCTTTACTCGGTGGTGGGAGGTAATAAGCACATTATCGGGTTTGATGTCGCGGTGGATGAGCCCGGTGGAATGCACCTCCTCTAGGCCGCGGAGAACATTGCGCAGGGTAGAGGTGGCCGCCTGCACTGGGAAGGGGCCGCCTTCGGCCAGAAGCTCGCGCAGCGTACCGCCATCGATGAGTTCCATGATGAGGTAGATGGGCTCACCATCGGCCGAAAAATCGTGAATAGCCACGAGGTTGGGATGCTGCAAACGAGCCATGGCGCGGGCCTCGCGCGAAAAGCGCTTGATAAAGACTGGGTCATCGGAATAGCGCTCGTCCATGACCTTGGCCGCTACCGCTCGCCCAAGCCGCATGTCCACGCAACGATAGACGGTAGACATGCCACCGCGGGCAATGGGGCGATCGATGCGGTAACGGTTTTCCAGCACGTCACCAATTTCCAACCTAGTCATGCTTCCCAGTATGGCTGATCCTCTAGCCCGCGTTAAAGTAGAGAACGTGACTAATGCAGAAAAATCCCTAGATACCTTGCTCGCTAACGAAGAACTGCTCAGCATGCAGCAAGTAGCAGAAAAGCTAGACTTGCCCATTACGCGCGCCTATGACCTGCTGCAGGACCGAAAGTTCATCGCCTGGGATTCCCCAGAAGGAAAGCGGGTGCCGCTGGCCTTCTTCAATGATAAAGGTGTCATTGCCAAGCATGTGACCGCGGCGATTACCGTATTGACCGACGGCGGCTATAAGGACACCGAAATCTTCAAGCACCTCTTTACTGAGGATGATTCACTGCCGGGCCGCCCCATCGATGCCTTGCATGGTCACCTCGCCCGCGAGGTTATCCGGCGTGCTCAGGCTGCCGCTTTTTAGGCACGCCTTCAAATATCCACTGAATGGCAAACCATGCCACCACGATCATCCCGATGACCCAGAACCAGTTGTAGAGCTGGTGATTGCCATCGCCGGAGAAGGAGACGCCGATAAACAGGGCCACGCCGGAGGCGAATTTAATAAGCCATAATGGCGGCCGGAACGTGCCCATCAGGGTAAAGATGGAGGCGTAATACCACGGCAAGGTCACGGCATTGAAGACAAAGGCGACCTGGTAGGCGGCTGCGGTGCCCATGACAGCGTCACGGTCGTCCTTGCGGCATAGCCACCACACCGCCACCAGTCCGATGAGCATGCAGACCATTGCGATGCTGCGCAAGACAGCCAGGATGGCGTTATAGGAAGCATCCGGCATAAAGATTTGCACGGCGGGGAAGATTACATCAGTGGCTAGGGTTGGCCCCGCAAGCGGGTTGATCACCTTGGAATTGCCGCTTACCTGAGACAACCAGCCCCAAGACGTTCCCGAAATCCATGTGATGAGGGCTACCGCAGCGATGATTTCTACCAGCGCAGTTAGGCCAGAAAGCACAAAGACGAATAGCGACCGCCACTTGCTAGAGCCTTTGGGCGCGTAGTAGTGAAGCTTCATCCATACAATGAAAGGTGCCGCAATGACGGCAGTGGCCTTCATCGCCACTGCCGTGCCTACGAGGAGGAGGGCGGCGTGGAAATGCCTGTTCAAAGCTGCTAGCAGCCCGATAGATACGAGACCCACCATGAGAGATTCATTGTGCATGCCGCCGATGAGGTGCAAGATAATGACTGGGTTTGCCACGCCGAGCCACAAAGCTACCGCCGGATCAGCGCCGAGTTTCGAAGCGATGCGGGGGATAGACCAAGCGATGGTGATAAAACCTAATAGGGAAAGAACCTTATACGCGGCGACACCTGCGGTGACGTTGTCACCCACCAAGCCGGTGACCAATTCACCTATCCATAAATGAAGGGGGCCATAGGGCGTGGTGGTATTGCGCCAGTCCTGGGAAACCTCAAGAAGGAAGGGGCCTGGATTGACAGCAGCACCTTCGGTATAAGGATCGAAGCCGTCGCGGACCATTGCGCCCTGCATGAGATAGGAATACACATCGCGCGAAGCCAGGGGACCGGCAAATACAAGGGGAGTGACCCAGGCAAAGAGGATGCGCTGGATATCGCGTAAGCCGCCCTTGGGGCGAGGGTTAGTAAGCTGCGGGCGAATAATGGTGCGCCCAGCGAGTACCCAAGCCGCAGCTAAGAGGAAAATGCCCACCCAGTACAGCGCAAGACCGAGATTGCGCCCGTGACCATAAGACAAGAAGCCAATATTTAGCGCCTCAAGGAGCCCGCCGCGGTTCCGGGTAGCGCCGCCGGAGAATGAGGCAAACAGCAAAATACAGGATGCCGATAATCCCAGTGGTAGCGCGCGCGGAATGGGAAAGGAGTACGTCTTTGACACGGCAAAAACCTACTTGTGGCGAGCCGTGGCCTTGATTGCCAACTGCTCTAGGGTTTCGGTTACCGCGGGATCTACTCGTGCGGCGCGCAGGTGCTGCAAACCGGATTGCGTCAGTGATGCGATGCGGCGCTCAATCTCTTCCGGTGCGCCCGAATCAGCGATAATCTGCGCTAAGCGCGATAGCTCCTGGGGATCTGAGGTGTGACCGATGAGCTTGCGTAGGGTGGCCGCAGCCTGCGGGTCGGATTCATCCGCGCGACGAAGCGCTAGCGCCAAAAGCTCGGTGCGTTTTCCTTCGCGCAGATCATCACCGGCAGGTTTGCCGGTTACGGCGGGATCGCCAAAGACACCCAATTGATCGTCGCGCAACTGGTAGGCAATGCCGATATCTTGCCCGTAGCCGCGGAAGGCTGCGATAAGTTCTTCGCTAGCACCGGCAATCGAGGCGCCCAAGTGCAATGGGCGTTCAATGGTATAGGCGGCCGTTTTATAGCGGTTGACGGAATTGGCAAGCTCTACGGATTCGGAACCGGCCGCCTCCAAAGAGATATCTAAAAGTTGTCCGCCAATGACTTCAGTTCGCATGCCGCGCCACGGGCCGCGAGCTCGGTGTAAAGCTGCCGCACTAAGACCGGAGTCCTGGAACATGTCCTCCGCATACACCAGCGCTAGATCGCCGACCAAGATTGCTACGGACGTGCCAAAAAATTCTGGGTCCCCCAAGTATCCCGACTCGCGGTGCAGCTTTTCGACGCCTCGGTGCACCGTAGGATTGCCGCGCCGGGTATTTGAAGCATCGATAATGTCATCATGGATGAGCGCACATGCCTGGATAAATTCCAGGGAAGCGGCCGCACGGAGCATGGCCTCCGGGTCTTCTTCTCCGCGACCAGCAGCGAGGTATCCTGCCCAGGCATAGGTGGGGCGCACCCGCTTGCCGCCGTCAAGCACGAAGGATTCCAAAAAGCTCACGGCCTTAGTTACAGGGGCACCAATTGCGGCCACCTGCTCTCGGCGTTGATCAAGAAAGGCAGCGAGTTCTTCGCGTACCGCACCGGGAATGTCCGCCAGCTCAGGAATATTTTGCATAGTCACATCCCACACGATACCGCCTAGAGCACTTAAGAAATAACAGAGGTTTACAGCGGCAGCCTAGCGCCCAAGATGGCAAAAGGGCGGGCATCGGCGGGGTAGAGGTGATTGCGGAGGACATCGAAAAAACCGGCGGACCTATAGAGGCGGAAGGCACCGTTGTCCTCGTTTGGTACTTCAGGCGTGGACAATAGGGCATAACGCGCCGGGGCATTCCATAACAATCCCTCTAAGAGCTTTTTACCCAGGCCGTGTCCCTGGTATTGCGGCAATACGTGGATCTCCGCCAATTCGTAGTAGTTGCGTACGATGTCCCACTGCTCTTCAGTGGGACCGCCTTGCAAACGTAGCCCGCGACGAAGCTCAGCGTCCCACCAGCTATCCGGAGAACCTAGAAACCCATAGGACACCCCAACGATGCCGTCGTCCTGGGTGGCTATCTGCGCGCTGAATCCAGGGCGCGTCAAGTCACGTCGCCAGCTGGAGATGCGGCTGTGCACGATGGCGGGGTTGTAGTTCATTGCCTCGATATGGATTTCAACCAATTGAGGGGCCAGTAAGGAAAACTCCGGCGGGGTTAGGCGGCGAATTTCAAAGCTCACAGTATCTATGACACCAGAAGTCTGGCCCAGAGGCGGACAGTGGGGCGAACTCTGTCTTTCGGACGCGGTGTTAAAAAGTCGAACAATCGGCCTTATAGAACCTTGTGCGCAGGGTATACCCTTGTCTAATTCGAACAGGTGCACTATTCTTAAGGGTGAAATGTCCGGCGGCTTCCTTAGGGTCAATGGGCAAAACCAACGACGTTATTTATTTAGTTAAGGACAAAGGCAATGGCACAGATTATTTCGGCAACGCGTACCCGTTCTTATGGCCGGGCGGGCGGCAAGCGAGCGCGGTTCCTCTTTCAGGCTCGAGAATTATTGGATGCCGCACGCGGTTATGCGGCTGAAGGGCGGTTCGATCAAGCTTTAGAGGTGGCGTACCAATCGGCCCTTCGCACCGCGGGGGCGCGGGTAGCTGTATCGGCGGTGGCTCGACGTCGCCGCCTCCCCTCTAGCGCATGGGACCGGCTAGCGCTCGTAGGTGTGGAGGAAAAGCGGTGGGCTGAATCTTTTAAGGGCTATTCGCGTACCCGCGCTCGCGTAGCGTCGGGCTTGGATGAAGTCCCGGGCGGGGATTTTGTCTACGGTCTTATGCAGCGTGCTGCACAGTTCTTGGATGAAAGTGAGTTAGAGACTTCTTTTGGCTCTTTTGCTGCGTAGTCACTGCGTGGGGGCGCTCACTACCTTTTAGGGAGCATACTGATTATTCTGGGCGTTAGTATAAGTAGAACTATTGCCGCCCGAAGCCCAAACCCTAGTTGGAGGAACAGTGTCTCTTTCTGAACAGGAGCAGCGTACGCTCCGTGAAATTGAGGAATCGTTACTTGCTGATGATCCTAAGTTTGGCGCTTCCGTTTCTGAGCCTGCGTCGTTCGGTGGCTCTGGCGGCGCGGTAACCCTGCGTGGCGTAGCACTCGTTGTTGTCGGTCTATGCATGCTCATTGGCGGTGTTGCCCTCGCACAACAGAGCCTGTGGTTTATTGCGCTTTCCATTGCGGGCTTTTTAGTGATGTTTGCCGCTGGTGTGTGGATGCTGCGCGGTGATGGCTCCGGCTATTCGGTGGAGAAGCGTGATTCTGGTGTCCGTGCAAAGAAGTCTGCCGCCCGTAGGGGTGGAGTCAGCGATAAGCTGGAGGAAAACTTCCGCCGCCGTTTTGAGGGGCGTTAGCGCTTTTCATTTTCAAGCTCACCCCGGTCGACCCAGTTGAACTAGCCCCCAAAAGTTGGACTGGTTTAATTCTAGGTGGTTAGGGGTTCAAGGGCCTGATTCCGATAGTGCATC
>NZ_JASPJA010000012.1:0-84593 GCF_030232125.1 Corynebacterium sp. MSK071 | reverse complement strand
ACTGCAACCGGGAGGTTGTGGGAGAGTAAGTCACCGCCGACACCAAACAACAAACACAACAAAATACAACAAAGAAGCCGTAAACACACAACACAGTGATGTTTACGGCTTTTTTGCGTTTTCCACATACTTTACAGCCGCCTTCGGTCCGGAAGATCAGCCGTCTTGACTGCCCGTACTTGACTTCCCGTAGGGGTTATGTGAAGAAGCGGCCATTAATCCGCCTAAAGACACCAGCGATGCCAACCCTCAACCTTTCCTTTTACCCCCGTTGCCTATTAAGGGTCGACTCTGGGGATCCCTGCGGGTTTAGGTAATCCTATTCGAACACAAACACCCCCACCAAGGTCATATGTCCGGTACTTGGGATAGTATTTGAGTACTCGTTAGAAAACAGATACGAATCTGTCTCTTCTCGTTGGAGTGCCCCGCTGTGACTGCCACATTATCCCCACCCGAACCTGATGTTGCCCTCGACTACCCCGACACCCTACTCATTGACGACCCAACCTCCACCGGCCCCAACATCGAGCCGGAAGTCCCCGAAGCGTTCTATACCACCAACGCACCCGGCAACCACATCGGCCAAGCCGGCACCTACACGCGTAAAACTTCCTGGTTCCTCTACCGCGCAATCCTGCCCCAACTAGACGACGACGTCGACTTAACCCTCACCAGCCTGGCCAAAGACCTCGGCATCTGCTATTCCAAACTTCTCGGGTATATCCGCGCCCACTACCGCATGCGCCAACTACCCCTCGTCACCGAAGTGCAAGGCCAGCACTGGATACTCGATCTGACCAAACTGCGCATCATCGACCGCGAACTCAACAGACTTGAAGACAACCCTGACCACCTCGAAGCTATCGACGCAGCACTCGCAGACTTCCTCACACCCACCACACCGAACGAAACAGTACCCGCCGACGCCGACCTACGCCGGTTTATCCGCACCTTCATCGACACCCATCTGCGCCCAGAAGATAAAGAACAAAAACCCGAACCACGGCTGCGCATCAACTACAACCCGGACAACACCACCACACTCACCCTCACCTGCGATACTGCTACCGCCACCGTTATCGCCCACCACATCGACGCCTACACCAATAAAGCCAAAACCACCGCAGCACAAGGCCTTATCGACCTCATCTTGGAAGACACCCAAACTAGCGTCGCGATCAACACCTTTACCACCAACGAAGACACCAACAGCGTCTACATCCCAGGCGCCGGATGGATAAACATCAACCAAGCACCCATAGACCACGCTTTCGTGCGCTGCCTAGTCGCCGATGACGTTGATGGTTACACCCCAAATGTTGACATCCGCGCCTACACCCAAGGCAGAGACGCCACCTGCCGCTGGCTCGGCTGCACCATCCCCGCCACACGATGCCAACTAGACCACCGCATTGAATACCACCAAGGCGGACCGACCAGCCCAGACAACCTAGTAAACCTCTGCCAACACCACCACAACATCAAAACCGACCGCCGCGTCCACTACATCCTCGACCACATCACCGGCACCATCGCCTGGCTCCACCGAGACGGCACCTACCAACTAGACCACCCCACCGGGCCCCTAGCCACACACCAAACACACTGGAACCACACCTGGGCACAATACCTCGCACTACAACAACAAAGAACAAAAAGAGGAACGGCAACAGATTAGGTTGATGGCAACCGGAGTACGGCTCCATGATTGATCTCGCCATGCCTTAGTGTGCCGTTTTCCTCCTCTGGGATGATGCTGGCCGTCGTTCATGGTAGCTAAACTATAAGAGGTAATTTCCCATTTACAAGGAGAATTTGTTTCATGACTGATGCTGCGGCTCGCGCCGTTGACTTGTTCAAGCAATACGGAAGCGATGACACAGCCGTTGTGGCCCTGGATCATGTTTCCATTGAGTTCGGCAAGAGCGAATTCACTGCGATCATGGGCCCATCGGGCTCCGGTAAGTCGACGCTAATGCACACTATGGCTGGTTTGGATTCCGCGACTTCCGGTTCGGCGTTTATCGGCGATACCGATATGTCGGCGCTCAACGACAAGGACATTACGGCGCTGCGCCGTGATCGGCTGGGCTTTATTTTCCAGTCCTTTAACCTTGTTCCTACGCTGACTGCCGCGGAAAACATCACGTTGCCGACCGACATTGCGGGTAAGGACGTCGATAAGCAGTGGTTCGAAGAGGTAACTCGCCGTCTAGGCTTGGCAGAGCGCTTGGAGCACCGACCGGCTGAGCTATCAGGCGGTCAGCAGCAGCGCGTGGCCTGTGCCCGCGCGCTGGTTTCCCGTCCGGAAATTATCTTCGGCGATGAGCCAACCGGCAACCTGGACTCCAATTCTTCGGCCGAGGTGCTCGATATTTTGCGCACGGCAGTGGACAAGGATGACCAAACCGTGGTCATCGTGACGCACGATGCGAAGGCAGCGTCGTACGCGGACCGAGTGGTTTTCCTTGCTGACGGCAAGCTTGTCAACGAGTTGCACAATCCGACGATGGAGGCCATTCACCAGGTAATGGCGGAGATTGAGGGCTAAATGGCACGCGGAAATGCAATGCGCAGGGTGTCCCTGCGCAATATCGTGGCGCATAAGTTGCGCCTTGGGCTGACAATTCTCGCGGTGGTCTTGGGCACAGCGTTTATTGCCGGCTCGTTTATGTTCACCAATTCGCTGAAGTCTACTTTTGACTCCGCCGTGGATAATGAATTTCGTGGCGTGGATGCGGTGGTGAGCCAGAAGGACGACAATGGCGCGAAGCTGGATGAAAAGCTTCGCCAGAAGTTGGCCGATGATGAAGATGTCAAGAACATCAATATTGCGGATTCGGAGACTGTCGTCGCAGCCAATGAGAACTCGGAGGCCTATCAGACTCAGGGCGGTACGGCCAGCGTTGTCCCGTTTTATCCAGAGGATAAGGTCGTTGGTGGTGCCGATAAGCTGAAGGAGGGCGAGGAGCCGAGCGGTAAGGACGAAGTCCTTGTCAATTCCTCCGCGGCGGATAAATACGGAATCTCCGTGGGACAAAAGCTCATTGTGGTTCACCCCGATGAGCAGGATACGGTTACCGTTTCTGGTATCTCGGAGCCCGCCGTCGACCAGGGCGATAGCATCGTGCTGAGCATGGCCGAGAAGGACTACCTGGAGCGCTACGGCGATCCGAGCCAGCTCAAGGTTTCTGCGGCCGAAGGCGTGGATGCGAACGCCTTGGTGGATCACCTAAATGACAAATATGACGTCAAGGCGGAGTCGGGCGAGCGCCTGGCGGAGGAAACCTCTGAGATGATGTCCTCCGCCTTGAAGTTCATTAACTACTTCCTCATTGCGTTCGGCCTGATTGCACTGCTGGTGGGCACGTTTATCATCGCTAATACCTTCTCCATGATTGTCGCGCAGCGCACCAAGGAATTCGCTCTCCTGCGTGCGCTGGGTGCTTCCCGCCGCCAGATTACGAACTCGGTGGTGGTGGAATCTGCCATCGTGGGACTTCTGGGTTCCATTGTCGGCGTTGTTGCCGGCATGGGCTTGGTGGCCATCATCAAGGCAGTAATGAGCGCGAAAGGAATGCCGTTCGACGGTGGCTTGGGCCTGAGCGTTTCGGCCATCGTGGTCCCGATTATTTTGGGCACCATCGTGACGGTCGTATCCGCGTGGGCCCCGGCACGGCGCGCAGGTCGCGTGCAGCCGGTTGAAGCGATGCGCACCACCGAGTCTGCTTCCGCAACGTCCCTGAAGGTCCGCACGATTTTCGGTGCCATTATTTTGCTGGTTGGCATTGTTGCGGCGTTGGCAGGCGTGCTTTCCGACGGCGAGACGAACGTCCGCGCCGTCCTCGTCGGTGTGGGCGCGTTCGGGATCATTGTCGGATTCTTCTTGGCTGGCCCAGCCCTGTCGCTCCCTTTGGTGCCGACGGTAGGCAAGGTAATCGGTGCGCCTTTCGGTGCTATCGGTTCTTTGGCGGCGACGAACTCGCGTCGCAATCCACGCCGCACGGCTGCTACTGCATTTGCCCTGACCCTAGGCGTGGCCTTGGTGACGGCTATTGGCATGCTTGGCGCGACGATGAAGTCCTCCGTGGCCGATACCGTGGAGCAGAACATCACCTCCGATTACCTCCTTTCTGGCCCTAGCTCCGGTGAATTCCCAACACCGAAGGACACTGGTAAGCGTGCGGCTGAGGCTGAGGGCGTAGATAAGGCCATCACCATCGGTATGGCTCCGGTGACCGTTGATGGTCAGGCATCGATGGATTATGGTCCGCAATTCCAGCAGACCACGACTGCGGATGGAGATCCGTCGTCGATGATTGCGCTCGACATGGTCGAGGGCGATGCCAACTTGGATAAGGGATTCATTGCTACCGAAGACTTTGCCAAGGAACACGGCTGGAAGGTAGGAGAGACCTATAAGGTAGCTTCTGCGGAAAAGGACAAGAAGGCCGAGGCCAAATTGGTCGGCATCTTTAAGCCCACCGATGTGGTGCAGAATATGGTGCTCTCACAGGAGGTAGCTGAAAAGGTTGCACCGGAGAAGTCCTTTACCGTCCAGATGGTGGGCGTCTTGGGTCAAGAAGGCTATGACAAGGAAGAACTGCGCCATAACCTGGAGGATGCGGTCAAGGATCTGGTTGTGGTTCAGGTCAATTCCGGTGAGGAGTATGCGGGCCAAGCTGCAGGCTTTATTGACCAGATGCTCTCCATCCTTTATGGTCTGCTCGCCCTTGCCGTCATTATTGCGGTGTTGGGCATTGTCAATACCTTGACCTTGGGTGTAATCGAGCGCCGCCAGGAGATCGGTATGTTGCGGGCTGTGGGCACACAACGCCGCCAGATCCGCACGATGATTACCCTGGAGTCGGTGCAGATCGCGCTCTTTGGCGCGGTGATGGGCATCCTCATTGGGCTCGGCTTGGGCTGGTCCTTCATCAAGATCCTCGGTGATGAGGGACTAGACTCTGCGCAGATTCCGTGGGCAATGGTGCTCATTATGCTTGTGGGCTCGGCCCTCGTCGGCATTATCGCGGCAGTATGGCCGTCGCACCGCGCGGCGAAGACACCGCCATTGGAAGCAATCGCCGACTAGCTCCCTAGTCTAAGGCCTCCCCTCATCACACGTTGAGGGGAGGCCTTAATGCTTTTACGCGGCCATCCATGCCTTGACTGCCGATACCGCATCCTTGGTCTTCATATCGGGCAGGTAGGCGTGCATGGTGGCCAGCGCGATGGAAGGAAGCTTCAATTCATCGTGATAGCACAGGTACCACGGGTGCTCCTCGGGCTGGAATTTGCGCTTGCTGGCCGCGAGGGTGCGGAAGCCATAGAGAGGTTCTACTTCCTCCCCAATGCGATTGAGGGCGACGTCGAGCCAGTTAGGCTCGTCAGGCTGTCCAGCCAATGGCGCACCGGACAAGGAGATCCAGGCAAGGCCTTCGGACTGGGCAATGAGCATAGCCTCTGAGATGAGGAGCTCAATTACTCCCTTAAAGCCGTGCTCGTTGCGGCGCATGACGTCGAGAACGTAACCGGCAATAGCACCATTTTCGTATACCGGCATCCAACTGGTCACACCATGCAAAGTGCCGTCGGCGGACTCAGCAAGCAAAAGCCGGGTGCCGGTCACCGTCATTTCTTCTAAGCCGCCGAGGGTAAAGCCCATCTCGGGTAGGGCCTTGTCGGAAACCCAGTCCTCGCTGAGTGCGCTAATGCGGGCGATAGAAGCAATATCTAGCTCCTCCCACGTGGTCCACCGAGTACTAACTCCTTCCTTCTCGGCTTTGTTTCGGGCCGTGCGCACATTTTGGAATTTCTTTCCTTTGAATTCCACGGATTCGCAGTTGAGGACTGCTTCTTCTGCAACTTGAAGGCGCTTGAGCTGCGGGTGAGCATCCGCGAACTGCGCATTGACGGAATACCACGCCACGGCCCAGCCTTGCTCGGAGGCAAAGCGCTCGAATTCGGCGCTGATATCGCGGCCGACGGGGGCGCCCAGCGTGAGCGCAATGCCATTGGAGACACGGTAGGCCACATAGGAATCACCGTGGAAGAAGTACCGGTTGGATTTCCACAGCGTCATAAAGGAAAGATGATCGCCGGTGCCGGATTCGAGCAGGTGGCGGGCCGCGTCGCGGTCGGATTCTTGCGCAGGGTCAACGGGCCGAGAAAAGCCAAGGTAGAGCCGGACTGCCAGCAGGATCCAGAAGGCGTTTCCAACCCATAGGTAGATGAACCAGGAAAACATCGTTGCCGGCGCGACGTGGTGGGGAAGGATAAGCGCAACAACGGCCGGAACGAAGCGCAAGGGAGTCTCTGCGAGGATGTCGGCAAGATTTGCTGGGGGAACGGTGTTGTGCAACGAGGCCGTAAGGATCCACAAGCCCGCGCCGAGGGAAGAGGCAAGGATGGCGAAGACAATAGTGCGGGTGAAAAATGCGCGGTTTTCGCGGATCCGGAAGAGCGAATAATTGATAAGCAGCATGAATAGCGCCAAGAGCCAGGGCAGGATGACGAGCACGAGGTTGGACAGGAGGTAGCTCAGGCGGGAATCATCCCAAAGCTGGTAGGTCAGCAACGCGATGGCCAGTACTTGGGTGATAACCGCCATCCACCAAGCGAGCACGCGGCCCCGCATGAGACCAAAGCACACCACCAGCTGGATGATGAATGGCATGATATTGGCTACCAAGGCGCCGATGCCTTGGGCACGGGCGAGATCGACTGCGGCAGTGCAACTGGTAGAAGTTAGCGAATCTGCGCAGACTTGAGTGGCCTCCAGAGCCGAAAGGTGTGGTGCCCACAGGAGCTGTGTGATTTGGGAGAACGGACCTTCGGCCATGGGGTCGAGTGCCACGAAGGCAGGGCCAATGGCTACGCAGGCGATACCGACGGCGAGGAGCACGCGACGCTCCCTGATGGAAGGCGGCGCGGATTCGGGCTTAAAGAGCAATTGGCCAGCCGTAATGGAAAGCATGGCGGCGACGATGCCGAGAACATCTGACATGGTGCCGGAGTAGAGCACAAAAGTGGCGGTAAGCACGATAAGCGAAACGCGCAGTCGGCGGCGCCATAGGCGGGGGAGTAAAGCCGAAGCAAAACCAGCGGCACCGGCGATAAAGCCGATAGGGGTGAGGAAGGTATCGCTCAATAAGTCATTGCCCCATCGATTTAGGCCTACGGTCTCAATGCCGCGGGCGAGCACGATGGACAGCGGGACGCTGATGAGCTGGGAGACAACTCCTACCGCCAATGTGCGCAAGGAACCTAAGCGCCATTCAGCGGGAACGAGCCAGAGCACGATGAGCACGGACAAAATAATGGCGCCACCGGGGTGCGCGGTAGTCAGCGCCAGCCAGTGGGAGGTGGGGAAATCCACTAGGTGAAGTGCCCACATAATGACTAAGACGGCTAGGGAAACGGGAAACCTGGTCAGGATGGTTTTAAGAACGGACATCGTGGGCTCCAATTCCATCGAAGGGATCCTTGATAGCGGTCATTCCACCGCGGCTAGCGGCCCAAGCGAAGGATTCGCGCAGGGCTGGGCGCCACACCTGGAAGGAGTGGCCGCCGGGCCGGGTGCCAAAGTAGGTTTTCATGCCGGCGGCGCGGGCGGCATCGGAAAGCGAGCGCAAAGCATTGACCGAAGCAGTGTCCTTATCGCCAGCGATGAAGATGGCTTGGGTAGAGAAGTGCTTGTGGGCGAGCAGGTGGGCGGGGTCTTGGTCATTGAAGGCGGAGTCGTCCCCGGCGAAGAATTTCTTCACCGTCGCCGCGTGGTTGCCAATGGTGGGCTCAGCCTCGCCGGAAATGTCGATGATGGAACCATAGGCTTCGGGGCGGTTGGTGGCGATCTGTAGGGAGCAGGTGCCGCCGTAGCTTAATCCGCCCACCGTCCAGGTGCGCTGATCCGGGTTGACTTTGAATTTTTGTTTAATGGCCTGTGGTACGTCCTGGCTGAGGTAGGTCATTACCTTAGCCTGGGAGCTATCGGCGCAAATGGGGTTGGCGGTTTCAGAGCCGGTGGCGTCCACGGCTATGACGATGGGGCTGCGGCCCCCGTTAGCCGCCTGGAATTGGTCTGCAGTTTCGGCCGCCTCGCCCGAACCAAACCACTGATCTGGGCCGCCCGGGTTGCCGTGCAGGAGCACGATGACAGGCAAGGTGTGGTCCGTCCAGTATGCCGGCGGAATATACGCCGTGGCTTGCCGAGCGGCGAAATGGGAGGTGGTGCCGGGAAGATCCACATGGACGATGGCTGCACCAGACTTGGTGTGGGAAAACTCTTCGTAGCTCATTTCCTTTGCCACAGGGCGCGGGTCAAGGGACGCAATATCTGGATAGGTTTGATATTCCATGTTGACGATGCCGACCGTGGCCAAAAGGGAAAAGATTCCGGCGGTGACCGTGACAATCTTGGGCTTGCGTATCAGCGCCGCCACGGGGACGAAGGCGGCGAGGAAGATGTACCACGGTACTTGCCAGTGACGGAGTAGGAACCAAGCAATAATGCACAGCAGGGCGGCGATGACCAGTGGCCACACCTTGCGTTGGAGGAAAATGATGATGGCCGCAATCGCGAGGATGGCGTAAAAGATCACGCCATTGATGGGATCCGCCAAAGGCAGATTCAAAAGGAAACTCACGCGAAAAATATTAGGCCTGAGCGGGCCAAAAGTAACTGCTAGATAGCTGGGAGTTTACCCCTTAAATCCCGTGATAAATGCGGGCCGTCCAGATGGTGCCGCGCCAGGCCAAAACGATGCCCAGTCCGATGGTCCAGAAGAGGTATTTGCTAAGCCGCCACCACTGCCTGCGTTTGATCATTTCTCCTAGTTCCTTGGCCAGCGTGGACCAGGTGGACAGGCCACCTGCAAGGCCGAGGGCGAGGAAGGGGTGGATGAGGGGGACGTCGGCAAGCTGGGCGAAACCATAAGCCAGGCCGAGGGCGAGGGAACCCAAAATATTCGCCACGAAGGTGCAATAGGGGGCAGGTAAAAGCCGGGTAAAACCATAGCGGAGGCTGCCGCCTATGAGGCCGCCGAGAAGGACGCAAAGAAGATTCATCGCAGCTTGTCACCCGCCAGGTAGCCGCCCACGCAGCCAACGATGGTGGCTAGAACATAAGCCAGAGCGATGGTCCAGTGCGCCTCGGAGGTCAGGAAAGCGAAGGTAGCGAAGCTAGTGAAACCGCCCAGCACGCCCGTGCCCCAGAATGGGCTGGGGCGGAAATAACCCATGAGCGCGCTGCCAAGGATATTGATGATGAGCAGCGGGAACATGCCGCCGCCGAGTGCTACGGAAAGCAAGTATCTGGCAGCCGCACCGAGCGCGGCGCCAGCACCCACGACGAGGAATTGAGGCATGCGGCCTATGTTACTTCCAGTCCATTCCCTGGGACTCTACGAACGCGCGGACCTCATCTACCGGTTTAGTGAGTTTGGGATCAAAGGCTAGGTACGCCTTAGTCTCGCGGGCTACTAGGCCGGAAAGGAGGAGTAGCCCAATGAGGTTCGGGATGGCGATGAGACCATTGGCCAGATCGGAGAAGGTCCAGGCAAGCTCGAGCTCCGAGACGGAACCGACAAAAAGCAGGCAGGCAAAGAACATGCGGTAGGGGATGGAAGCTTTGCGGCCGCACAGGGATTCCAAAGAACGCTCGCCATAATAAGCCCAGGCCATGATGGTGGAAAAGGCGAAGAAAATAATGGAGAGCGAAACGATGGTGCCGCCCCAGTCGCCAGGCAAGACACGGGAGAAGGCCTCGGCCGTCATGATTCCGGCTTCGTCGCGGCCCATGTCCCAGGTGCCGCCCACCACAATGACCAAGCCGGTAATGGTGACCACAATGATGGTGTCAATGAAGGTTTGCGTCATGGAGACTAGCCCCTGGCGCGCCGGGTGCGGGGTTTTGGCGGCCGCCGCGGCGATGGCGGCGGAGCCCATGCCGGACTCATTGGAGAAGATGCCGCGGGCGACGCCGTATTGAATAGCCATCATGAAGGTAGAACCCACGAAGCCGCCGCCGGCGGCCGTGCCGGTGAAAGCACCGCTGAAAATCATGGCGAAGGCGGCGGGGATCTCGCTAGCGTGCGAGAAGATCACAAACAGTCCACCAAGAACATAAACGATGATCATTAAAGGCACGAAGGCCGCGGTGATGCGGCCGATGGCCTGGATTCCCCCGAGGAGTACGGAGCCTACCAAGACGAACAGGATTGCACCGGTGGCCGCTGGGGCGATGCCGAAAGTGGATTCCATATTGGTGGCCACGGCATTGGCTTGGGCGAGGTTGCCGATGCCAAAGGAGGCGCAGATTGCGAAGATGGCAAAGAAGACAGCTAGCACGGAGCCGAGCGGTCCGGGGATACCGCGCTTGAGATATTGTTGCGGGCCGCCGGACATCTCGCCATTGGAGTCGGTGGTGCGAAAGCGCACACCGAGGTACGCCTCGGTGTATTTAGAGGCCATGCCCACTAGGCCCGTAATCCAGATCCATACCAGCGCGCCGGGGCCACCAATAGACAGCGCGGTGGCCACGCCCACGATATTTCCCACGCCTACGGTGGCGGCAAGGGCGGTGGTCAGCGCCTGATAATTGGAAATATCTCCTTCGGTGGACTCATCATCAGAGTCTGTGGCAAAGACGTGGCGCGTCGCACGCCCTAGCGTCCGGAACTGGAGGCCACCCAAACGGATTGTCAGCCACAGGCCCGTGCCCAACAGGAGTGGAATGAGGATGAATGGTCCCCAGACCACGGTGCTGATGGCGGAGAGAATGGAATTAAGCGAGTCCATTCTGCAAATCTAGCGAACTATAGAAATGGAGTAAATTTGGCCATACCCCCAGCCGGGGGATCATCCGTCCTGCGCAATCACTGGGGAGAAGGCAAGCTATAGCTATACGGACCCCAACCCCAAGGAGTACGACATGGCCCACGAGCGCGCCGGCACGCTTGCACAACCATCGGACCTCATTGACATCGCAGAATTGGTCACCGCCTACTACACCCGCACCCCGGATGCGGAGAACCCAGACCAGCAGGTCTCCTTTGGCACCTCTGGGCATCGCGGTTCCGCACTCGACTGCGCTTTCAATGAGGCGCATATCCTGGCGATCACCCAAGCCATTGTGGACTATCGCGCAGAGCAAGGCGTTACCGGGGCAATTTTTATCGGCCGCGATACCCATGCGCTATCCGAGCCCGCCATGGTCTCCGCCCTCGAGGTGCTGCTGGCCAATGAGCTGGAGGTTCGCGTCGACGATCGCGGCCGCTATACCCCGACTCCGGCGGTATCCCACGCGATTTTGACCCACCCCGGTACCGACGGCATTGTGATTACTCCTTCGCATAACCCTCCGCGCGATGGTGGTTTCAAGTACAACCCGCCAACCGGCGGCCCGGCCGATGCGCAGGCAACCGATTGGATTGCAGGGCGCGCCAACGACTACTTGCGCGCCGGGCTGGAGGGCGTGAAGCGGACGTCTGTCGCGGGCGTGCTGGACGAGCGCTGCATCAAGCATGACTACGTACACAACTACGTGGCTGACCTTAAGAATGTGGTGGATATGCAGGCTATTAAAGATTCCGGCCTGCGCATCGGCGCTGATCCCATGGGTGGTGCCTCGGTGGACTATTGGCAGGCCATTGCGGATTACTACGGGCTGAATATGACCGTGGTCAACCCTGAGGTGGACTCCACGTTCCGCTTTATGACCTTGGATACAGACGGCAAGATCCGCATGGATTGTTCCTCGCCGGCTGCCATGGCCTCGCTTATCGACGCCCGCTCAAGCTTCGACCTTGCCACCGGCAACGACGCCGATGCGGATCGCCATGGCATTGTCACTCCCGATGCTGGCCTGATGAACCCCAATCATTACCTCGCCGTGGCCATCGAGTACCTCTTTAGTCACCGTCCGCAGTGGGGGAATGCCGGTGTGGGAAAGACTTTGGTGTCCTCCTCTATGATTGATCGCGTGGTGGAAAGCCTTGACCGGGAGCTGGTGGAGGTTCCCGTCGGCTTCAAATGGTTTGTGCCGGGGCTGGTGGAAGGCACCATTGGTTTCGGTGGTGAAGAATCGGCCGGTGCTTCTTTCCTACGCTTCGATGGCTCCGTATGGTCTACCGATAAGGACGGCATCATTATGGATCTACTTGCCGCGGAGATCACCGCAGTAACGGGCAAGAGCCCGTCCCAGCGCTATGCAGAGCTGGCGGAAAAATTCGGTGCCCCAGCCTATGCCCGTACCGACGCCCCAGCTAACCGCGAGCAAAAGGCCATCCTGAAGAAGCTATCTCCCGAAAAGGTCAGCGCTACGGAGCTGGCAGGGGAGGAGATCGTGGCCAAATTAACTGAGGCTCCCGGCAACGGTGCCGCCATCGGCGGTCTGAAGGTGGCGACTAAGAATGCGTGGTTCGCTGCCCGCCCTTCTGGTACGGAAGATAAGTACAAAATCTATGCGGAGTCTTTCCTGGGTGAGGAGCATCTCAGAAAGGTACAAGCAGAAGCACAGGCAGTTGTTACCCATGTATTAGAGGTTTAACGCTAAACTCATCCTCGTGAGTAGCAAGAATAAAGGGAAGCTGGTGCTCGATATCATCAGCTTCATCGCCCGCTTTGGCATGGCCTGGGTGTGGATTGAAGCCGGCGTGCACAAGCTCGGCAAAACTCTGGACATGACCCAAGCCATCAAAGGCTATGACATTTTTACGCCTGATTGGGCTCTTTACCTAGCAACGGTCATTGGCCCATTAGAAGTTATCGGTGGCGTGCTCTTGCTTCTCGGGCTGTTTTTGCGGAGATCCTCCATCGTGGCAACCATCGTGTTGCTGCTGTTTATGGTGGGCATCGCGCAGGCCTGGGCCCGCGGGCTAGATATTGACTGCGGCTGCTTTGGCTATGACGCCCAAAATCCTGACCGCGGAATGGATTATGCGAAGACGCTGTTGCGCGATGCCGCGTATCTATTCTTCACTGTTTGGACTATTAAACGCCCTTTCACCAAGTTTGCCCTTCACCCCTAATAGGTGGGCAAGGTAGGCTGTATTGGTCCGAGAATTTTCAAAGGCAAGGTTCAAATGAGCAAAGTAACTGACCCGAACGCTAAGGGTGGCAACGGTTTTATCTGGGGAGTCGGTGTACTTCTCGTCATCATTGCCGTTGTCATTGGCTATATCGTGTGGAACGGTAAGCAATCTGATGATGGCGTCGAAGACGTCAATATGACTATGGAGTTCAATGATGGTGCTATCACGTTGAAGGGCGAGAGCGCTACGGACGATACCCCTAAGGTAGATCTGTACGAAGATTACTCTTGCCCGCACTGTGCTGAATTGGCTCAGGCTACCGACGGCGACATGAAGAATGCTATCGAAGAGGGCAAGCTGATCGTTCATGTGCGCACCCTCAACTTCCTGGATGGCAAGGATATTGAAGGTCAGGAGGGCTACTCCACGAAGGCGGCAGCCGCTATGTCGGAGTTGGCAAAGTCCGGCGACATCAAAACCTATTGGAATTTGCGTGACTTCCTCATGCAAAACCAGCAAAGTGTTGCTAATAAGTGGGGCGTTGAAGATATTGCTAACCAAGCCAAGGAGCTTGGCGCCGAAGATGATGTTGTTGAGTCCATGAAGGACGTAGACATCAAGCAGGGCAATAAGGTGGCGAAGACCAACTACGACAAGCTGGATAAAGAAACCGGCTCTGTCTCCTCGCCGCGTATTGTTCAAAATGGCAAGGATGTTCCATCCGAAAAGGACCAAAAGGCCGGCAAGAACCTGGGCGATTGGGTAGAAATCGTCACCCAGTAGCAGGCGATTTGGAGAGTTAAATACCCTCCATGTATATTTAAGCGAGTTGCAGCCCACAAGGTTGCACCTCGTTTGAGGGGCTATGGCGCAGCTGGTAGCGCACCACACTGGCAGTGTGGGGGTCACGGGTTCGAATCCCGTTAGCTCCACAATATAAAGGAGAGGAACATTAGTTCCTCTCCTTTTAGTTTGTCTTGGGTGCCTATAGTTTTGCTAAGTCCTCATCAAGCATGCACTGGTCGATAGCAATGCCTACGGCGGCGCCGCTACCCATCGCCTGGGAGACCTGATCCGGCGAGCTGACTACATTGCCGGCTGCCCATAAGCGCGATATTGAGGTTTGGCCACGTTCTGCTTTGATCCAGCCATTGGCCGATTCGCAACCGGCATCCCGCAACAGTGCATCGTTGGGCAGAAAATCGGGCCCAGTAAAGCATGCTTCGTAGATGCTTACTCCATCGGCGCTGTGTACTTCTACGCCGGTGGGCGATGCCTGATCCGGCTGGACTTGTGTCACCTTCGCTTCGTTTATCTCTACGCCCAACCCGGCGAGCTGGGTGCGGTCAAGCTCGGTGAGCTCAAGGCCGTTGGGGTAGAAGGTCAGAGCACTCGTCCACTTAGAAAGCAGTTTGCTAATGCGGATAGTAAAAGGCGGATTCGCGCCGCCAATGAGCGCAACCTTCTTCCCCTTGACCTCGTGGCCGTGGCAATAAGGGCAGTGAAAGAGGCGCGTTCCCCATAAATCACTAAGACCAGGGACCTCAGGGAGCTTGTCTGTGAGACCAGTAGCAACGAGGGCATGGCGGGATTCTAGAAGCGTGTCATCGGTGAGTCTTATTTGCCACGGGGCCTGCTCGGAAGGTCGGGAGAGGCTTTCCACCGTGGCGTGGGTAATGGCGCCGCCGAATTTTTTAACCTCCGCGTGGCCGCGTTCGAGCAGCTCGGTGGGAGCCACGCCATCGAGACCGAGGATGCCGTGGGAATGTTCGCTGAAGCGATTGCGGGGAGTGCCGGAATCGATAACCTGAACATTCCGGTTAGCGCGGGCCAAAGTGATGGCAGCGGCGGTGCCGGCAAAACCTCCGCCGATGATGATGACGTCTGATTGCATTGCTCATCCTTTATGGGAAGTGGGTAGCATGGTTCGCAGCCGAGTATATGCAGTCAACGTCGAAGGGGCCCGCGCGTTATGGCTTACGAATCCACGGGGTTCTTTGCACGCGATGCGCTCTACGGGGCGTCTCCTGCGCAGGCAGTGGGCAGGTTCTTTATTCGATACTTCAACTTCCTGGGCCGAGCGTCTGTGAGTGAGTTCTGGTGGGTATTTGGCTTTCTAGTGTTGATTTCAGTGCCAATTAACGCCATCGATCAGCATTATGGCGTGAATATCAAGCCTGTTGTAAAAGGATTTCTTGCTATGCCGGTCGTTTCCTTAATTTTCCGGCGGTTGCACGATTCTGGGAGAACGGGGTTCTTATGCTTGATCGGGTTTATCCCAATGTTCGGTGGGTTAGCGCTTCTATTCATGATGTGTTTGCCCACGCGGGAGCGCGCGGCGCTTTAAAAATTTCCCTGCCGGATTAGGCTGGGCGCCATGCAGACTTTTTCAAAGCGAGTACGCGACACAGATCAAGCTGGCGCCGAGGCGGCAGGATTGCGGTGGCTTGGGGAAGCTACCGACGCGGTGGTCAACGTAGTAAGCGCCGACGGGCTAGAGATCGTTACCGAGCGCGTGGACGAGGTCATGCCCACGCCGGAGGCGGCGAGGAAGTTTGGTGCGGAGTTGGCTCGCATGCACCGCGCAGGAGTCGAAGCGTTTGGCGCACCTCCTGCCGGATGGGAGGGAAAGAACTTCATCGGCAGCATCGAGCAAGACTGCATCCCGACGGATAACTGGGGTGAGTTCTACGTCGAACAGCGCGTGCTGCCTTTTGCGGAACTGGCTGGGATTAGTTCGGCGCAGTTGGATTTGGTAAGGCGAGCTTGCGATGCCATCGCCGCGCGCAGTTGGGATGTGGCGCCGGCTCGCATCCACGGTGACCTGTGGGCGGGAAACCTGCTCTTTGGTTCCGATGGCGGCATCATGATTGACCCCGCTGCCCACGGCGGGCATCCGCATACGGATTTGGGAATGCTGGCCCTTTTCGGGGCACCATACCTAGAAGAAATTTTCCAGGGCTATGGTGCGCCGAAAGATATCGAGAATTGGATTCCTATGCATCAGCTGCATCCACTAGCGGTGCATGCGCTCACGCACGGTGCAAGCTATAACCGGCCGCTGGAGCGTGCGGCTGCCGCAACCTTGGAGGCACTGGCCTAAAGGTTTGGCCCCTGCGGCATGATGCGTTTATGAGCGCCGCGGCGCCATAGGGTTTCGATGCGTTCGCGGGCGGCATCGGGAACCGCCTTTCCCTCCAAGTAGTCATCGATGTGGGCGTAGGTGACGCCGAGGGCTTCTTCGTCGGGAATCTGGGGCTTATCGTCTTCCAAGTCCGCGGTGGGGACCTTCTCCCAGGTAGAGCGCGGGGCGCCGAGGTGCTCTAGGAGGGCGGCGCCCTGGCGTTTATTGAGCCCGGCCAAGGGGAGGAGGTCTGCCGCACCATCGCCCCACTTAGTGAAGAAAGCAGTGACGTTTTCCGCCGCATGATCGGTGCCGATGACGAGGGCGCCGACCTCGCCGGCGATGGCGTACTGGGCGGTCATGCGCAGGCGGGCCTTAGTATTGCCGCGGTTGAAATCGGTGACGTCGGCAAGCTGCACAGCATCCGCCACCTGCTCGTCGAGGGCGAGGGTGGCCGGCTTGATATTGACGGTGGGGCGGTGATCAGGCTGGATGAAATCCAGGGCAATCTGGGCATCGTCCTCATCGGCCTGCACACCGTGAGGCAGACGTACGGCCCAAAACTCCGCGCCGTCTACGCGGTCCACCGCCAGTTGCGCGAGCTTTCCTGTCAAGGTGGAATCCTGGCCGCCCGAAATCCCCAGCACGTACCCCTTAGCGCCGGTGGTGCGCAGGTAGTCAACCAAGAAATCCACGCGGCGCTGGACTTCCGCTTCTGGATCGATAAAGGGGCGTACACCCAGGGCTTTTATGATGGTTTGCTGCAGGTTTTCGGCATCGTTCGACATGACGTTCATGGTAGCCGCCTGACACAATATTGTGCTGTGAATAAGGATGTTTATGTCAAGGTAGTAGCTGGCGTAGCGGCCCTCGGCGGGCTGCTTTTTGGATACGACACCGGAGTGATGTCCGGTGCCTTGCTTTTTATTAGCCCCGAATTCGACATGAGCGCCCACCAAGAGGGGTGGGTGACCTCGATGCTGCTCGTAGGAGCTGCTGTTGGTGCGCTTACGGCTGGGCGCATTGCCGATAGATTTGGCCGGCGGTTTACGTTGATTGCGGGTGGCATCATTTTCGTGCTGGGCTCCATCTGGTGCGCCCTGTCCGGTTCGGTGGGCATGCTGGCCACGGCGCGTACGTTCTTGGGCTTTGCAGTAGGTGCGGTCTCCATCGTTTCGCCCATGTACATCGCGGAAATCGTGCCCGCCAAGGTGCGCGGGCGCATGGTCTCGCTCAATACCCTGGCGATTGTGGTGGGTCAGTTGATGGCCTACTTGGTCAACTCCGCGTTGGCCTCTACAGGCAGCTGGGAGTGGATGCTGGGCTTGGCCGCCGTGCCAGGACTCGCGTTGGCGCTCGGAATGGTGTTTCTGCCAGAGACGCCGGTATGGCTAGCGACGAACGACAAGATGGCTCGTGCTCAAGAAATTGCCGGGCGCGCCGGAATGGATATTTCGGAGCTGACTTCGCAGGAGACCGCGCGCAAGTCCAGCGGGTCTGAGTGGAAGGCTCTTGCTGCCAACCGGTGGATGCAGATTACGGTGCTGCTGGCCATGCTGATGGGGCTCACACAGCAGATTACCGGTGTCAACGCCATCGTGTACTTCGCACCGACCATGATGAATCAGGTGGGGATTTCTACGGCCAATTCGGTCTATACTTCCATCGTTATCGGCACGGTATCCGTGCTCGCCTGCTGGGTGGGGCTGAAGGTAGTAGACCGCATTGGGCGCAAGCGCTTATTGCTCATCGGCCTGACCGGCAACGTGGTCTCGCTATTCATTCTTTCCTTCGCCTATTCCCACGCCCAGGATTCCACCGCTATGGCTATGGTCTCTTTGGTATTTATGGCGCTGTTTATTGCCTTCCAACAGGCGGCGGTCTCACCCACGACGTGGCTGCTTATCTCCGAGCTAGTACCGCTGCAGGTACGTGGTCTAGGCATGGGCATTGCGGGGTTATCGTTGTGGGCCACCAACTGGGCCGTGGCGCAGTACTTCTTGCCGCTAGTGGAGTGGCTGACTGGCCCGGTGGCGTTTATGGTCTTTGGAGTCTTTGGTCTCATCGCCATTGCCTATACCCGCATTTTGGTTCCAGAGACAATGGGACGTAGCCTGGATGAGGTAGGCGAGGAGATGAAGTCGCGCTACGAGCGCGAGTCCGCAGTCGTCAAGCCTTAGTGTTTTGGTATTGACGGCCGCGTGAGGTAAAATTTTTCCTCGTGTCATGGCTGGGGATTCCCAGTCCGTGCTTTACTTATTCAACCGCATGTAGATTGCGCATAACGAAAGGAGCGCCCGATGAAGGTCCGTAAGTCCCTTCGGTCGCTGAAGAAGAAGCCGGGCGCCCAGGTTATTCGCCGCCACGGTAAGGTCTTCGTGATCAACAAGAAGGATCCCCGTTTCAAGGCTCGTCAGGGCTAATTGATTCGCGATTCCATCCGCTCCCTCCGGCTATCCGGAGTGGGGCGGATTTTTTATGGGTGAATTATGGCACAAGGGATAATTTTCTCCAGGGCCACGGGGAATAAAGAGACATGTATGAATATAATCAAATCGCCGTTATGTGTCGTGAGAAAGAAGAATAATGTCCCGGCGAATTGTTGCTGTGCTTGCTGCTGCAGCCCTTGGGCTATCCGCCCCTATTGCTAATGCCTCTCAGTCGGAGTGGGAATCCTCTGTTCCAGAGTCCTTTGGGATCAATGACCCTTCCTGTGTGCCTTCTGGCCAGATTGTTGAGCCGGTGGTGCTACTGCATGGCACCTATAACAATGCGGGTGTGTGGAAAAGCTTGATTCCGATGTTGAAGGATCAGGGTGCGTGCGTATGGGCCTTTGATTATGGAGCGGATGATGTTTCTTTGCAGAATGCTTCTCCCTCAACGAAGGCCATTTCAGATTTGGATGATGCGGCCGAGGAAATAGCGCGGCACGTGGACTATGTCCGAGCGGTAACCGGCGCAGAGAAAGTGGACTTGGTAGGCCATTCCCAGGGCGGTACCCATATTAAGACCTATACCCAAATGTACGGCGGGGCTGAGCACGTCGCTCGGGCTGTGGCTCTAGGCGGCAACTTCCACGGCACCACGCTGGGTGGGTAGGGCGAAGGTCTGGCCAAATTCATCGCCTTCGCACCCCGCCTCGCCGCCTTCTTGGCCAGCACGGCCGGCATCCAACAGGTGGTGGGTTCGGAATTTATGCAAAGGCTCAATGCGCTGCCGGACACCGCGCCGGGCGTGCTCTACACCTCCATCTACTCGCCGGCGGATACGACGGTAACCCCGAATAGCTCCTCGCAGCTGGTAGCTGTCGACGGCGCCGATGTGGTGAACCTCGACCTTGGTGAGGTCTGCGGCGTGGCTCCTCGGCACGATAAGCTGCCGACTGACCGCACGGCGCTGAGCCAGGTCATTTTTGGCCTGAAGCGCGCCCCAGGGGAGGGGCCGCGGCCGTCGACCTGTGTCTCCGGGGAGTCATCGACGGTCGGTTCCTGAAGCGAAGCGCCACACCGCAAATGTGAACTTTGACACACAAAACGGTGAATTCCAGGTAAACCCGCAGGAATCTCATTGATGTAGTTTCATGGCTGTCCTTGGGTGTGGTCAACATGTGGGGCCTGGGGGTGTGTCATCCTGGGAATACCATGCTTGTAACTACTATATATTGTGTTGGTTGCGGGTCTTTCCCCCAAAGTATAGTGTCGTTGATGTTGTTCAGAGCGGCGCAGGAAGCGCCCGAATAAGCGGGAAACGCTCCCCGTTCTGACGAGTTTTCAATGCAGGAGCTTTAAGGATCTATATGTCTATCACCGTTTACACCAAGCCAGCGTGCGTCCAGTGCAACGCCACCAAGAAGGCCCTCGATCGTGCCGGCCTCGAGTACGACCTCGTCGATATCTCGGCCGATGACGAGGCTCGCGACTACGTAATGGCATTGGGTTACGTTCAGGCCCCAGTAGTTGAGGCCAACGGTGAGCACTGGTCTGGTTTCCGCCCAGACCGTATCAAGGGCCTGGCTTCCCTAGCGGCATCCGCCTAAGGGGTAGGGGAGGCCAGTAGCGATGTTGGTCGTGTATTTTTCCTCCGCAACGGAAAATACGCACCGGTTCGTGCAGAAACTGGGCTTTCCCAGCGCGCGCATTCCGCTGCGCCGCACGGAGGAGCCCCTCAAGGTCAACGAACCTTATGTCTTGGTGTGTCCCACCTATGGCGGGGGCGCGTCCATTAGCCACCAAAATTCCCGTCCCGTGCCCTCACAGGTAATTAAGTTCCTTAATGATGAGCACAACCGCAGTTTCATTCGCGCGGTAATCGCGGGTGGTAATAGCAATTTTGGCGCCGACTTTGGCAAGGCTGGTGACGTCATCAGTGCCAAATGTAAAGTGCCCTATGTATATCGTTTCGAGTTGCTGGGAAACGATGACGATATAAAAATTTGTCGTGAAGGCTTAATGGCTAACGCCGCCGAGCTTGGGCTCGAGGCCGCGGCCTAGCACCCACCACGACTTAAATAAAGATCCTGATTTTTAAGAAAGGCCTTGTCAGCTGTGAGTACGCAATTGGGGAAGACCGTCGCCGAGCCAGTAAAGCCGGAAGAGCAGTTGGACTACCACGCTCTCAACGCGATGCTGAATCTCTACGATGCAAACGGCAAGATTCAGTTTGATAAAGACCGCGAGGCCGCAAACCAATTCTTCCTGCAGCACGTTAATCAAAACACGGTCTACTTCCATGATCTGGAAGAAAAGATCGATTACCTGATTAATAACAAGTACTACGACCCACGAGTCATCGAGCAGTATGACTTCTCCTTTATTAAGGAGCTTTTTAAGCGCGCTTATTCCTATAAATTCCGCTTCAAGTCTTTCCTGGGCGCGTATAAGTACTACACCAGCTACACGCTGAAGACCTTTGATGGTCGCCGCTACCTCGAGCGCTTTGAGGATCGTGTCTCCATGACCGCCCTATTCTTGGCAGATGGTGATACTGGCTTGGCAGAGCGCCTTGTGGACGAGATTATGAACGGCCGTTTCCAGCCGGCCACCCCAACCTTCCTCAACGCCGGCAAGGCCCAGCGTGGCGAGCTCGTGTCCTGCTTCCTGCTGCGCATCGAGGACAATATGGAGTCCATTGGACGCTCCATCAACTCCGCGCTGCAGCTTTCCAAGCGCGGCGGCGGCGTGGCCCTGCTGCTGTCTAATATTCGTGAATCCGGCGCGCCCATTAAGCACATTGAGAACCAGTCTTCCGGTGTTATCCCAGTAATGAAACTGCTGGAGGATTCCTTCTCTTATGCCAACCAGCTTGGTGCCCGCCAGGGCGCTGGTGCGGTCTATCTCAATGCGCACCACCCAGACATCATGGACTTCCTGGATACCAAGCGTGAGAACGCGGACGAGAAAATCCGCATTAAAACCCTCTCGCTGGGCATCGTCGTGCCGGATATCACCTTCGAGCTGGCCAAGCGCAATGACGATATGTACCTCTTCTCGCCGTATGACGTAGAGCGCGTCTATGGCAAGGCCTTCGGTGACATCTCCGTTACTGAGCACTATGAGGAGATGGTAGAAGACCCACGCATCCGTAAGAAGAAGATCAACGCCCGTCACTTCTTCCAGACCGTGGCAGAGCTGCAATTCGAGTCCGGCTACCCGTACATCATGTTCGAGGACACCGTGAACCGCGCCAATCCGGTAAAGACGTCGTGGATCAACATGTCCAACCTGTGCTCGGAGATCCTGCAGGTTAACTCCGCTTCCGAATTCAATGCGGATCTGACCTACCAGGAGCTGGGCAGCGATATCTCTTGTAACCTGGGCTCGCTGAATATCGCGATGACCATGGATTCGCCGGACTTCGCCACTACGGTGGAGACTGCCATCCGTGGCCTGACCGCTGTGGCGGATAAGACGTCCATCGATTCCGTGCCGTCTGTGCGCCGCGGAAACGACGAGTCCCATGCTATCGGCTTGGGCCAGATGAACCTCCACGGTTACTTGGGTCGCGAGCACATCGAGTATGGCTCGGAAGAAGGCTTGGATTTCACTAATGCCTACTTCGCGGCCGTGCTGTATGCGGCATTGCGTGCTTCTAATAAGATTGCCCGCGAGCGCGGTGAGTACTTTAAGGAGTTCCCGCAGTCCGAGTACGCCTCCGGCGAATTCTTCGACCGCTACGATCCGGAAGAGTTTAAGCCGCAGACCAAGAAAGTCCAGGAGCTTTTCGAGTCCTCATCGATCCACACTCCGTCCGCCCAGGACTGGGAGGAGTTGAAGCAGGACGTGGCCAAGTACGGACTGTATAACCGCAACCTGCAGGCAGTGCCACCGACGGGCTCGATTTCCTATATCAATAACTCCACCTCATCCATCCACCCGATTGCCTCCAAGATTGAGATCCGCAAGGAAGGCAAGATCGGTCGCGTCTACTACCCGGCGCCGCACATGGATAATGACAACTTGGAGTACTTCAAGGACTCTTATGAGATCGGCTTCGAGAAGATCGTCGATACCTATGCCGTAGCCACCAAGTACGTGGACCAAGGTCTATCGCTCACCCTCTTCTTCAAGGACACCGCAACCACCCGCGATGTCAACCGTGCGCAGATTTATGCGTGGCGCAAGGGGATTAAGACCTTGTATTACATCCGCTTGCGCCAGATGGCGCTGGAGGGCACCGAGGTCGAGGGCTGCGTATCCTGCATGCTCTAAACCGTAGGTTGAACGCCTCGATGCACGTCGTGGGGAAGGACGTGCATCGAGGCGTTTAACCGTTTTCTGCCCTGGTGCGGTCGAGGATGGTGCGGGAAGTGCTTTCGGCGGCGTCGGCAAGCCCAGCATCAATGGCGCGGGCCAGCTCCATGTGCAGTTGTGTGGTCCCGCCTATGGGATCGCGCTTGCGGGAACCAAAGACGGACTTGCCCTTGAGCATGGCTACTAGCGAAGGGGCGAGCGCGGCCAGCATCTCATTGCCGGAAGCCCGCAAAATTAAAGTGTGGAAACGCAGATCGGTTTCCAGTTCCTCGCCCACGCGCGGGGAAGGAGTGGATTCTAGCTCGGCTAAACGCGCGGCGAGGCGAAGGAGTTCCGCCCGCTGCTGGGCGCTGGCATTGCCGGCTGCGAGTCGGGCCGCCACCGGTTCAATTCCCAGCCGCAACTCGTTGAGGCGTGCCACTTGCTGCCCGCGGGTTTTGTCATTATTTAACCGCCAACCAATGATCGCCGGGTCATATACTGCCCAACTATCCATCGGCAGCACCGTGATTCCCACGCGACGCCCAGAGCGGACCATGCCGAGGTGTTCGAGCGTGCGCATGGCTTCACGAGCCACGGTGCGGGAGATGCCAAAGCGCTTTTCGACGTCCCCCAGACGAAACCGCTCGCCCTCGGCGATGTCTCCGCCCACGATCTCGGCGCCGAGCCTATCCACCACGGAACCCAGCAGGGGAGGGGTGGCACTCATGCGGAAATCCTTTCTTTGCATGCTCCGAAGTAATTGAGATCAGTATAGGTAAGTGGTATCCAGCACAATGGTTTGGAGGGCGGGCGAATTGGGTATGCTGGGAACCTGAATTTGTCGTTTTTAGTATTGGAGTGACGCCGCGTGTCGCACGAGTACGATGACTACGTTTCTAGTCATGAAAAGCCAGTTAAGGCTATTAACTGGAATAGCATCCCGGATGAAAAGGACCTCGAGGTATGGGAACGCCTCACCGGTAATTTCTGGCTGCCAGAAAAGGTCCCAGTCTCCAATGACCTTCCCAGCTGGAAGACGCTGACGGAGAAGGAAAAGGAAACCACCATGCGGGTTTTCACCGGCCTGACGCTGCTGGATACCATCCAGGGCACCGTCGGTGCGATTTCCCTCCTCCCGGATTCCCAGACCCTGCACGAAGAGGCGGTCTACACCAACATTGCGTTTATGGAGTCCGTGCACGCCAAGTCCTATTCCAATATCTTTATGACCTTGGCGTCCACACCCATGATCAACGATGCCTTCCGCTGGTCCGAAGAAAACGAGAACCTGCAGAAGAAGGCCAAGATCATCTTGTCCTATTACAAGGGCGAGGATCCGCTGAAGAAGAAGGTGGCCTCCACTTTGCTGGAGTCCTTCTTGTTCTACTCCGGCTTCTATCTACCGATGTACTTCTCTTCCCGCGCGAAGCTCACCAATACCGCCGATATCATTCGCCTGATTATCCGCGATGAAGCCGTGCACGGCTACTACATTGGCTACAAGTTCCAGCAGGCCTATAAGCAGCTGGATGAGGAGCGCCAGGCGGAGCTGAAGGAATACACCTTCGACTTGGTCTACGACCTGTATGACAATGAGATCGACTACACCGAGGATCTCTACGATGACTTGGGCTGGACCGAGGACGTTAAGCGCTTCCTGCGCTATAACGCCAATAAGGCGCTGAATAATTTGGGCTTCGAGGGGCTCTTCCCAGCAGACGAGACTCGCGTTTCCCCGGCCATTTTGTCTTCGCTTTCGCCGAATGCTGACGAGAACCACGACTTCTTCTCTGGCTCTGGTTCCTCCTATGTCATTGGCAAGGCTGAGGACACCACGGATGATGACTGGGACTTCTAAGCATTCCCGCTGATCAGCGTGGTCTAGCGGCACACCTTCTGCTCTAAATCAATCGAAAGGTTGATAACGAGCGGGGGTGTGTTTTCGCGTTTTGGGGGTGCACAATTAAGCGCGTCTGTGACATATAGCACGGTAATTGGGGGCCGAAAATCCGTGCCAGAATTGGCGGCCGCGCCACGTGCAGGGCCTATGTGAAAGATGTGGTTAGTGTCGAGGCGTGGTCGTGCGGCTCATTATTGGGGGAAGCTGGAAAGAACAGGGGAAAATGGCCTAATATAATGCGAGTAAACCTAGGTGTAGGTGGGCCCTGCCCACAGACACTTTGTTAATCAGGAGGATTTTATGACCGCTGTGGCGCCACGGGTCGACGATTACGTCGCCCCTACACGTCCAGAGCCAACCGGTAATGCGAAGACCGGTTCAAAGGCTTGGGTATTTCTAACCACCACCGACCACAAGCAGCTGGGCATCATGTACTTGATCATGTCCTTCAGCTTCTTCTTCCTTGGTGGCTTTATGGCACTGTTGATCCGCGCGGAGCTGTTCACCCCGGGTCTTCAGTTCTTGTCCAATGAGCAGTTCAACCAGCTGTTTACCATGCACGGCACCGTGATGCTGCTGCTGTTTGCAACACCAGTTGTGTGGGGCTTTGGTAACTACATCCTGCCGCTGCAGATCGGCGCGCCGGACGTGGCCTTCCCCCGACTGAACGCTTTCGGCTTCTGGGTTACCCTGCTGGGCGGCACCGTGATGCTGCTGGGCTTCGTCACCCCAGGTGGCGCAGCTGACTTC
Source organism: Corynebacterium sp. MSK071 (assembly GCF_030232125.1). NCBI lineage: Bacteria > Bacillati > Actinomycetota > Actinomycetes > Mycobacteriales > Corynebacteriaceae > Corynebacterium > Corynebacterium sp. MSK071. Next base: position 59,051 of record NZ_JASPJA010000012.1, on the reverse strand, counting down.
GGCTGGACCATGTACATGCCACTGGCTGATGGCGTCCACACCCCGGGCATCGGCGCGGATATGTGGATCGTCGGCGTGGGCGCTACCGGTGTTGGTACCATTGCCTCCGCTATCAACATGATTACGACCATTCTGACCCTGCGCGCACCGGGCATGACCATGTTCCGCCTGCCGGTATTCAGCTGGGCCGTATTCACCGCATCCGCCATCGTGCTGATGATCTTCCCGCTGCTGACCGCTGCAGCACTGGGCGTCCTGTATGACCGCAAGCTGGGCGGCCACATCTACGATTCCGCTAACGGTGGCGGCATCCTGTGGCAGCACCTGTTCTGGTTCTTCGGCCACCCTGAGGTTTATGTCCTTGCACTGCCATTCTTCGGCGTTGTTTCTGAGGTTGTTCCGGTCTTCTCCCGCAAGCCGGTCTTCGGCTACATCGGCCTGGTCTTCGCACTGCTGGCCATCGGCGCCCTGTCCATGGCTGTGTGGGCTCACCACATGTTCGTTACCGGCGCTATCCTGCTGCCGTTCTTCTCCTTCATGACGTTCCTTATTGCGGTGCCTACCGGCGTTAAGTTCTTCAACTGGGTCGGCACCATGTGGAAGGGTCACATCACCTGGGATACCCCGATGATCTTCGCTATGGGCTTCATGGCAACCTTCCTCTTCGGCGGCATGACCGGCGTTATGCTGGCATCCCCGGCATTGGACTTCCACTTGGCTGAGTCCTACTTCTTGATTGCTCACTTCCACTACACCCTGTTCGGTACCGTTGTGTTCTCCGCCTTCGCGGGTCTGTACTTCTGGTTCCCGAAGATGACCGGCCGTATGCTGGATGAGCGTTTGGGTAAGATTCACTTCTGGCTGACCTTCATCGGCTTCCACGGCACCTTCTTGGTTCAGCACTGGGTAGGCAACATGGGTATGCCGCGTCGTTACGCTGACTACTTGGAGTCTGATGGCTTCACGGTCTTCAACCAGATTTCCACCATCTTCTCCTTCGTCCTCGGCGCCTCCGTCATCCCGCTGATTTGGAACGTATTCAAGTCCTGGCGCTACGGCGAGATTGTCACCGTGGATGACCCATGGGGCTACGGCAACTCCCTCGAGTGGGCAACCTCCTGCCCACCGCCGCGCCACAACTTCGTGTCCCTGCCGCGTATCCGCTCCGAGCGTCCGGCCTTCGAGCTGCACTACCCGCATATGGTTCAGCGCATGCGCGAGGAAGCACACGTGGGTAGCCACTAAAGCGAAGTAACTCGCACAAACTCCTGACTTAAGCCGCCTCCCAGCCCTTAATGGGCAATGGGAGGCGGCTTTGGCGTATCTTCTGTACCCCCACGTGCGATAATGGGCGGCGTGAGTACTCAAGCTGATACCAATGCAGTCATCACCACCAGCGGGCCGGATAAGCCCGGGGTCTCGGCGGCCTTTTTTCGCGTTCTGGCGTCCCATAACGCCACGCTTGTCGACGTCGAACAGGCCATCTTTTCCGGCCGCATTACCCTCGCTGCCCATACCCGCATTCCTGGTGCGCGCGCCGAGCAAATTGCACAGGGGCTGCGCAATACTTTGAGCATTTACGGTCAGCAGGTATCCGTAGACCTGCGGGAGGAAGAATCCACCGCTCGAGCCCGCTCGAGCTATGTGGTGGTCCTCATGGGCACGCAGGTTACCGCCCATCACATGGAGGAAGTTGCCCGCGTACTGGCCAACTTCGATGCCAATATCGATCGCATCCGCGGGCTTTCGACCTCTCCGTTGACCGGGCTGGAGCTTTTCCTATCTCTCGATGGTTCCGCCGCACCTGTGCGCCAAGCATTAGCGGAGCTGGCGCAGCAGATCGGCATCGATATCGCCATTGAGCCCGCGGGCCTGGGTCGGCGTTCCAAGCGTTTGGTGTGCTTCGACTGCGATAGCACCCTCATTCAAGGCGAGGTCATCGAGATGCTGGCCGCCCATGCCGGAAAGGAGAACGAGGTTGCCGCAGTAACGGCCCGGGCCATGCGCGGGGAGCTGGACTTTGAGGCTTCCCTGCGTGAGCGCGTCGCCGTGCTGGAAGGGCTGGATGCCGCCATTATCGATGAGGTGGCCCGCGATATTCATTTGACTCCAGGCGCCCGGGAAACCATCGCCACGTTGAATCGCATTGGCTACCGCACTGCGGTGGTCTCCGGCGGATTCATTCAAGTATTAGAGGGCCTAGCTGCGGAGATGGAATTGGACTATGTGCGCGCCAATACCTTGGAGATCGCAGATGGGAAGCTCACCGGCCGGGTGACCGGCAAGGTGGTTGACCGCAAAGCGAAGGAGGAATTCCTGCGGGAGTTCGCCGCGGATTCGGGGGTAAATATGCGGCAGACGGTGGCCGTGGGCGATGGCGCCAATGATATCGATATGATTTCTGCTGCTGGGCTGGGGATTGCCTTTAATGCTAAACCGGCCCTGCAGGAAGTGGCGGATACCTCTGTAAACCACCGGCGGCTGGATGAGGTCCTGCAAATTTTGGGTATTCCGGCCGAGGAGGTTGTTGATGAATAAATTCGACAGAGCGCATCAGCGTTTGGTGGAAGCCTGTGATTCACGCTCCTGGCGCGATGATCCCGAGAACCCAGATGATCCGGCCACGATTCAAGCTATGCAGATTGCGCTTAATCTGCCGAAGCAGGAGCCGCCGACACGTACGGCGGTGCTAGAAGCGGCCGCGCGCGCTGTGGTGGCGGTGTGCCTCGACGAGCGCGCGGGCGAGGACGGCGCCTTCGCGCAGGCGCTGGGGCAGTGGTATGGCCACCGCATCCGCAAGATCGTCCGCCGCGCGCGCAATAAAGCGTGGCGCGATGTACAAAGCCTGCCCGGCGTGACCGTAGCGGACCGCGCCCGTGCTTTTGCGCCCTCGGCCGTAGCAGAGGTGGATCCTCTCATTGCCAAGCTGCAGATCGGCCACACCGACCTTGCCTATGACGAACCCGGAGCTCCGCTTAGCGATGCCCCCGTTATCTACGTCGACCGCAGCCTCGACATGTCTGCGGGCAAAGTCGCGGCACAGGTAGGCCACGGCTCGATGATGCTGGCCGCTGCGATGTCGGTGGATGAAGCACGCGACTGGGCAGAAACTGACTTTCGGCTTTCGGTGCGCGAGGTTTCCGCGACGGATTTTCGCACCGCCTGCGCACAGGACGGCGCCGTGGTCATCGTTGACGCCGGCTTTACGGAAATCGCGCCAGACTCGGCTACCGTGTGCGCCCTGCGGCGACCAATCGCTTAAGCGCACCCCGGACCGTGCTCGCGTCAGTGGTCTGCCAAAAGCGCGGCATGGAGGCCTTGAGGAAGCTGCCGTAGCGCTTATACTCTAGGCGGTTATCAAGCACGGCGACCACGCCGCGATCGGTCACGTGGCGCAGCAGACGGCCGGCTCCCTGCGCCATCAGCAAGGCGGCGTGATTGGCGGAGACCTCCATGAACCCGGAGCGGCCGGCGGCATCGGCTGCTTGGGCGCGCGCCTGCATGAGGGGATCGTCTGGGCGAGGGAATGGAATGCGGTCGATGATGACCAGCGAGCACGCCGGCCCTGGCACGTCCACGCCCTGCCATAGGGTAAGCGTTCCGAAGAGGCAGGAGTTTTCCTTCTGCGAGAATTTCTCTACTAGCGCACCGATGGAATCTTCGCCCTGCACGAAGAGGTCAAACGGGATACGGGGTTTGAGCGCGGCGGCTGCTTCTTCCGCGGCCCGGCGAGAGGAAAACAATCCGAGAGTGCGCCCGCCGGCGGCCATGATGAGCTCATAGATCTCCTCGATCGATTCTTTAGACAGCCCATCGCGGCCCGGAGCGGGCAGATGCTTGGCGGTGTATAAAATGCCGGATTTGGCTGGGTCGAAGGGCGTGCCCGCGTCCAAGGTGTCATAGGTGCCGCTCGGCATGCCCCACTGTGCGGCCATAGCATCAAAGCGGCCGCCGAGGGCGAGAGTGGCCGAGGTAAGCACAACAGTTTGTTCCCCAAAGAGGTTCTCGCGCAGCATGTGGGCGATGGACAGGGGTGCCACGGCGAGGGTTTCGGCGTCGCTGCGCGGATCGCGTTCGAGCCAGACTACGTCGTCCTGCTTGGCTGGGTCATCGGTGGCGAAGACCTCCAGCATGCGTGATACGGCTTGCGCGAGGTCGGAGAGGTGGTTGCTTAAGTTTTGGCGCTCGGCGTTCTTTTCTGGGTCATCGGTGGCCTCGCCTTCGGGGGCGCGTGAAACGAGAGACTTAACGCGCAGGAACTCTTCGGCAAGCGCGCGCAGGTGGCTCTGCGAAGTTTCATCCAAGTCGGTCCACCGCCCGGGCTCCTGGATTTTCATCAGGTCATCGAATTCCTCGGCCAGATCCGAAAGATTGCCGGCATTGCCTAAGGACTTCGCGCGGTTGGCGGCCATCTTGATGGCGCGGGTAGTAATCTCCGCGGTGGACACGGAGGTGATCCGGCCGTCGAGCTCGTGGGCCTCATCGATAATGGCCACGTCGTGTTCGGGCAAAATATTTGCCTCAGAGATAGCGTCGATGGCCAGCATGGCGTGGTTGGTGACCACGATATCGACGTCGGCAGCCGCCCGGCGAGCCTCTTCCGCAAAACAGTCTGGCCCGTGCGGGCAACGCGAAGCCCCCAAACACTCGTTTGACGTTACCGACACCGCCCGCCACACCAGGTCCGGTACACCTGGCTCGAGGTCATCGCGGTCACCAGTTTCGGTTTCCTGTGCCCACTCGTGGATGCGGCGCACGGCCTTGCCGCGGCGGGAGATTTCGGATTCGTCGATAAGAGCTTCCGGATCATCCGGGGTCGCCGCAATCTTATTCATGCACAAGTAGTTATTGCGGCCCTTCATGATGGCGAAGGTAGGAGTGCGCTCCATAACGGGGGCAAGGGCCTTCGTGAGCCGGGGCAGATCGCGCTCCACCAGCTGGCGCTGCAATTCCAGGGTCGCGGTGGAGACGATGACAGTGGACCCTGAGTTCATTGCATGCCGGATAGCCGGGACTAGGTAGGCCAGCGACTTACCGGTGCCGGTACCGGCCTGCACTGCTAAGTGGCGCTCCTTATCGAGCGCGGCCGCGACGGCCGTGGCCATGCGCACCTGGCCTTCGCGCTGGCTGCCACCCAACGCAGCAACGGCCTTGTCTAGCAGCGTTTCCGTGTCAAGGTTTAGGGGCTCATCTGCGTGCTCACTCACCCCACACAGTCTAGCGGCCTACTTTTTAAAGCCCACCATCCGTGTAGGCACGGCCGCTTCATCGCGGGAGAGCGCTAGGCCTTCCCACGGCAGGGTCTTGCGGGCCTGATCCAAATATTCGCGGGAGGTATGCAGATCCGGCAGGTCGTCAACGATGTGTCCATCGCGCATGAGCGGAATGGTCATCTCGCGGGTATCGAGCTGGCCGGTATCTGGCGCGGGCGCGTCAAAGGGATAGACGATCTCTTCCACCGCCACGCCCGAGGAACGGTAGGTGCGCAGAGCACGCTTGGCGCCACCTACGGATTGCTTGGAAGTAGAGCGCTTCGCCACTGGGATGCCGTCTACTTCTACGACCTTGTAGACCATGCCGGCGGTGGGCGCGCCGGACCCGGTTGCCACGGACGTACCGACGCCGTAGACGTCTACCGGATCGCCGCGCAGGCCGGCGATAGCGAACTCATCAAGGTCAGAAGACACCACGATATTGGTGTTGTGGTTGCCTAAATCATCGAGCTGCTTGCGCACGCGGCGGGTAACGGCGCCCAAGTCACCGGAATCTATGCGGACCCCACCTAGCTGCGGGCCACCTACTTTCACTGCGGTTACTACGCCCTTGGTGATGTCATAGGTATCTACGAGCAGCGTGGTGTCCACGCCCAAGGTCTCGATCTGGGAACGGAAGGCGGCCTCTTCGTTCGGAGTGCCATCCGGGTTTGTGTGCGCCAAAGTCCAGGAGTGGGCCGCGGTGCCGGAGACAGGGATGCCGTAGCGGTAGCCCGCCTCCAAATTGGAGGTGGCTTCGAAGCCAGCCAGGTAGGCCGCGCGGGCGGAGGTTACCGCCGCATACTCGTGGGTGCGGCGCGAACCCATCTCGATAATCGGGCGGCCATCGGCCGCCGTGACCATGCGGGAGGCGGCCGAGGCCACCGCGGAATCGGCATTCATGATGGACAAAATAACGGTCTCCAAAATGAGGCACTCTCCAAAGGTGCCGCGCACCGTCAAGATGGGGGAGTTGGGGAAATAGAGTTCACCCTCGCGGTAGCCGTCAATCTGCCCAGAAAAGCGGTAGTGACGCAGGTATTCCTTGGTTTTCTCATCCAGGAAGTCCATCTCTGCCAATTGATTGGCTGAAAAGCGGAAATCCTCCACCGCCCGCAGGACCCGCTCGGTGCCGGCAACCACGCCGTAGCGGCGCTCATTGGGCAGACGGCGGCCGAATACCTCGCAGGTGACCTGGCGGTTTGCCGAGCCGTCTCGCAGCGCGGCCTGGAGCATAGTGAGCTCGTATTTATCCGTCAGTAAAGCGGTGGAGCGATCATTAGGAATAGCTTTGTCATTCACGTGAGTGATAATACCCACTGACTAGGTGTTTTTCAGAGGTTTAGATTCTTTGAACCTAGATTGTCCGCAGCCAGATCGGGCTGGCCCACAATAAATCCCCAAAAGTGGTTAGGCTAGAAAGCATGAAGGCGCAATTTCCCGTAGTCCGCATGAGCTCTCCTATGGCTACGCCCGAATTGGACGAAGAAATCGACGTAGATGTGGCCACGAGCGAGAACCTCCCGTGGATGTGCATCGTGTGGGATGACCCAGTCAACCTCATGAGCTACGTGTCCTATGTATTCCAAACGGTTTTGGGATACGACAAGAAGCGGGCCAATGAACTTATGATGCAGGTCCATACTGAGGGCAAGGCCGCCGTGTCCAGCGGCGAGCGCGACAAGATTGAAGCGGACGTGAAAAAGCTCCAGATCGCTGGTCTGTGGGCGACGATGCAGCAGGCAGGTTAAATAGATGCAACCGTGGAAGAAAAAGAAGTCCCTTATGCGCGCGCCAAAAATTACGGCTGTCTTTGAGCCGATGGAGCGCGAGGTGTTGGGAGAACTCACCGCTACCGTCTCTGAGGCCATCATCGGGCGCGCCCAGTCCGCACCTAAGGATGAGCTAGCAGAGATGCTGGATATGCCTACTGGGCATACGGAAGCCCCAGAAGATCCTTCACTGGCCCGCCTCTTTCCAGACTTTGAAATGCCCGGCGATGAGGAATACGAAGGCGATGCTTCTTTGCTGCGGTCGCTGCACGAAAATGACATTGCGCGCGCCAAATTGGAAAACCTCCAGGTGATCGGCACGGCCCTCGGCCCCACCGGTGGGGTAGAGGTCAGCATTAATGAGCAGGAGGCCCACGCCTTCGTTGCCGGCCTAAACGATCTGCGCCTCTACGTTGCGGCGGGCGATGTTTCTGATGACAACCTGATGTTGGACCGCGATAGCCTGGTGGAATGGCTGGCCTTTTGCCAGGATTCGCTACTTCAGGTGCTGATGGATTAATGCTGGGCGGCATTAGCATCGGGCATTTTAGCGGCACCGATACCGGCGTCACGGTGCTCTATTGCGGGCCGGGCGGCGCGCTCGGCAGCGTCGACGTGCGCGGTGGGGGTCCAGGCACCCGCGAGACGGATCTTTTGCAACCACATAATACGGTCGAGCGAGTCCACGCCGTGGTGTTGTCGGGTGGCTCCGCCTTTGGCTTGGCGGCTGCGGACGGCGTCATGAATGAGCTGGCAGAGCAGGGGATTGGCTTCCCGGTCTTCGGCGAGGAAAAACCCGGTCCGCGTGTGCCCATCGTTCCCGGCGCCGTCATTTTTGACCTATTGGTCGGGCCTTCCCGACCCGGGCCGGAAGAGGGCGCGGCCGCGCTCCGAGCCGCGCTGGCGGGCAATGATGAAACCATGGGCACGGTGGGAGCCGGCGTGGGTGCTACCGCCGGCAAGCTGCGGGGTGGCTTCGGCCTAGCTACGCGCCGGGTAGGACATTACGAGGTTTGCGCCGCGATGGTCGCCAACCCTGTGGGTGAGGTCATCGATCCGCAGTCCGGCCGGCTCTACGGTGCGCCAGGGAGCACCGCGGTCAATGCTGCTGCCTACCGCGCCTTGCCACATCCAGCGGAGTCCAAACTCAATACCACCATCGGTGCCGTGCTTACCGACGCCCCCATTAACACTGCCCAAGCCCAGCGCTTGGCCATGACTGCCCACGATGGCATCGCCCGCGCGGTGCGTCCTGCGCATTCACCGCTAGATGGTGACACCATCTTCGCCTTATCCACCGCGCAGCGCCCGGCCGAACTCAGCACGCAGATAATGACCCAGATTTGCGCCGCTGCCGCCGATGCCGTGGAGGAAGCGATTGTCAACGCGGTTACCGCCGCCGAGCCTGGCTTGGGCTTGAGCGTGTACCGCGATCTGCTGGACTAAGATAAGGCGCATTATGACTTCAGGTGGAACATTTAACTACCGGCCGGCGCCCGCGGGCCAGGTCAATCGTGGCGATTCCAAAAAATACACTCGCAGCGGGCGCATCACCACCGGATTTTCTATAGCTTTTGGCTTCCTCGTGGTGGAGTGGGCGGTCCACATTATTAACGCGTTCCTTTTTGGCGGCCAGCTATCCAATTACGGCATTCGCCCGCTGGACTTCAACGGCATCTGGGGCATTTTTACCGCCCCACTGCTGCATGCAAACTTTGAGCACCTCATGTCCAATTCGGTGCCCGGCGCCATTTTCTGCTTCCTTATCGGCCTGTCCGGCCGCAAGGCTTGGTGGGAAGTTACCCTGATTACCACTCTGGTCGCAGGCCTTGGCACGTGGTTCATTGGTGGCCCCGGTACCTCCCACATCGGGGCGTCCAGTTTGGTCTATGGCTGGCTGACATATCTGATTGTGCGCGGTATCTTCAATCGATCGCTCATCCAGACCATTTTGGGCATTGTTCTCGGCTTTGCCTATTCCGGCTTGGTGTGGGGCGTGCTGCCCGTCTACGAGGGAGTGAGCTGGCAAGGCCACCTTTTCGGCGCCATCGGCGGCATTCTAGCCGGCATGACCATTACCTCGGACGATCCGGTTAAGGCAGTGAAGCGCTAATGCCTACCGCAACCTCTCCAATTGGCATCTTTGATTCCGGCGTGGGCGGGCTCACCGTGGCACGCGCAGTGATGGAACAGCTGCCGCAGGAATCTGTCATCTATACCGGCGATACTGCCCATAGCCCCTACGGACCGCGGCCTATCTCAGAAGTCCGCGCTTTTTCTCAGGACGTGGCGGATCGGCTGGTGGAACGTGGCTGCAAGATGCTGGTCATAGCCTGCAATACGGCCACCGCTGCCTTCTTGCATGATGCACGCGAGCGCTACGATATCCCCATTGTGGAGGTCATCCGCCCCGCGGTGCGCCGTGCCATGTCCACCACGCGCAACGGAAAAATCGGCGTCATCGGCACCGAGGGCACCATCAAATCCGGCGCCTATCAGGACCTTTTTGCGCTCAACCCGAAGGTGCAGGCATTTGCTACCGCCTGCCCGGATTTTGTTCCCTTTGTCGAGCGCGGTATTACCGCCGGCCGCCAGATCCTCGGCGTCGCTGAGGGCTACTTGGCCCCGCTCCAAGCACAAGGAGTAGACACGCTGGTCTTGGGCTGTACGCATTATCCGCTGTTGACCGGCATCATCCAGCTAGCTATGGGCGATAATGTCTCGCTGGTGACATCTTCGGAGGAAACCACCAAGGACGTTATGCGGATTCTCACGGAAACCGATATGTTGGCCCCTGCGGATACTCAGCCGGTCCACACCTTTGAATCGACCGGTGACCCGGAAGCCTTTGCCCGCCTTGCCACGCGCTTTCTCGGCCCGCGGATTGCATAAGTAGGTGCAAATTTCTCCCCCGTTTGCACGTTGAGTACGCATGCGGGGCGATTTCATGGAACTATTGAGCCCATGAAGCTGACCATCTTAGGCTGCTCCGGTAGCGTCCCCACCGCCCAGAACCCCGCCTCCGGCTATTTGCTGTCCTTCGATAATGCGCCGTCCATCGTCCTCGATATGGGCCCTGGCACCTTAGCGCAGCTGGAACAGCAGCAGGATCCTTGCGATGCGCACGTGGCTTTTAGTCACCTGCATGCCGATCACTGCCTGGATTTCCCCTCTCTGATGGTGTGGCGCCGCTTCCATCCCACGGCGCCCGCGGCCTCAAGAAATATGTGCTTCGGGCCGGAGGCTACGCCGACGCACCTGGGCCGCCTGTCTTCCGATGAGGTCGATGGCATCGATGACATGTCCGATACCTTCGCCTTTAGCGCATGGGAGCCGGGCGAGCGCCAGCTTGTCGACGATGTATATATCACTCCCTTCCCGGTCACCCACCCGGTAGAGGCCTATGCTTTGCGCGTGGAACATACTAAGACGGGCCAGACCATCACCTACTCCGGTGATTCTTCATATACGCCCGCGCTTGTCGACGCCGCACGGGGCGCCGACATTTTCCTCTGTGAGGCAGCCTGGGGCGCGAGCTCGGAGGGGATGGCACCGGATATGCATATGTCGGGCGCGGAAGCTGGCAGGGCGGCGCGCGAGGCGGGCGTGGGCAAGCTCGTGCTCATCCACATCCAACCGTGGGGCGATGCCCAAGCTACCTTGGAGGCCGCTCGCTCCGAATTCGACGGTGAGATTATCCTCGGCGCCGCGGGTATGGAGTTCTAAGATACGCTGGACGGCATGACTGAATTTACTCGTGCCGATGGGCGCGCGCTGGACCAGATGCGCAGCGTCCGCATTACCCGCAATTTCACTACCAACCCTGCCGGCTCCGTGCTGGTGGAGTTTGGCAATACCCGCGTCATGTGCACCGCATCCGTGGAATATGGCGTGCCGCGCTTCAAGCGCGATTCCGGTGAAGGCTGGCTTACCGCCGAGTACGCCATGCTGCCTTCCGCCACCCACGATCGCATGCCGCGCGAATCCATGAAGGGCAAGGTCAAGGGCCGCACGCATGAAATTTCTCGCCTCGTCGGCCGCTCCCTGCGCGCCGCAGTGGACTTGGAGGAGCTAGGGGAGAACACCATTCAGCTCGATTGCGACGTCCTCCAGGCTGATGGCGGCACCCGCACTGCCTCTATCACCGGCGCCTATGTTGCGCTGGCTGACGCCATCGCGCACCTCAAAGCCGAGGGCGTCGTCCCCGGCGAGCCGCTACTTGATCCCATCGCTGCGGTCTCGGTAGGCATTATTGATGGTGAAATCTGCCTCGATTTGCCCTATGAGGAAGACTCCCGCGCCGAGGTCGACCTCAACGTAGTAATGCAGGAATCCGGCGACTTCGTTGAAATCCAGGGCACCGGTGAGCACGGTCTCTTTGGCCGAGAGGAGCTCAACGAGATGCTCGACGTAGCGCAGAAGGGCTGCCGCGAACTCATCGCCGCACAGAAGGCGGCGCTGGGGTGGTAATTCTCGTCGCATCTAATAACCCTAAGAAGCTCGGCGAGCTGGAACGGATTCTGGCTGATGCCGGCATCGAGGGCGTCGAGCTGCGCCCGCTTTCCGCCGTGGAACCTTATCCAGAACCGGTAGAAGATGGCCGCACTTTTGCCGATAATGCGCTCATCAAGGCCCGTGCTGGCGTGGCCGCTACCGGTTATGCCACCGTGGCGGATGATTCGGGCCTCGCTATCGAAGAGCTCAACGGCATGCCCGGCGTGCTTTCCGCCCGTTGGTCCGGCCAGCACGGCAATGACCAGGCCAATAATGACTTAGTCTTGGCGCAGATGGCCGATGTCCCTGATGAGCGCCGTGCCGCAGCCTTTGTCTCGGTCTGCGCGCTCGTCACGCCCGAAGGCGCAGAGCACGTGGCCGAGGGCCGCTGGGAAGGCCGCTTCTTGCGCGAGCCGCGCGGGGAAAACGGCTTTGGTTTTGACCCGCTCTTCCAGCCGGAAGGCGAGTCCCGATCGGCTGCAGAGATGTCCCCAGAAGAAAAGAACGCGGTCTCGCATCGCGGCCGCGCTCTTAGTCAACTTGTCCCCGCCATCGCGGAGCTTGTTCACAACTCTTAGAGTTGGAACTCCTCCGTGATTTCCTTGCGGCGCTTGTGCTCCATCCAGAAGGACAGGAAGGGCACCACGCCCGCAAGGGCGGTGGTAAAGAGCTTGCCCACCGGCCACAGCGCGCGCGGGCCGAGGATGAGGATGGACAGCAGGTAGGTCATGTACGCGATGCCGTGCACGATCGCGATATAGGTGGCCCACTCGGGGATATCCATGCCAATGATGTACTGGCAGACCATGCGGATGACCAGGATGATCAAGAAGATACCGGTCACAGTGGCCGCGATGGAGAAAAACTTCAAGGGTCCGCGGATGCGGGCTTGGCGGGCGGGGTGAACTTTATTGGTCATAATCAGCTTTCTTCATTCTCGCCGCGCCGGCGGCGCGGGGTATTCATGGCGTTGAACGTTTCCACATCCATCTGGGGCCGCTGGGGCAAAAAATCCTCATCAATTTTGGTTTCTGCCTGCGGCTGTGTGGGAGCGTCGGCCGGGGCGGTTTTGTCTGTGTCATGCATGTCGCGGGCTTCTTCCTCGGCCGCGAGGCGCTCGTTTTCATAGCGCAGCGTGGTGCGATAGGCATAAACCACGAACACGGCAAACAGTGGCCACTGGAAGGCATAGCCCAGGTTTTGGAAGGTGCCCGAGCCGGAGCGGAAGCGGGTCCATTGCCAATAGGCCAGGAATAGGAAGAGCACGACGAAAAACGCGATGAGGAGGATGTGCCACCATCGCACCTGCACGCGCTTGTTTTTCTGTTCCTCTTGAGTGCTCACGCGTTCCACCCTACCCACCAGCGGCCGGAAAACAGAACACCCCTGGTTTCTGGATTACCCGCCCACCGTGTACACTATGTCAAGTCCCCCGCGCCCGTGGCGGAATTGGCAGACGCGCTAGATTTAGGTTCTAGTGTCTTATGACGTGTGAGTTCAAGTCTCACCGGGCGCACCATAGGCGCCGTCGACCCTCGTGGCCGGCGGCGTTTTCGCATATCACCGTCCGTATTTCACCCTAAGATGGGCATTATGAAAAAGCTGTTTTCCACCCTTATCGCTGTCATTCTCATCGCCGCCCTGGCGGTAGCTGCGGTGGTGGTGTGGCAAGTCCGGGAACCGGTGGACGTGGAGACCGAATCGAGCAATACCAAGGTCATCAAGGCCGTGGAGCGCGAGGAACAAGTGGTGCTCGTCTCCTTGGGGATTGAGGGATTATCGGAGGAGTCCGCCACCAGCACGCTGTGGAATTGGCAGGTCCCAGGCAGTGAGCGTACCCAATACATCAAGTACTCCTACCGCGCGAAGCTCGGCATTGAAGGATCCCGGGTGCACGTAGAAGAGGAATCCCCGCACCATTTCCGCGTGCAGGTCCCCGAGTTCATTTTCATTGGCCACTCGGATGAGAACTTCGAAACCGCGGTGGACGATAGTGGCGCGCTGAGCTGGATTACCCCGGATATCGATAAAGCGGAAACCATCACCAAGATTCTGGATGAGGACAAAAAGAAAAAGGACATCGCGGATAATCGCGATGTCCTCCAAAGCCAGGCCAAGCAGTTCTACACCGGCATTATTTCCGGCGTGGACCCGGAGGCTGAGGTAGATTTTTCCTTCCGTTAGCTAGTCCACCTCGGTGAACTTGCGGTCCCAGGAAGAACGGACCGGGTTGGCATCGGCTAGCAAGATATCGAAGCGGTCGTTGGCAATCTCTACGATCTCACCCAGCGCGGTGCGGTACTCCTGCTCTGGGGAGTTAGCCAGCCTGCGTACGCCGGCGTCAATGACGCGGTCAACGGTGTCATTGGTATCCAGATAAGCCACAAAGGGCATATCGAAGCGCTCGCGGTAGGCGGCGGAAAGCTCGGTAATGCGCTCGGTCTGCACATCATCCAAGTCGGTTAGCCCCAAGGAGCCGCGGTCGGCGGAGATGGTGGCGGCTTCGTCGGCGTCGGCAAGCAGCAGCTCATCCATGGCCGGGTAATCGTGGATGAGGGCAGCACGGCGGGAATCATCCGCGGTTAGCACGGCTACCTGAATGGCGGCGCGCAGCTCATTGACATCGCTGAAAGGCCGAGACTCCCACGCCAGTTCGAGCGGCCACGTCTCGTTATTGAACAGCGGGCGCAGCGCGGAGACGAATTCCTCGCGGGAGGCATTGTTGAGCTGCTGTAGGCTTACGCTCTTGCCGACGGCCCGAGACACCTGCGTGCCCTGCTTACCCCCGGTGTGGAAGAACAGCAGGTTAAGCACGATGGCCGTAATGGCGCCGATGGACATGCCGGAGGAGACGAAGGTTTGCGCCCACTCCGGGAAGGCGGTGGCGATATCCGGCTTGAAGGTCACCAGCATGGCTAAGCCGAGCGCGGAAGTGACGATGACGGAATTGCGGCCATCGGAAAGATCGGCCTTGGCGATGGTCTGTAGGCCCACCCACGCTACGTTGGCGAAAAGCGCCAGGGAGGCGCCGCCAAGCACAGGGGACGGGATGGCGGCCACGACCGCACCGGCCTTGGGCAAAATACCCAATACCATCATGAATCCGGCGGCAGCCACGGCCACCCAGCGCGATTTCACGCTGGTCAGGCGGACCAGACCGACGTTTTGTGCAAAGCAGGTATACGGGAAGGAATTCATTACGCCGCCCACCAGGGTGGACAGGCCATCGGCGCGGATGGCGCGCACGACATCATCGCGGCGGATGCGCTTTTTTACAATCTCGCCGGTGGCAAAGACATCGCCAGTGGTCTCCACCATGGTGATGATCATGACAATGATGAGCGAGAAAATAGCCACCACGTCGAACTTTGGCATGCCGAAGTAGAACGGGGTGGTGATACCGAGAGCGGGGGCGGAGGAGACTTCGCTAAAGGAGGCGTCGCCTAGCACGAGCGCCACGCCCGTACCCAAGACTAGGCCGATGAGCACGGCCAGGGTGCCTAGGAAGCCAGAGGAAAAACGCTGCACCAAAACGATGACCGCGAGCGTGCCAAAACCGTAGAGCAGGTCACGGGTGGCTGGAACTCCCTCGGCGTAATTGACAAAGTCATTGGCCGAAACCCCCAATAGTGAAGTGCCCATCACCAGCAGGACCGAACCGGTGACCACCGGCGGGAAGAAACGCAGCACTTTGCCAAAGACCGGCGCCGCGAAGAAAGTAAACAGGCCGGCGACGATGATGGCGCCATAAATGGTCGGCAGCGAGGCCACCCCGCCTTCGCCGTCGGTTGCGCCCAGGCCAATGGCAATAATCGGGGAGACGGCCGTAGTGGTTACGCCCTGCACGATGGGCAGGCGCACGCCAATGCGCTTGCCGACGCCCATAGACTGAATGATCGTTGCTATGCCACAGGTCAAAAGGTCCGCATTGATGAGGTGGATGGTGGTTTCCGCATCCAGGTTAAGCGAGCCGGCGATGAGCAGCGGAACGATAACCGCCCCGGCATAAAAGGCCAATACGTGCTGCACGCCTAAGGCAGCTAATTTGGGGGCGGGTGGGACGGTATCTACTGGATGCTTGGGCTGGGAAGCCACGAAGTCCTCCTTTGTGCGGAAGCGAAGCTGAACGGGTTTAACAGTAGAGGTTCGTGCAGGTAGCGGCCAAAAAATCGGGGTGATGAGGAACACGTTCGGGGCTAGTTCACCCCCGATCTAAGACGTACGTGCGTTCTGCATGAAATCACTAACCAGCGAAACAACACGACCGGTTTATATTTAGCCTTTCCAACGTCTGCTGAACTTGTTATTACCGCTGATGTAGTCAACAATTGAGGCCAGAGGGGCTTGGTGCTGTGGCTCGAAAAAGCGGCATTTACCCCTGATAGAAATTCGCCCGAAAGAAGGGAATTATGACTACCGCAACGCAGCCTCAACAGTTTGAAGCGTGGAAGGGATTTGAGTCCGGTCCATGGACCGAGGGCATCAACGTCCGCGACTTCATTCAGCGTAACTACACGCCGTACGACGGCGATTCCAGCTTCCTGGCGGGCCCGACCGAAAAGACCAAGCGCGTCTGGGAGACCCTGGAGAAGAACTACCTGTCCGTCGAGCGCGAAAAGCGCGTCTACGATGTTGACACCCACACCCCGACCGACATTGACGCTTTCCCGGCCGGCTACATCTCAGAGGACGACGACGTCATCGTCGGTCTGCAGACCGATACCCCGCTGAAGCGCGCCATGATGCCGTTCGGTGGCTGGCGCATGGTCAAGCAGGCCATCGGCGAAGCAGGCAAGGAAGTCGACCCTGAGGTGGAGAAGATCTTCACCCGTTACCGCAAGACCCACAACGATGCGGTCTTCGATATCTACACCCCGCGCATCCGTGCTGCTCGTTCATCACACATCATCACCGGCCTGCCGGATGCATACGGCCGTGGCCGCATCATCGGTGACTACCGCCGCGTGGCTCTCTACGGTGTGGACTACCTGATCGAGGAAAAGCAGGCTTCCCGCGATTCTGTCGCAGACGCTGGCTTCTCTGAGCACTGGGCACGCTTCCGCGAGGAGCACTCCGAGCAGATCAAGGCCCTGAAGAAGCTCAAGAAGATGGCTGAGTCCTACGGCTTCGACATCTCCAAGCCGGCTAAGACCGCTCATGAGGCAGTACAGTGGACCTACTTCGGCTACCTGGCATCCATTAAGTCCCAGGATGGCGCCGCAATGTCCATCGGCCGCCTGTCCGCCTTCTTCGATTGCTACTTCGAGCGCGACCTCGCCGCTGGCATCATCACCGAGGAAGACGCCCAGGAAATCATCGACTCCCTGGTTCTCAAGCTGCGCATCGTCCGCTTCCTGCGCACCATCGATTATGACCAGATCTTCTCCGGCGACCCGTACTGGGCAACCTGGTCTGATGCTGGCTTCGGCAACGACGGCCGCCACATGGTCACCAAGACCTCCTTCCGTCTGCTGCAGACCCTGGTAAACCTTGGCCCCTCACCAGAGCCAAATATCACCATTTTCTGGGATCCAAAGCTGCCAGAGGGCTACAAGGAATTCTGTGCCCACATCTCGATTGAGACCTCCTCCATCCAGTACGAGTCTGACCGCCAGATTCGTGAGCAGTGGGGCGACGACGCCGCAATTGCCTGCTGTGTTTCCCCGATGGAAGTGGGCAAGCAGATGCAGTTCTTCGGCGCTCGTGTGAACGCCGCTAAGGCTCTGCTTTACGCCATCAACGGTGGCCGCGATGAGGTAACCGGCAAGCAGGTCGTAGAAGGCTACGAGCCCATCAAGGGCGATGGCCCGCTGGACTTCGATGAAGTTTGGCAGAAGTACGAAGAGATGCTGGACTGGGTTGTTGGCACCTATGTTGAGGCCCTCAACATCATCCACTACTCTCACGACAAGTACGCCTACGAGGCAGTCGAGATGGCGCTGCACGATTCCAATATCGTACGCTCCATGGGCTGCGGCATCGCCGGCCTGTCCATCGTCGCCGACTCCCTGGCTGCTATCAAGTACGCCAAGGTCACCCCGGTCCGTGACGAGACCGGCCTGATTACGGACTACGTCACCGAGGGCGAGTTCCCGTTCTATGGCAACGACGATGACCGCGCCGATGACATCGCCGCAACCATTGTCCACACCGTGATGGAAAAGATTAAGGCCATCCCGATGTACCGCAACGCCATCCCAACCCAGTCCGTGCTGACCATTACCTCGAACGTGGTCTACGGCAAGGCAACAGGCGCCTTCCCGTCGGGCCACAAGGCCGGCACGCCGTTCTCCCCAGGCGCTAACCCTGAAAACGGTGCCGACAGCCACGGCATGGTTGCTTCCATGCTGTCCGTCGGCAAGCTGGATTACAAGGACGCCTTGGACGGCATCTCGCTGACCAACACCATTACTCCTTCCGGATTGGGCCGCACCCCAGAAGAGCGCATCAATAACTTGGTGGGCGTTCTGGATGCCGGCTTCATCATGGAGAAGTAAAAACCACTCAACCCTCAACCATCTCGAAAAGGAGAAAATCATGGCAACCCCAACTTTCGAAGACCGCATGTCAGCAATGAAGGCAAACCGCGATGCACACCAGATGAACTCTGGTCTGTACCACGCCAACATCAACGTGCTGGACAAGTCCACCCTCGAGGACGCCGTTGAGCACCCAGAGAAGTACCCGAACCTCACCGTTCGCGTCTCTGGCTACGCTGTGAACTTTGTCAAGCTGACCAAGGAGCAGCAGCTCGACGTTATCTCCCGCACCTTCCACCAGGGTTCTTAATCATGGCTGATGGCGTTACTGGTGTTGTCACCCTCTCTCCGGAAGAAGGAGAGCGTGTCCGCGGCGTAGCTGCGGGCCTGGGAGATAATGCACAACTCGATGACATTACCCGCCCGGAGCTCATGGAGGCGCGCCGTACCGGCGATATCGCCCTCGTGCACTCTTGGGAGCTCGTGACCGCCGTCGATGGCCCGGGAACCCGCATGACAATGTTCATGTCCGGATGCCCACTGCGCTGCCAGTACTGCCATAATCCAGACACCTGGGAGATGAAGACCGGCACACTGGAGCGGGTCGAGGATGTGGTCAAGCGCATCAAGCGTTATAAGCCCATCTTCCAAGCTTCCGGTGGCGGTCTGACCATCTCCGGTGGCGAACCCCTCTTCCAGATTTCCTTCACGCGCCGCGTGCTTAAGGAAGTCCACGATGCGGGTATTCACACCACCATCGATACGGCTGGGTACTTGGGCGCGCGCTTGCGCGACGAGGACCTAGACAATATCGACCTCGTGCTTCTCGACGTCAAGTCGGGCGACGAGGAGACTTACCGCAAGGTCACCCAACGCCAGCTCCAGCCAACACTGGACTTCGGCGACAGGTTGAACAAGATAGGTAAGCCGGTATGGATCCGCTTCGTAGTGGTGCCTGACCTCACGGACTCGCCAGAGAACGTGGAAAATGTGGCCAATATCGTGGCGCGTTGGAAATCTAACGTCGAACGCGTCGAGGTTTTGCCCTTCCACAATATGGGCAAAGACAAGTGGGAAGGTCTAGATATGACCTACCAGTTGGCAGACACGAAGCCGCCAAAGCCGGAGGACGTGGAGAAAATCCGCGACGTCTTCCGCTCGAAGGGCTTGGAAGTCTACTAGCCTGGGAGGGCATGACCGACTACCGCCGCTTTGGCCACACAATTAAAGAGCACCACCTAGAAGTCCCGTGGGATTATTCCAATCCCCACGGGACTTTTGGGCTTTATGCCCGCGAAATCATCCCGCCCGGCGGAGAGGGCCTGCCCGCGTTGCTTTACCTCCAGGGCGGGCCTGGTTTCCCAGCACCCCGGCCGCTGACACCCACGGGGCTTATTGGCAAGGCACTGGAGCGGTACCGCGTGATCCTCATGGACCAGCGCGGCACCGGCCGATCGCACCGCATCGATGCACTGAGCCCGGCCGCGGAGCGCACCGCAGCGCAGTTGGCGTTGCTGCGCCAAGATAATATCGTCCGCGACGCCGAACGTTTGCGCGAACACCTCGGCCTGGAGAAGTGGTCGCTATTCGGCCAATCCTTCGGCGGCTTTTGCATTACCGCCTACCTGTCCCAGGCCCCCGAACACGTCGAGCATGCATTTTTCACCGGTGGCATCCCCACGCTGAAGGGTGCAGACGATCTATACCGCGCCACTTTTAGCAAGCTCAAGGCCCGCCAGCAGCGTTTCTACCGCGAATTCCCGTGGGCCCAGGACCGTATCGAGGAGATCATCTCCCACTTGGACAATTCGGATGAGTGCCTTCCCACCGGAGAGCGTCTGTCCTCGCTGCGGTTTCGCACCATCGGTATTGAGCTCGGCCGCGGCACCGGTTTTGATTCGCTGGCTTATCTGCTGGAAGAGCCTTTCCGCACCGTGGCAGGGGAGAAGCGGCTGCGCGGCGATTTCTTGGTGGACGTCGGCCAGCGCGTGAGCTTTGCAGACGGCCCGCTGTATGCCGCTATCCATGAGTCAATCTATGGCGGCGCCGGTGGGCAGGCCGTTACTCATTGGGCGGCGCATCGTTTGCGCGAGGAATTCCCGGAGTTTGCGGAGTCCGGCACGTGGTTGACTGGCGAGCATATCTTTCCCTGGCAGTTCGACGAGGACCCTGCTCTGCACGCGTTTGCCGACGCCGCCCACGGCCTCGCCCGCCACGAATTCTCCCCGCCCTATGCGCTCGGTGAGGTGCCGACCACGGCCGCGGCCATATATGTCGATGATATTTTCGTTCCGCTCGAAGAATCCTTGGCTACCGCCGCCCACCTGGGGGACCTGCGGCCGTGGATTAGCAACGAGTTCCAGCACAACGGCATTCGCGAAGACGGTGCGACCATCCTGGGCAGGCTTTTTGCGCTTATCGACGATCACTAGCGTTTCGCTATTTCCTATGCGAAAATATTGGTGATTGTCACGACATTTAGGGAGATATTTTGATCGCCACCATAGTTATAGTCCTCATCCTGTTGCTTATCTTGGGAACCCTCTTTGATGGCTATTTCATCGTTCGCACTCGCGAAGCTGCCATCTTGGAGCGCTTGGGTAAATTCCAAAAGGTGGCGCATGCTGGCCTGCACTTCAAGATGCCGTGGGTAGACCGCGTACGCGATAAAATTTCGCTGCAGGTGCGCCAGCTGGATGTGATGGTGGAGACCAAGACCAAGGACAATGTCTTCGTCCAGATCCCTGTGGCCGTGCAATACGAGGTAGTTGAAGGCCGAGAGCGCGAGGCATATTACATGCTCTCCAACCACGAACAGCAGATTGTGGCCTACGTGCAGGATAATGTTCGCTCCTCCGTGGCGAATATGGACCTGGATGATTCCTTCTCCTCCAAGGACACCATTGCTCGCAATGTTGCGGCTTCCCTGCGCGATAATATGGCCGAGTACGGCTGGAACTTTGTCAACACCCTGGTTACCGATATCCGCCCCGATTCCCGCGTACGCGAGTCCATGAACTCCATTAACGCGGCGCAGCGTGAGCGTGAAGCGGCCGTCGCCCAAGCAGAGGCCGAGAAGATCCGCGTGGTCAAAGAGGCCGAGGGTGCTGCCGAAGCAAAGAAGCTGCAGGGACGCGGCGTTGCGGACCAGCGCAAGGAAATCGTCGAGGGCATTGCCCAGCAATACGAAATGCTTCGCGACGCCGGCGTGGAAGAATCCCCCGAGGCGCTCATGCTGGTCTCTCAATACCTCGACGCGATGGTCGATGTCTCCCACAACGGCCAGGCCTCTGTGCTGTACATGCCCTCCAACCCGCAGGGCATGGGTGACCTCTTTAGCGGCATGCGCGACGTGCTCATGGCCAACCGCGCCCTCGACTCCGCCGAGGGGGCGCCTCAGCACCGCCGCCCGCAGCCGCACAAACCATCCCGCGCCGAGGAAATCGAGCGCGAGTCCAAGCATCAGGCAGAGCGTGCCAAGCGCGAAGCCATCGCTGCCTCCCAGCGTGCTGAGCAGGAGCGCTCCGAGCAAAATCGCGGTGAGCAAGAGTCGCAGCAGGGTCAGCACCCCACCGCGCAGCCCCAGGCTGCTCGCGAGTACTTCCAGCAGCTGCGCGACCAACTCAAAAACGAGGACTAGCCCTGAGCATCGATAACCTCTTTGACGCCTATACCGCCCAGCGCGGTATTACCCGCCGCGCAGAAGTTGTACCCGACCACGAGTGCCAGATTTTCCCCGCCGAGACCAGGGCTGCCTCACAAGTCGATGCCTTAAACGCTGCCCGAAGCCTCGTTCACGACGTCCTTTCTGCCGACCAAGAGCATGAGCCCCAGCGCGACGGGGACAATTCCGACAACAAGTAGGTAGGTCCGCTCCGCACCCGCCGAGGAAGGGTCATACAGCGTCGACAGCGTTCCCGCTAGCGAGGTTCCAATGGCCATGGTGAGAAAATACAGCGCGGAAAAGCGCGTCGCGTACGCTCGCGGCGCGTGCGCGGCCGATGCCGCCATGCCCACCGGCCCGATGAATAGCTCGCCGAGCGACATCAACAAGATGGTCATGGCCAACACCACAAATGGCGTTGAATTTTCTCCGCCCCCGACGAACGGCAACAGCACAAACATTCCGGAACCTGCCACCATGATGCCTACGGCCATCAGCACACGCCGCGAGCATGCCCACCGAGACATGCTCGCCGCCAGCGGTAGGGACAAAACCAGGATGAACAGTGGATTGAGTGATTGCGTCCATGCCGCCGGAATCTCAAACCCGCCGACCATGCGGTCTACACGTTGATCCGAGTACACGGCTAGCACCCCGTAAATCTGCGGCTGGAGAGTCCAGTAGGCCGTCGAGCAGAAAAAGAGCGGGATATACGCCAGAACCTGCTTCCGCTCCGGCACGCTGACCCGCGGGGATCGCAGCATGCTGGCGAAGAGGGTGAGGGCGGCCGCGAACGTCGCAAAGAGCAAAAGCATAGCCAGCTTGTCTGGTGGAACCGTCACCGCGACCGCGACGCTGCCCACTACAGCCACCACAGTTACCGCCGCGGCCTTGCCTGGCGTGGCAGTAGGGCTGGGAGGCCGGGTATCGAACTCCGTGACTACCCGCTGGCGCAATAACCCGTAGAAGACACACCCGCAGCACATGAGGCCTGCGGCTGCGAGGAAGCCGGCATGGTAGCCGTGCTTTTGTGCCAGCCAGCCCGTGAGCATCGGTCCGAGTAAGGCACCGATATTTATTCCCAGGTAAAAGATTTGAAAAGCCCCATCCCGTGCGCCGGCTGTGGGAGGAAAAGCCGCGCCCAGAATGGTAATTGCCGCCGTTTTAAGCAGCCCTGAACCCAGCGCAAGCGGCAACAGTCCGGCCACGAGGCCCGCCATACCAGGCACGAAGGACAGCGAAAGGTGCCCGCACATGAGCAGACTCGCGCCGGCAAGCAACGTGCGTTCGGCACCTAGGAGCCGGTCGCTGACCCACCCGCCCACGAACGTGCACAGGTAGAGCAGACTGCCGTACGCGCCGACGAGCGCTGTGGCTTGCGCTTGGTCCATGCCGAGTCCGCCGGAGGTGGAATAGAGGTAGTAGGCGAGGATGGCCTGCATGCCGTAGAAGCTAAAGCGCTCCCACATTTCAATTCCGGCGATAGCCGGCAAAGCCACCGGTAAACGCCGAATTGAACGATGTTTAATAATTGTCATAAAAGCACTATAACGACCGAAAGTCTGTGATAAACCTAAAATCATGGATATTTCAGCGGAGGACATTGCCACTCTCGACGCACGCCACATTTGGCACCCCTACGCCGAGCCAGGCGAGCCCACGCTTGTGGTGGACTCGGCCGCCGGCGTTTATTTAACACTCGCGGATGGCACCACGCTTATCGACGCCATGTCTTCCTGGTGGGCCGCCGCCCACGGCCACGGCCACCCGCGGCTCAAGGCGGCAGCGAACGAACAAATCGAGAGGATGAGCCACGTCATGTTCGGCGGACTCACCCACGAACCGGCTGCGCGGCTTACTCGTAACCTCATGGAATTAACGCGTGGTGATTTTGAGCAGGTCTTTTATTCCGATTCCGGATCTGTATCGGTAGAAGTAGCCATCAAAATGGCACTGCAGTATGCCCGTGGCGCAGGGCACCCAGAGCGCACCAAGATGCTGACGTGGAGATCGGGGTATCACGGCGATACCTTCGCGGCGATGAGCGTGTGCGATCCCGAAGGCGGCATGCACTCGATGTGGATCGGTACCTTAGCGCAGCAGATTTTTGCCCCGGCGCCGCCTACTCGCGGGGCTAGCCCGGCCGAGCGCGCGAATTATCTGCGCGAGCTGGAAGCGTGCATCACGGAAGAAGTTGCGGGGCTAATTATTGAACCTGTAGTCCAAGGCGCGGGCGGCATGCGCTTTCACGACCACGAGCTGGTCCGCGGGGCCCGAGAAATCTGCGACCGCCACGGTATCGTGCTGATCGCGGACGAAATCGCCACCGGGTTCGGGCGAACCGGCGAACTTTTTGCTACCCAAGCCGCCGGCGTTGTGCCAGATATCATGTGCGTGGGCAAGGCGATGACCGGTGGTTTTATGACCATGGCTGCCACGCTCGCCACCGCGAAGGTGGCCGAGGGGATGAGTCCGCGCGCGCTAATGCACGGACCAACATTTATGGCTAATCCACTCGCTTGTGCCGTTTCGGCCGAGGCAACTGCGCTCATTTTGGAGGGCAATTGGAGCGAGCAGGTAGCCGGCATCGAAAAGCAGCTGCAACGAGGGTTTGAGGGCCTGTCCGAGGAACCTGGGGTAGCCGACGTGCGCGTACTTGGCGCCATAGGTGTGGTGGAAATGGAATGCGATGTAAATATGTCCGCAGCGACGGCCGCAGCCGTAGCCCAAGGTGTGTGGTTACGTCCGTTCGGTCGGTTGATTTATATCATGCCGCCGTTTATCAGCACCGCAGATGAAATAGCGCAAATGTGCCGCGGCGTGCGCGCTGCGGTGGCAGGAGGACGACAGTGATAATTTACGTGACGGGGACGAATACTGACGTCGGTAAGACTGTGGCCACGGCCGCGCTCGCCAGCGCGTTCAAGCAACGCGGCCGCGAGGTCATCTACGCCAAACCGCTGCAGACGGGGGAGCCGGAAGGCAAGGGGGATGCGGCGACCGTCGGCAAGCTGGCGGGGGTGGAGGTAGCAGAGATGGTGCGCTTTCCGGAGCCGCTGGCGCCGAATCTTTCTGCGCGCCGGGCCGGCATGGGCCAACCCAGCCTGCAGGAACTTAAAGAATGGATTGCCGCCCTTGACGCACCCGGCCGTGTGGTGCTCGTGGAAGGCGCCGGCGGGCTCCTCGTGCGTTTAACGGACGCCTATACGCTTGCCGACGTCGCCGATAAGCTCCTCATCGTCACCTCCCTTAACCTAGGAAGCCTCAACGCGGCCGAGCTGACCGTGCGCGAGGCACAACGCCGTGGAATTGAGGTGCTCGGGCTAGTTGGCGGCTCGCTGCCGGCCGATCCGGACTTGGCTACGCGCCTGAACCTGGAGGAGATGCCGGAGGTGACAGGCTGTACGTTTTGGGGCAGCCTGCCGGAGGGCATGGCGCGCATGGCACCGGCCGAATTCGCTCGGGTAGCCGCGGAAGTCTACGCGGACTTTGTCGAGCACGCCGAGTAGCGCTACCTCGCAGAGGCAGCGCTAGCGGACCCAACGAACCTTGCCATTGACTCGGGCAAGGCGCCCACGCAGCGGCGGGGCATTCGGATCATCTTGGTTGACCCCGTTGTGATACGGGCAGCACACCGTGAGGTTGTCCATATTGGTCAGTCCTCCGTGCTTCCAAGCCTT
Organism: Corynebacterium sp. MSK071; assembly: GCF_030232125.1. NCBI lineage: Bacteria > Bacillati > Actinomycetota > Actinomycetes > Mycobacteriales > Corynebacteriaceae > Corynebacterium > Corynebacterium sp. MSK071. The sequence continues at coordinate 33,710 of NZ_JASPJA010000012.1, read as the reverse complement.
CAGGTGATGGATCTGGGCCTTGTCCGCCGGGTGGTTGCACGGCGGCCACGGGCAGGTAGGGTTTTCGGCCGCGGCCATCTGCCGCTGTTTCTCGGTGGCGTAGCGCGAGGTGCGATACAGGTTGACGGGGCCTTTAACGGGATGGATAAGGGTGGCTAGTCCGTGCTCGGTGAAGGTGCGCTCGACCAACTCGGCGCCGGTAATCGTGGCGCCATTAGTCAGCCGCAGAGTGACTTCTTCACCGTCGCCGTCCAAGATGCGGTCCAGCGCGTTGAGCGGGATGATGACGTTGGTTGTGGTGCGCGCGGAAGGGGCGCCCGAGCCGCGAAGGAGATCGCGCAGGGAATCGAGTGGGCGCGCGGGGTCGAGCGCGGCGTCAAACTCCGCGAGGAAGGCAGAGGGGGCGGTAATCCGCATGGTCCAGGGGCCATTCGGGCGGCGAAGGAGCTGCACCCCTTCGCGGGGCGGCGAGCGGCGCGGGCGGAGGTCGCGGAGGCGTTGCTTGGCGCGGCGGGCGATTTCAGAGGCGGGGCCTCGCAGGCGGCACAGCTCTACCCGCAAGTTCCACGCATCGCGCTGTGTGCGCACGCGGGAGACATATTTTTCAATCAGCTTGAGCGTTATGAGGTCATGGTGGCGAGCGGCCGTGGTGGCGTGGCGTTGCTTCCGGCTGAAGCGCGTTGGGCCGAAATAAACCGCGGCAAGCGCGCGGACGTCGCGGGCTTCTACATCGGGTAGACCCAGCTCGATGAGGGCGCGCTCAGACATGCCGCGGGCCTCGGCGAGGATATCCATCGCCGAGGCTATGTGGGAGGCATAAGCCTTCAGTGCGCTCATGGCCGCAACTCTAAACAGGACTGGCAGTAGAGCTGAGTCGTAGACGGCCGCAGCTGTGGATAGCTTGTTTAAGTGTCAACTGCCTGCGGTGGGCGGAAGTGGCACAAAGGCGCGAAACGAGCGCGCTTTAGATCGCTACCACCGTGCTAGAAAGGCCCCCGGATCGCGCGCAGTTGCGCAATTGCACCGTACGGCCAGGCTGTGGATAAGGAGACCGGCCCGGTCAATGCGTTCGTCACTGCGCTGGACGACGCCGCGCTAGCTTAGGCCCTTCATCACGCGGGCGACGTGGCCGGTGGCCTTGACATTGTAGTGCGTCTGGCCGATGGTGCCGTCCGGCTCGACCAAGAAGGTGGAGCGGATGACGCCCTGGACGACCTTGCCGTAATTCTTCTTCTCGCCAAAGGCACCGTAGGCGGTCATAACGGACTTATCCGGATCCGACAGGAGCGGGAAGTTCAGCTCATGGTCCGCGCGGAATTTTGCCAGCGCCTCTGGCTTATCGGGCGAGATGCCTACGACGGCAATATTGAGATCATTGAGCTGCTCCAAGGAATCACGGAAATCGCAGGCCTCCTTGGTGCAGCCCGGGGTATTGGCGCGGGGGTAGAAATAGACGAGTACGCGTTGGCCTGCGTAATCGGCGAGGGAAACGGTGTTTCCGGCGTCGTCGGCGAGCGCAAAGGCAGGGGCGGTATCTCCAACGTTCAATCGGTTTTCAGTCATGGTTCCCACCATACTTACCGGCCGGGCTGCACGCTTTTGCACCGGCGGGGTAGAATGATCCCGTTAAGAGCGAACCTAAGTTAAGAGGAGAACTTCGTGGCACGCAATATTGAAGACATTCAACGCGATATCGAGCGCACTCGCCGCCAGCTGGCCGGCACCCTGGACGAGCTTGCGCAGCGCAGCAAGCCGCAGAACTTTGCCAACGAGGCCAAGACCGCGGCTACCGATAAGCTGCAGGACCGCAACGTGCAGATGGCCCTTGGCGGCGTCGGCGCCGCTGTGGTTGGACTAATTGCTTTCTCGATCTTCCGTTCTCGCCGCCGCAAGAGCGACTTGAAGGAGCTGCAGCGCCTGCTGTCCGAGCGCCACTAATTACTAATTAAGGAAGTCCCCGCACAACGCGGGGACTTTTTTCGTAGGCTGGGTTGGGATGAAGACACCAATCCCTTTTTATTTGCAGGAAATCCTCAATAAGGTGCGCGATAATCGCGACGGCACCGTGGCGGATTATATTCCGGAGTTGGCTAAGGCGGAGCCCGAGTACCTCGGCGCCGCGATGTGCACCACCACCGGCCACGTATATTCCGCGGGCGATGATGAGGTGGAATTTACCCTGCAATCCCTGTCTAAACCGTTTGTTTACGCACTGGCGCTGCAGGAGCTCGGCCTTTCCGCGGTGCGCGAGATAGTGGGCATGGAGCCTTCGGGGGAGGCTTTCAATGAGCTTTCGCTCAACCGTGATGACCACCGGCCGGTCAACCCCATGATCAATGCGGGCGCGATTGCGGTCACGCAGTTGATTAATGGCGTGGATTCGGAGCCGGCCGCGCGCGTGGAGCGACTGCGCACCTATTTCTCCCGGTTGGCAGGCCGCGACTTGCTTATCGACGACGCCATGCGCTCCTCCGAGCTCGATGTCAGCGAACGCAACCTTTCGCTAGCGCACATGCTGCGCAATTACGACATCATCCAGGACGAAGCGCACGATGCGGTCTCGACGTATATCGAGCAGTGCTCGATTGTGGTGACGGTGCGGGACTTGGCAGTGATGTCGGCAACCTTGGCCAATGGTGGGGTGCAGCCGGTAACGGGAGACAAGATTTTGGATGCGGACGTGTGCCGATTGACGCTGTCGGTGATGAGCTCGGCCGGCATGTACGACGGCGCCGGCCGGTGGATGGCCGAGGTGGGAATCCCGGCGAAGTCGGGTGTTTCAGGTGGCCTCTTGGGTACTCTGCCTGGCCAGCTGGGTGTGGCGACGTTCTCGCCGCGGCTGAACAAGGAGGGCAACTCGGTGCGCGGGGTGGATGCGTTTAAGTTGTTGTCGAAGGATATGGGCCTGCACCTAATGTCTACGGATGAGCGCTATGGCGTGAACCCAGTGCGCAAGGTGGAGCAGGATGCCGAGCTGACCGTCATCTATCTGCAGGGCCTGATTAACTTCAACGCGGCCGAGACCATCTTGTACGAGCTGATGGAGTCGGATTTTGGCGAAGGCACGGTGGTGCTCGAGCTATCGCATATCACCGGTACGAACCGCATGGGCCGGCGCATGCTGAAAGAGGGGCTGCGCCGAATTCGCGAGTCCGGCTTCGATATTGCGATTGTGGATCCGGATGGAGAGTTGGAAAACCGCACCATGGCGGACGGAACTGAGGTGCCCAAGGGAGAGCCGGAAGACTACACGATCAACGGCGAACCCGTTTAGGTTTGGGTTACCTTACTTAGTCAGGTTAGGATGTCCTATGTAAGGCCCATCGCGGCTGCTGCGAGGGCATCCAACAACCAAGGACTAAAAATGGCTCATACCCCCTTCAAGGTGATGGCGGTTGTGGCGGCATCGGCAACCGCACTCGTCGGCTGTGGCGCAGCTGAGGAAGTAACTGGCGGCTCCAGTGGCGATGCCGAGTTCTCCTTCACCGATATCACCGGCCGTGACGTGGAACTGGATAACGCTCCCGATCGCGTGATTTTGGGGGAGGGCCGATCGATTTTTGCCACCGGTGTACTCGACCCCGATAATCCACTGGACAAGATCGTTGGCATCGGTACGGATCTCAAGCAGAACGTGCCGGATTACTACAAGGCGCTGGAAAAGGAACTGCCGTCCGTAAACGAGGTTCCAGAGATTGGCGGCTTTGCCAAGGGCGATGTGACCGTGGAAAAACTCGTGAGCCTAGACCCGGACCTCATTGTGCTCTCGCTGGATCAATACGATGCTTCCCGTGAAGCGGGACTGACCGACAAGATGGAGCAGGCCGGCCTGAAGTACGCGGTGACCGACTTCCGCCGCGACCCGCTGGAGAATACGCCTAAGACCATGGACATCTTCGGCGAGATCTTCGGCCAAGAGGAGCGCGCTGAGGAATTCAACGCGGACTGGCAAGAGACGGTGGATCTGGTTGAAGACCGCGCAGAGAAGGTAAAAGATAAACCAAAGACCTTCGTTTGGAGAGCAGCAGGTGTCTCCGATTGCTGCGGTTCGTGGAACGATTCCAATATCTCCCAGCTGGTCAACGCGGCCGGCGGCGAGAATATCGGCGATAAAGTCATTCCGGGCGAGTCCGGCACAATCACCCCGGAAAAGGTCCTGGAATCTGACCCGGATATGATCATCGCCACCGGTGGCGATTGGTCCGAGATGAAGGACGATGAAGGCCACCCTGTCGGATACGCTGCAGTGGGCTACGGCATTGATGAAAAGGAAGCCAAGGGCAGCGTCGCCAAGCTGCCGGAGAAGCAGGCTGGCTTCGATAAGCTGCGTGCGGTTAAGGAGCACCACCTGCACAGCATGTGGCACCAGTTCTATGATTCGCCGTTTAACTACCTGGCACTGCTGCAGGTGGCGGAGTGGATCGACCCGGAGGCGTATGCCGATATGGACGTCGCCAAGCAGTGGATGGATGCGCAAGAAAAGTACTCGCCGGTTTCCGGCGAGGGAACCTTCTTTAGCACCAACTAATGCAGGGCGCAGAGGTAGCCGCCCTCGCGCGGCAACATAAGAAGTTAACCTGGCAACGCATCGGCATCGTTGCGGGCCTGACGCTGATTGCGGCCGTGGCCTTTATTATCAGCAACTTTGTGGGCGCGATTGATATCAGCCCGGCCGAGGTCATGAAGGGCATCGTGAATCCCGCGGGGCTGGATGACCAGACGCGCACGGTGCTGTGGCAGCTGCGCCTGCCCATGGCCGTGATGGCCGTGCTCATCGGCATGGCCCTGTCTTTGGCCGGCGCGGAAATGCAGACCATCCTCAACAATCCGCTGGCCGAGCCTTTTACCCTCGGCATTTCGGCGGCCGCCGCGTTTGGCGGCGCCAGCTCCATCGTGCTCAAATGGCAGCTGATTGCGCAGCCGCAGTTCAACCTGGCGCTGATGGCGTGGCTTGCTGCCGCGGTGGCTACGGCCATTATTGTTATCGCGGCCGTTATCCGCGGCGCGAAGGCGGAGACCATGGTGCTGTTGGGCATCGGCTTGGTGTTCTTCTTCCAAGCCATGCTGGCGCTCATCCAGTACCAGTCCTCGGCCGAAGCGCTGCAACAGATCGTCTTTTGGTCCATGGGCTCACTTACCCGCGCCAATTGGGCGGCCAACGGCGTACTGGCCGCCGTGCTGATTATCGCCCTGCCCATCCTATGGGCGCTGGGCTGGCGCCTTACTGCCTTGCGGCTTGGCGACGCCCGCGCTACCGCCATGGGAATCAATACCTCCCGTCTGCGCGTTGTAGTGCTCATCGTGGTTTCGCTCGTTGCGGCGACCACCGTGGCCTTCGCAGGCATCATCGGCTTCATTGGCTTGGTGGGCCCGCACATCGCCCGCATGCTGGTGGGCGAGGACCAGCGCTACTTCTTGCCGGCCTCCATGGCGGCGGGCGCGGCCGTGATGTGTGCCGCGCATGCGGTGAGCCTGATGATTAAGCCGGGCCTGGCTATTCCTATTGGCATTGTTACTTCGCTTCTGGGCGTGCCATTCTTCATTGCCATCGTTATGACCCGAAGGAGGGCCCTGTGGACGTAGAACTGACTATTTCCGGGCTGAGTGCGGCCTATGGCAAGCACCGCGTGCTGGAGTCTGTGGATGTGGAAAAACTCCACGGCGGGCAGCTGGTGGGATTGTTGGGGCCGAATGCCTCCGGCAAGACCACGCTCATTAAGTCCCTGGCCGGCGTGCACCGCGGTTGCGACGGAGACGTGGATTTCCGCGTCGATGGCACGGCCCCGCGCGGCAAGCGACGCCGCCAGCTTATCGGCTACGTGCCACAGGACCTTACGAGCACGGCCGCGCTGCGGGCCTTTGAAGCCGTGCTGATTTCCGCGCGCCGGGAGGCCTGCGAAGACCCGATTACACGCACGGGTGAGGTGCTGCACTCCTTGGGGCTGGACGCGATTGCTTCGCGCTACCTCAATGAGCTCTCTGGTGGCCAGCGTCAGCTTGTGGCGGTGGCACAGATGCTGGTGGGCAATCCAGGCCTCATGCTTCTCGACGAACCCACGTCCGCCCTCGACCTCCATCACCAGATCTTTGTCTTGGATGAGGTCCGTGCCAAAGCGCAGCGCGATGGCAGCCTGGGACTTGTGGCCATCCATGACATCAACCTGGCCGCGCGCATGTGTGACCAGCTGGTGGTGCTTAAAAAGGGTCATATTCGTGCTCAAGGTAGCCCTGCGGACGTTCTCACGGGGGAGCTCGTGGAAGGCGTGTATGGGGTAGAGGCGGACGTCGTCCAGCATGGCGGCGCTCCACTCATTGCCCCGTTGCGGGTGAGATAGCACAAGGCCGGGTAATCGCCCGGCCTATTTTTATTAGTTTTAGTGGTGAGCCATCAGGCATCTGGTTTCTTGGCGCCGTGAGCACATAAGTCATGTGCGGCGCGGTGACAAGGACTGGCTCATAAAAAGAAAAATCTCGAGGTGCCGTTCTAAGAACAACGCCTCGAGATTCGTATTGTGCGCCATCAGGGAATCGAACCCCGAACCCACTGATTAAGAGTCAGTTGCTCTGCCAATTGAGCTAATGGCGCATTGTTGACTTCCTGCCGTGTGGCTCTCTGTGCAACGAGTAGATACTCTAGCAGCCATTCTTTAAAAGTGTAAAATCGCCTGTTCAAAGCGGTTTTTGAAGGGTGTATAACAAATTGGTTAATGCCTGAAGTGGCTTCTGGTAATTGGCGGAGGGAGACGCTAATCTATGTTGGTCTTTGAAAGCAGCAATTACGTGTCTAAGGGCAACTCAGTGAAAAATTCCCTCCCTATCGCGCGCCGTCTCGTAGCGGCCGTGGGCGTTGCGTGCATTTCCCTAGCCGCCGCCTCCTGCTCCTCTGATTCCTCAGCCGTGAATCAGGCTGCCGACCAAGAATCCACCGCCGCCGCACATGCGGATGGAGACAAGGATGGCGGCAAAGAGTCCGACAAAAAGAAAGACGGCCTTGTAGCCTCCGTAAAGGACGGGGCGACGGATGTAGATCCGTCTAAGCCTGTCACCGTGGAGACCACGGGCAAGCTCAAGAGCGTCACCATGACCAATGAAATGGGCGTGGAAGTTAAAGAAAAGCTCTCTAAAGACGCCAAGACGTGGTCTACTGCGGAGGACTTGGGCTATAACCACACTTATTCCATCGTGGCCTCCGATGTAGATGGCAACAAGAAGAGCCTCAGTTTTTCCACCCCGCAAGCAGCGGGTGTTGCCGAAGTCTCGCTTTCCCCTATCCCGGATTCTGAAGTCGGCGTCGGTCAGGTTATTGGGGTGAATTTCGGTGTGCCAATTACGGACCGGAAGGCGGCTGAAAAGACCATTACTGTGAGCACTAACCCCAAGGTGGAAGGCGCTTTCCACTGGGTCAATAACCAGGAGGTGCGCTGGCGTCCGAAGGATTACTGGGAGCCGGGCACTAAGGTTGAAGTAAAGGTGGACCAGTATGGCAAGGACCTAGGTGGGGGAATCTATGGCGGTGAAAACGCCAAGACGAATTTCACCATCGGTGACCGCACGGTGGCCATTATTGATAACGCCACCAAGACGATGAAGGTCTTTAAGAATAAGAAGTTCTTGCGTGCCATCCCGGTCTCGCTTGGCCGCGATTATCAGTACGATACGCCCAATGGCCGCTACGTTATCGGCGATGAGCACCCGCAGCTAGTCATGGACTCGGAGACCTTTGGCCTAGCCCATGACGCGGGCGGCTACCGCACGACCGTGGACTGGGCTACGCAAATGTCTTATTCCGGCATCTATGTCCACTCCGCTCCGTGGTCCGTGTGGGCGCAGGGCAATACCAATACGTCCCACGGTTGCGTCAACGTGACGCCGGAGGCTGCGCAGTGGTTCCAGGAGACGATGAAGCGTGGCGACGTGGTGCGGGTATTCAACACCTACGGCGAGACGCTTAATGCGTTGGACGGTCTCGGTGACTGGAATATGTCCTGGGACGAGTGGTCTAAAGGTAACACGGACGCTAATCAGTAGCGGCTAAGGGCCGCGCAAGGCACAAGCGCATGGCTACAGTGGTGGCCATGCGCTTTTCTGTTTTGGACCGCGGGGCAGCCGGCCCACTGGATCAGATGGCCGAACACGCCCGGCACGTAGAGAAGTTAGGGTTTCAGCGCTTTCTAGTGGCCGAACATCACGGTGTGCCGGGAATACCAGCGGGGCAGCCGGGGATGCTCGCGGCGCACGTTGCGGCACAGACGCAGCGCATTCGGGTGGGCACGGCCGGCATTATGTTGCTCAATCACCCGCCGTTTCTGGTGGCCGAGCAGATTAATCTCCTCGAGGCGCTGTATCCCGGGCGCATTGATATAGGGATTGGCTCCTCCGTCGGGTTTACCGCGCCGGTGCGAAAGGCGCTGCGCCAGGGGGAGCCGGCCGAGGTGAAGCAGCGCTTCGAGACGGAGCTAGCCACGCTCTTGCGCTACCTGCGCGGCGAAGAGGCGGTGACGGTCAGGCCTGAGTATAGGGGCACCCCGCTCTATGTTTTGGCGGGCTTTCGCTCGGCAATGGTGGCGGCAAAGTTGGGACTTGGTGTCATTCTGGGCGGTCCTGTAGCCACGCAGGAGGCCGCTGCGCGAGTGTATCGCGAACATGCGCTTGCCGACGCCCCGCCTATTATCTCTTCGCTCAATATCGCCGTTGCCGAGACGTCCGCGGCCGCCCGTGATCTCTTGTTGCCGGAAGCCTATGCGAAGGTGCGAGCGCAATCGACCGGCGAGTTCGCGACCTTGCGGCCGGCGGGCGAGCTGGACATGGATGCCCTCACGGGGCAGCAGCGACGGCGCATTGAGGAGGCGTTGGCCCATGACGTTTGGGGAACGGTGGAGGAAGTGAGGGAGGAACTAAGGGGCGTCGGCAAGCGGCTAGGCGTTAGTGAGTTTGTGGTCACCGGAGATATGCCAGATGTTGCTGGCCGGGCTCGTTCGGAGGAGCTGCTGGCGAGCATGCAGGTAGAAAACTGAAAAAGCCCGAGCGCAAGGCTCGGGCACTTGGGGTGGCTGACGGGACTCGAACCCGCGACACCCAGGATCACAACCTGGTGCTCTACCAGCTGAACTACAGCCACCATCGCTGCGTGAAAGCAACGAGATATAGGTTAACTCACGCCGCCTAAATTACAAAAACGCCTGGTAATCTGCGGTAGTTTCGGCCTTAATCTGCTCCGCCTCGGGGGAGGTGGGGCCCTCATCGGTGCGGAAGACGCTGCGGCGGTAGAAGTCTAGCTCGCGGATGGATTCGATGATGTCCTGCAGTGCGCGGTGGGCCATGCCTTTATCGGGCTGGTTGAAATAGGCGCGCGGGTGCCAGCGGCGGGCAAGCTCCTTGATGGTGGACACGTCGATCATGCGGTAGTGCAGGGCACTATCAAGCCGTGGCATATAGGTGCGGATGAACGTGCGATCGGTCGCAATGGAATTGCCGGCCAGGGGGGCGGGGTGCTCTGGATTGCAGTACTCGTTGATGAGCGCAAGCACGGCATCTTCGGCCTCGCCGATGGAGGTGGTGGACTCGCGGATTTCTTTATCCAACCCGGAATTGGCATGCATCTCGGTGACGAAGGAATCCATCTGTGCCAGCTCCTCCTCGGTGGCGTGGACGACCAGATCGATGCCCTCTCCCAGGATGTTGAGATTGCCATCGGTGATGACGGCGGCGACCTCGACGATGACATGGCGCTCGGGGTCCAGGCCGGTCATTTCCAAATCGATCCAAACGAGGCGGTCGTGCTTTGCGGCAATGTCGGAATGTGGCATGCGGCCCATTCTACTCCCGCCTCCTTTTACCCCTAGATGGGGTACGGGCGGGGTTGTTCTGGAGGGGTGATTGCCACTGGGTAGGGCGGCCTTCCCGCGAGTGTGTTTCCATCCTGCATAAAAATAATTGGTGATTTGCCTCATATAATAGTGTGAGTTAGGGCATACTCTGGGTTATCGCTCTTCATTCGGGAGGTGCGACAGACTTAGGAGAGACCAGATGGCAAACTTCCTCGATGCCCTCAATACCGTAATTTGGTCCCCCGTCTTGGTGTTTTTATGCCTCGGCGCGGGTATTTATTTCACCGTGGTGACACGCGTTTTGCAGGTGCGCTGCATTCCGGACATGCTCAAACAGATCGTGAACGGAGAAAAATCCGCAGACGGCGTTTCTTCCTTCCAATCCTTGATGGTCTCGCTATCTGGCCGCGTGGGTGTGGGTAATATCGCCGGCGTGTCCACGGCCATTGCCTTCGGTGGACCTGGTGCCGTGTTCTGGATGTGGGCAGTGGCGCTTTTGGGCTCGTCCACCTCGTTCATCGAATGTACGTTGGCCCAGATCTACAAGGAAAAGGACCAGGACACCGGCGAATACCGCGGAGGGCCTGCGTACTACATCGAGAAGGCCTACAAGCACACTAAAGCTGCGCCCTTCATGGTGGTCTACGGAATCGTCTTTGCCGTCGCCATGATCCTGGCAACCAGCTACTTCCTTCCCGCAATTCAGGCCAACGCGGTAGCTGCCGCGGCCGATACCGCGTGGGGCGTGAACTCTACCTGGGCGGCCGTTGTCCTGGCGGGCATTTTGGCCATCATCATTATCGGTGGCGTGAAGCGTATTGCGAACTTCGCCACCATCGTCGTGCCCTTTATGGCGGTTATCTACACTGTGATTTCTGTGGTGGTCATCTGCATGAACTTCTCGCAGATTCCAGAGGTCTTCGGGCTTATCTTCAAATCTGCTTTCAATATGGAAGCCGGCTTCTCCGGCATGCTCGGCGCGGCCATCATGTGGGGTGTAAAGCGCGGCATCTACTCCAATGAAGCCGGTCAAGGCACCGGTCCGCAGTCCGCTGCAGCCGCTGAGGTTTCCCACCCAGCTAAGCAGGGCTTCGTGCAGTCCTTTGCGGTCTACGTCGATACGCTCTTTGTCTGTTCGGCTACCGCGTTCATGATCATTTCTACGGATATGTACACCGTCTTCCGCGGTAGCTCCGAGGATGGTGAAGTGGTCTACCACGGTTCGCTGCCAGAAGGCGTTGAGGTGGGGCCTGGCTATGTGCAGTCCGGTCTCGATAGCGTCTTTGCAGGATGGGGACCCACCTTCATCGCGGTCTCCATTGCCTTTTTCGCCTTTACGACGGTCCTAGCGTACTACTACATGTCCGAGGTTAACCTGACCTATTTCAACCGGTGGGTACGCTCCCGCGCTGCTCGCCGTGGCCTGATTTGGGTGCTGCGCGCGCTGATTATTGTCTCCGTCATCGTCGGTGCTACCACCAGCCCGGGGGCGGCGTGGGCGCTCGGTGATATCGGCGTTGGCACGACGGCATGGCTTAATATTATTGCCATCCTCTTCCTCCAGGTTCCTGCCATCAAGGCACTCAAAGACTATGAGAAGCAGAAGAAGGCTGGTAAGGATCCGCAGTTCGACCCCGAGGCCTTGGGAATCAGGAATGCAGACTTCTGGGTAGAGCGCAAGCGAGCACGCGGCGAGGACAGCGTGCTCAAAAACAAGGATCTAGAAGACGCCGGGGCTTAGCCCATCTTGGCGTAGAAGCTGCCCACCAGCGGTGCAATTACCGGGGTGGGCAGCACTTGGCTGAGGCTATTCATAGCCTTCGACAAGGGCCCTGGCACCACGCGGCGCTGGTTGCGGCGCATCGCTGCAATTGTTTCTTGGGAGCAAGACTCATAGGTGGTCCACAAGAAATCCGGAACTACCTTGTCCACGATTGATTGGTCTTCTTCGGCGATGGTGGCCTCGCGCACTGGGCCGGGGGCGAGCAGGGTGCAAGATACGCCGGAGCCCTTTAGCTCGTAGTGTAGGGCCTCTGTAAACGCATTAACGCCGGCCTTGGTGAAGACATAAGTGGCGTTATTGGGAATGGGGATATTGCCCGCGGCAGAGCCGACATTGCAAATGGCGCCGCTGCGGCGCGGCAGCATGTGTTCCAAGGCGGCCCGCGTGAGGTGATGGACAGCAGTGCCATTGAGCTCAAACTGGGTGGTCTCGTAGGACCAGTCCTGGTCCATGAAGGGGCCGAAGCTGGCGATGCCGGCGGAATTAACCAGGATCGACACCTCGTGGGTGGCGATGGTGTCGGTTACGCGGGCGACGTCGTCAGCCACGGCGAGATCCGCCGGTAGGGCGATGGCGTCAATATTGTGGCGCTGCTCGAGCTCCGCAGCAATGGACTCCAGTAACTCGCGGCGGCGGGCCACGAGGATGACGTTATAACCCAGGGCAGCGAAATCCTGTGCCATGGCTTTGCCAATGCCTTGGCTGGCTCCCGTGACGAGGGCATAGGAGGTGCGGGAGGGGGCGGGAAGCGACATGGTTAATCCTTTCCGGGATGGGGCATGGTGAGACCTAGCGTAAACAAAAAGCCTTGAAGCGGCGAGAAACTCGGCGCCTCAAGGCTTCGCGCGGTGCCCCCAGCAGGATTCGAACCCGCGACACAAACCCCATTTACCCAGCATAAACACCATACTTAAGCCCCTTTCCACGACAATCCCACTGCATCCGAAAGGGGGTATACTTGAATAAGTAAAAGCACCCGCGATGGCGGCAACCATCCGGGTGTACGGCCGAACCTGAATAGGAGATTCGACATGCCCAAGGGTACATGTTCATTTGATAATTGCGGACGCAAAATCCAAGCACGCGGACTTTGCAGCACCCACTACAGCCAAATGCGGATTGCCGGCAGGCTTGAAGAGTTCAGCAAAGCAGCCCCACGACCCAAGACCCCGCTCTTTGAGCGCTTCAAAAACACCGGCTGGACCGTCACCGACAACGACTGCTGGGAATGGAACGGCAGCTTCAACAGTCACGGGTACGGACATATAAACTCGGGTCGCAAATCGAAATCAGGCAACTATCTTCCCGAGACAGCGTCACGGGTCGCTTGGTCTATGGCTTACGGCGAACCATCCAGCGAACAAGCTGTTTGCCACAAGTGTGACAACCCTAAATGCGTGAACCCCAAACACCTTTTCCTCGGTACAAAGGCTGATAACAATGCAGATATGGCAAAGAAGGGGAGAACGCTAAACGGAGAATACCGCCCACAGACAAAGCTATCCGACCTCGATATCGCCCTCATTCGTAAGACATACGCTTCTGGCAAGTACAGTCAGACCCAGATTGCGGAAATGTTCTCTATCACGCCTTCTCACGTGAGCCTGGTCGTAAATCGGAAGCGACGCGGTGAGCTTTCCCGTCCTGCTGCTCGTGGAACAACCCTTCTAGTGAGTTAGCTACTGTGTCCAAATCGTTTTCCCATAGTCCCGCGTAGACGGACAGTGTCATTGAGGGGTCTGCATGGCCAAGTTGACGAGACACAACTAGGACATTCGCCCCCGCGTGAATCATCAACCCTGCCGCCACGTGACGAAGCCCATGCGGCGTAACACGCGGAAAATCTGGGTCCTTCTCCATGCACCGCTTCAGCGCACAATAGAACCATGTATTCGACGACGGCACCCGTAACGGGGACCCATCCGCCCTACACCACACCCAGGCATCCTGAGCCTTCCCATCCATTAGCGGCACCAACATATCCATCACAAACCGAGGGACAGCCACCACCCGAGACTCATGCGTCTTCGGAGTTCCTATCTTCACCTCGGCCCCCACAGTCACAGCATTCCTGCGCACAGCAATACGCCTCCGCAAAACATCCACATCCTGGACCTGCAGGCCGGCCAGTTCACCCCACCTAAGCCCCACAGTGCCTAGCAGCCACACGATAGGCGCATTATCTCCACATTCGTTGGCGAACGCGGAAAGCTGCTCCCAACTCAAATACACCTTCTTGGCCTTCGCCTTCCTCGGAAGGGTCACCCCTTTCGCCGGGTTGGATTTCACAATCCCGTCTCGAACCGCCATGTCTAGGATTTGGGATAGCATCGCGTGATTCTTCCTCACGATTGATGCGGAACGATCCGTGTTTGATACCCAGTGCTGTACCTCGGAGGCCCTCACCGCCTTGATGGGCGTGTTCCCCCAGCGTGGCTGGACGTGAATGCGCCAGGTTTGTTCAGTTGTCCGCAGGGTGGATGGTTTGAGGTGGGTTTGCATTTCTAGCCACCGTGCCCCTAATTCCCCGACGGTGACTTTCCCGGCGTTGGGGTCAATCCAGTCACCTTCGCGTATGGTGGTGGCATTTTTATCCGCCCATGCTTGCGCCTCGTTCTTCGTACGGAAACCCTGCTTCGTACGGTTCCTGCCGTCGGGGGAGCGGTACTGAACACGCCACGCCCTCCCTTTAGCGGTTTTATAGGGTTTAATTGAAGGCATACATTATTCTTCGGAGCTTTGGCCGTTCTTTTTGGTGTTTTCTGAATCTGTAGTTTCTTGGTCGTCAGCTGTCTCGGGGGAATCAGCATATTGAGGAGTAAAATCCTTTTCGTATACCCACTTTAAAAATGCATTTACTGCTCCAGACCCTACAAACCAGATAGCCAAAAATTCTGCTAACCCTAGCCAGTGGTACCAACCAAACTCCTTTGAGCTAATAGAGGCAGTTGGTAGGAATATGCAGAAGAATACGATGGTGTAAAAAGCGGAAAATACTAGCCAAGAGAGGTTGTAACGGTACCAGCTACTCTTACCGTAGAACTGTGCACCGTCCTGGGGTTGCCGAGGAGCAAGGGGAAAAGAGCCATTCCTTAGTTGCTTTGCGTAATCTTCGAGGCACATTTGCCTTTCCCCGATGGCTGCCAAGCAAAAACACATTACCCCCCAAGCAAAACCGCATTCAATAGCCCACACGAGGTAGTCGAGTTTAAAGGTAAAATTTTCTACCTCTATAAGAAACGAGCCAGTGAAGCAAACGGTAACTGTAAAAGAAAGTATTGCTACAGCGATGGGGATAACAAGCTGACTTTTCGGGTACTCCTTGAGTGCAATATAGCGAATTGTATTTTCGCGTATTTGTTTCTGACTGGCCCAGTAAATAGATTCGTTCGTAAACGAAGAATGGGGTTGTCGGAGAGATTCTTCTGCCTTGCGAAGCGAGTCTAATTCTTCGGAGAGCCTGCGTTGCTTAGCATTGTAACTTACCGATTTGAAGGCTTTGGATAGTAAGGCCAGAAAAAGTGTGGCGATTGTACAAACCGAGGCCATGGTAGCCAGAAAATCCACGGGGTGCTCCTAAATCCTATTTGAGTTATAGGGTGTGGTGGCGAGTCTAGCCGAGAATTCCTCTTGGGCGCTGGTTTTTAAAAAATATGGGTTCGTCGAAAGGTCGTCTGGCCGTTGATGTCCAGGACGCTGCCGAGGCCCGTGAGGAACGCCCGGCGCTTCTTGCGGGGGTTCAAAGTCGTCATGGTTCATATCCTATCTGTGCTTTCTTGGTTTCACTAGTTTGTGGGTGTGGGTGTTTTGGGTTGGTGTGGTCTATAGGTGCGCGCGCATATGCTCACCTGCTAATATAGTGCGTTTCCGCTGGTCGGCTTCTTAGACTGCGCGGTATGCGGATTGTAAAACGCATGGCCTCTCGTGCTGATTGCTGCCACCCTTCACCCCATTGATTTCCAACGTCGCCGGGGTGAATGGGTGGCCATTTTTTGTGTTCTACGTTTGCTTGCCGAACGGCCCCTTCAAGCCACGACGTGTCACAAAATGGTGGATGATGACTGCTAACCAAATAAACACAATCACCGGCCCAATAACTGGGATATTTGAAAATAATGCCACCAGGAAGAAAACAACCGCCATGAGCGTCCACCACAGAGCCTTAGAGCCGCGGCCATGCTGCGTCAATGGGGCCGGGGATTTGTCGAAGTACCGCAAGATATTTGCGCACTGGTTGACAGTGGCGTAGTCGATCCTTGGCGCCTTGTTACCTGGGAAGTGTTGGCAGATTTGCCCACGTACGTATCCACGTTGGAAGGGCGTGGCACGTTCAGAATCATCAGGGTTTAGGAGCATCTCCCATGGCGCACCTGTGGCAGGAGTGGTTAATGCCGCAGTATCTACATAAGCAGACGATTGGTGTTCGAAACTCTTCTCTTCGGGGGATGGCTTGATTGCTGCATCGCCCCGCTGCGGGATGTATGCATCCGGAACGTTGTAGTCGTCTGGATCAGGTTCGAAAGGTACGAGTTGGGGGAGTGGAGCTACTTCTGGGTTCAGGCTTTCGTCGTCCATCTCATTTGCCCGCAGAAGGTGCAAGGTAACCTCTGCTGCAATGGCAGATCCTTGAATGGTTGCGTAGCAAACGGCATCGAGTCCTTGTGCATTGAGGTGCTCGATGGCGGGGAGCAGTTTCTCGCTGGAGGCTTTCGTGAGCTCACCGATTCGTTCCCCGTCGAGTCGAACCTCCACGCCTACACGGACTTTCTTTACGCCCAGATTAGCCTTGTGCAATGTGACGAACAGTGGGCCCTTGCCTGATTCCGGGACGTAGTCTTGCAAGATGTCGAAGTGGTCCGATTCTTTTGTGACTTGAATCGGCTTTCCGTAGGGGATTAGGCCCCATCCGTCTAGCGGCGGGTTGTTTAGCGGAACGTTAAGACCTGGGGCGAGGAGGGCGATTGATAGCTCCATTCGCGGGTCAGGGCTAAAGAGGTTACCTGAAATCCAGAGCCGGGCATTTGTTTCTGCAATGGTTCCGCTTGCGCAGATGCGGGCAATTTCTGGGTAGTAAGTTTTGGCTACGTCGGAGGGAATATAGCCCAGAATGTCGTTGCCGTTGCGCACTGAGATGGCCTTCCCCGACTTCGAGTACGGGTTGTCAGGTTCGCAGACGAGGGTGACGTTGAAGAAATATTCGCTCACGCTTTCACTGTTCGAGGTGTACGCGGCTTTGCGTATTTCATCGCGGTGGTAGTACTCACCGTTAATTTGTACGTTGCTCCAGTCTGAATTGATGGTGGGTAGCTGGTATGTGGTGTTCATGCTGCTAGTTTCCTTTCGTAGATGGTTTGCCAAGTTTTGAGGACTTTGACTGTGACTCCTAGCTCTGCGGCGAGGAGGGTGGGGTGTGGTCCGTAGATTGCTTCAGTAGCGGCGTAGTCTGCCGGGTTGATGAGGAGGCGGGCGGCGAACCTGTCGGCGCGTAGCTCATGTGCCCCGTGGTGGCCGGGCGGGTCACCATAATGCGCATGGCCCAACTCGTGGGCGAGAGAGCACAGGGTAGTTGTGTCATCCATGCCTACGCGCAGGCTGATGGTGGACCGGTGGGGGAGCCATGCTGCTTTCGGACCGCCAAGATGCCACCTAATGCGGTAGCCGCGGGCCTCAGCCGCCTGAATAAGAGCTTCAATCATTAATGTCCGTACGTTGTTAAAAGTCAACTTTCAGGATATGATGAGTGTGAAACCGGCGATAAGTCCTCCAGGGGGCGGACTTCTCACCCTGATAGGTGAGATAGCCGGTTTCAGTGCGTCTATGGCTGGCCCCAAGGGGTGAATAGGCTGGCCAAGCTAGGCTTTATGCAGGGGTCGAACCAAGTACATTTCTTGCCCTCCAAGTGCCTTTGACCAGGCTGTTGTAAAAGTTGTTTACGTCCAGTTAGGTCAGTCAATTAGGTCTTCTCCTCGTTTTTCGCGTTCTTCTTGCTCGTTGGGTGATGAGTCGGCGGCGTATTCGTCGGGGGAGTAGTCAAACTCGCGGACAACACCATCATCGTCATCATGCAGTGAACCAGACGGGTCGGACACGGGGGTGAGATGTGGGGTTTGGCGGCGACGTTCTTCATACATGCTTTTAACCACGCCCTCTGATTCCTCGATGATGTTTTTGAGTTTTTGTAGGGATTCATAGAGGTGAGCTTCAGTTTGACCTGGTTGCTCTTTAATGAACCCCGCCTCTTCCTCTGTGATGAAGTTCGCTTCTACAAGCGCTCTTCGCACGTTCACCTTGTAGGCACGAGCGACCTTCACAACAAACTCGGGGTCTGCGTTAGCACCCTGCTTCCAGCGGGTGAAATTTGATGCGCTGATTCCCGTTTTCTTGGCGGCTTTTGTGGCAGTGTCATCGCCCATCACTTCGCTGAGGTACGTCCACCATCGTGTTGATTCCATGCCCTGATTGTATTTTGCAGACTAGCAAAAAAGCAAGTCATTGCAGCAAAACAAGAAAAACTTGCAAGACTAGAAAATCTGTGTATTCTTGATTCCAGTGCCGCAAGAACAAATTGCAGTGCTGAAATTACACCCACGAAAGGACAGGTCATGCAGGTAATCGACACCACTCGACTGCGCCAGGAATGGGTCGATGAACAACTTGAAAAGTACGTCACGTTATCGCGCTTCGCCGAAAAACTAGGCGTACCACCCTCCACCGCATCCCGCTGGATTCAGCCGGGGAAAGAGGCAACCGGCCGCGTCATCGGCTCAGTCCTAAACAACTTCGCCGTTGACTTTGAAACAGCATTCGTCACTACACGCGAAGAAGCGGCCACGGAGCGAGTAAGGTTCCGCCGCCGCCCAACTGGACGAACCGCCGCATAAGAAAAGGCCCGGTGCTGGAACACCGAGCCAAAAACAATCAACTCACAAAGGAGTGTATCACAATGAATAATCAACTTGTCACTATACCAGTTCCCGGAACTTCTAACCCCATCATGGCGGTGCAGAAGGATGGCACCGAATGGGCAGTGCTGCGACCAATCTGCGACGCACTCGGCATCGACAGCAAGGCTCAGCGCCGCAAGCTCCATGAGAAGTCATGGGCAACCGGGGTCATGATGACCTCAGTTGGAGCAGACGGAAAGAACCGTGAAATGTTCATGGTTGATCGTCGTACTCTCACGATGTGGCTGGCCACCATCGACACCAACCGCGTCTCCGAAGCGGCACGCCCAACACTTGAGGCCTACCAGCTCGAAGCCGCTAACGCCCTCGATGCCTACTTCCATAAGGGTGGTGCGATTAATCCTCGTGCTGAGGAGCATCAGTTGAATGCTTTGATGCGTGAGTCGCAGATGCGGATGGAGTTGTGTCAGGCGGCTAAGGGTTTGATTCATCCTGACCATTTGGAGGCGAAGGCGCGGATTGTTCTGGCGCGTGGTTTGGGTGAGGTGCCGGAGTTGGACCCGGAAACCCGGCCTTTGTACACGGCGGATTTTTTGAAGTCGAAGAATCTTTCCAACAAGAAGATGAAGTCCGTGGCGCCGATGTTCGGTAAGCGGATGAAGGCACTGTACACGCTGGAGAAGGGACGTGAACCGGAAAAGTATGACCTCACCCTTCCTAATGGTCAGGTGCGCCAGGTTAACGGCTATACCGAAGCCGACCGGGAGCTGATGCAGCAGGTGTGGGATGAGTACTACGCCTAGCGCATGTGTAAAAGCCACGTGTGTGGGCGGGGCTTGTCGGACCTATTCGACGGTGTTAAGCGTATCAGATTATTTAGGTTTATTCCGGGTTTATTCGGTTTAGGGAAGGAATGTTGTCGTGGGAGATGTGAAGTTAACGCCAGTTAGTTTTTATGCTTTTGTTTCTGGCGTGAAAGTGACTGTTTTTGATGGTGTGGTGTCGGTTTCGGTGGATGGTGTGGCCCGGCTGGATGGCGATGATGTTCAAGCGTTGGTCGATTCGCTTAGCACTGCCAATCGCTTCGCCGAGCTCGGGTTTTAGAACACGTTTATCGATGGGGGTTTCGGAGTGTCCTGTTTGAAGTGGTCGCCTTCAAGTATGAAGGGCGTGTTTTCGGACAGGTTCATCGAGACGGGTCCGCGAATAGTGTCCACAGTAGTGAGGCCTGGGAAAGAGCCGCTGTGGATGGCCTTGATGATGTCGTTATTTCGGGCCGTTTCGTGCAGAACATATTCGTGCCCTGCGGTAATCAGTTTGAATATCAAGAGTTTACCTCATTTCCGGGGAAGACCTGGTTGTGTTTAGCAAACATGAAAGGAGGCTCCGACGTGAGCAAGTATGGCGGAGCCGATGCCAATTCTATTCCATTGGTTGGCGATTTCGGGGGCTTTGGTAGTCAAGGTCGATTTACCTGTGGATTTGCAGTTGATGTTGATCGGTTTTAGTGGAGGAGTGTTGTTGATGTTTACCAGTCTATGGTCTTGGTTGGCAGGCCGTTTGGCCAGCCTGGAAAGGTTTTCTCGTCGGATGGCTGATGGTGGATGGTCTTCCATTTTCCGGCGGGGTGGTGACGACGACGTCGTAGGTTTTCGAATGGATACCATCGCCATTGTTGAGCCTCTTGAGCCAGGTTCAACCGGAGTGCTTGATACCGGAGCCTGTTACCTCGAATGGTGGGATGTGGGGTCTGCCATGCGACATGTAAATGCACATTATCCAGGTCGCTACACGGTATTTCAAGATCCTTCGGGCCGAGTGTTTCTCCAGGATGAAGATGAGTCTCGGGGTAGAGGTCCCAGTGGGCGCCGTTTTCCCAGACCAGGGAAGTTCTGACTCCGTGGAGGGTGTCGAATCCTCGGTAGCAGATGGTTACTCGTATGACGTCATATGGTTCGGGGTCTGTTGAGCGTTGTATGTGCTCTCCTGTGCGTTGGAATTGTATTGAGGTTTGGTGTGCGCCGTCGTATTGGCGAGCGTAGCGGTCTTGCTTAAGTCCTAGGTAGAAGCCTCCGGCTCCGAAAAGAGCGGTTAAGAAAATGTCCGGCTCGGTGATTATCGACCATAAGTTGCCTAAATCCATGTGTTTATTTTAGCCCGACTGGCAGGCGGGGGAGTTCGAGTCTCTCCGCGGGCACTGGGGCAAATATGCCCTGAAATTTCGTCAAAGTGACTTAAACCCGAAGGGGTTTAGGTAGGGCGAAAAACGCTGTATTGAGAACTGAAAAGTGGATTGTCCTGACAGAAGATACTGGGCTTAAGAACCACGTGACGTGTCCGTGAAGTATTAGGCCAAGCCGACAGGCAGGCACCCCGCCGTAAGCGGGAGGGAACCACTAAGGACGTAAATAACAGGCCGGTAAGGGCACTCGTGTGGTTCAAGTCCACACACCGGCACGCTCTCCCAAATAGGGAGGGAAGAAAGAGAACAAAATGAAAGAAGAATGGAGACCAATCCCCGGCTGGGAGGGGAGCTACGAAGCTTCAAGTGAAGGTTGCGGTAATTACCACTAGCCTCGCCTGCACCCAGCCCTCAATACATGAAAAAGCGGGACCCCCTTTTTTGGCTTTCACGTCGGGGTCCCGCCTTTTTGCAATCCCTATCGGCTCCTGAAAGGAACACTTTGAATTATACCAGATGGCTGACCAGCAAAGAGGCAGCTGAATACATGAGCATGGACCCGGAAACAGTGAGGGTTCTCATGCGTCGTAAAGAACTCCGCTCGGTGAAGACTGGGCGCACGTATCGCGTCAAATCTGAATGGTGCGACGCATACCTGATGGGGGAGAACCAATGGGTTTTATAAAACGTATGTTCCAACGAACTAATCGGACTTTTGTAATGATTTGGAGGTAGATGATGCGTCAGATTACGGCTTCTGAGGCGAAGGCTTATATGAGGGATATTGAGGCTCGGTTGAAGACGATTTACAACCTTGCTCATCTTCCTGAGAAGACTCGTCGTCAAATTCTCACGCTTGCTAGTGGTGCCAATAGTGTGACCGGCCAGATTTCTGCTTATGAGAGGAGGTTTTGTCATGTGCGTAAGTAATCGCTCGGAGCGCCGTGAGCCGACGTATAAGGAGTTGGCGTATTGGCAGGATGTTGCCGCTAAGCGGGTGCGCCTGTGTTGGGCTACTGGCGTGTTTGGCGGCATGGTTGGATTTGTTTTCCATTGGATTATTTCGGTGCCGCCAGTATGGATGTGAAGAACCGGATTGTAAAAGACCGGGCTGTTGGACTTTGGACTGTACGTGATGGGGAGAGTGCTTTTCCTGCTGCGAGTTGGGGTGAAGCGCTCCGGTTCGCCCGTGATTTAGGGCGGCATCGTGCCCACGAACAACCACGGACTAATCAGCAGCTCGTCGCGGAAGAATACCCACATTTTGCCTGCCTGCTTGGCCCTGCACTCGCTAAACAGCGCCTAGCCACTGTCTACGGCGTGAAACGCAAGACGATTGAAGATTACGTCAGGAAGGGGTCGCAATGCTGCTAACGCCAGCCAGATACCGGGACGGGTCGTGGTGGGTGAATCTGCCAACACCTACCTCGTTCACGTCACGCAAAGCCGCGAATAAGGCCTTAGACCAGTTCAAGGAAGAGTACGGATGCCTCCACCTAGCCTGTGATGAATTGGGCACTGATGATATTGGGCTGGGGTTCGGGTTCCGGTTTTGTGAGCGTCATGCGCGGATGGCAAAGAAGATTTTAAACAGGACGAACCGGGGGAGCGCGATTTTTAGGGGAGCAAGTTTTGAAAACATTTAAGCCAAACAATGAGGAAGAATGGCACGAATACCGCCGCCAGCACCTCACCTCAACAGAACTACGAGACCTGCATCTCGGCAAGACCGCTAGGAAATGGCAGGAACTGCGCGAGCAGAAAGAAACAGGGAAGCGGTGGGGCGGTAATGACTACACGGTTTGGGGCACTGCCCGCGAACCCGTGCTGGCGCCGCTTGTGGTCGAGGTTGATTCGCGTCTTGTGTACAACGCGGACCCGCAAACCATCATCATCAACCCTGATGATGAGCGCCTGTGTGGCACCCCAGACCTATACAGCGAGGACGGGGAGGTGATTGGTGAGATTAAGACCGCTAAGCACCCGTTCACTGGTGGGTATTGGCATGATTGGTGCCCCGACGGGTACTACCTGCAAGTCCAGGCAAACATGTGGCACGCGGGCGCGGAAGCATGCGTGCTGCTGGTGGAGTACTACCAGGAGCAGGACGGGGAGTTCACCCCGGACGGGTACGAGTATCAGGTAATCCACTATGACCCCAAGGTGGTGGAGGGCATGCAACGCACCGCCGCGGACTGGTTCGCTTGGCTGGAAGGCACTACCCCGGATTGGATGGGTGAGGTCACCAGCCTAGAGGACGCCGACGAGATAGAAGACCTAGTAGCCGAGATAGGTGCCGGCGAGGATGAGATGCGCGAATTAAAAGGCCGCATCGACCAGCAGCGCAAACAGCTCCTAGAGAAGCTCGGTGATTCCTACGCGGGTACGCACGCCGGCTACAAGGTGAGCGTGTCCACCACCAAGGACACCACAACGTTTGATTCTAAGGCCATGAAGTCCGAACACCCCGACATGTACCGCGATTACTGCACAAAAGTACGCCGTGGTTCCACACGCCTCCGCCTAACAAAGGTCGTGAACTAATGAGCATCTACACCACAGAACCAAGCAAGGGAGCAAAGAACCGCGCCTTAAACAGGGCACAATGCGAAGCCTTCGACTGGCTGCGCGACCACGGAGACACGTTCCCAGAAATGCGAGACCTCTACCAACAAATCCACGACCAAGCAGATAAGGAGCGCCAGAAACTATGAGCAAGCCCAGTGACATGCCCTACCGGCGTTTGGAGGTGGCCCGCACCGCCACCGACGCCAACTACGCAGCGTTGACCGCATTCGCCGGCCAAGCAATCTACCTCATGGAGTGCTTCACCGCCCGCGACCTTGATGAGGAAACCGCCGTCGCCCTCACAGAAATCACCCTCGACCGATTCGACGACGAAAGGAACATCTAAATGAGTAATGAAATCGCTAAATTCAACGAGCAGGAAATGACGCTCATTGAGCAGCTAGGGTACAAGCAAATTCCAGCCAATCACCTAAAAATGTTCTTCGCCCGCGCCGAAGCATTAGGCCTGAACCCTCAAGACCCGTCGCAAATCGCGCTCATTGAGCGCAAGACGAAGAACGGTAAGACCTACACCCTCCAAGTCGGTATCGGCGGAGCACGTCGAACCGCCCGACGTATCGCTAAACAAGAGGGCGGCACCTACCGCGAAGGCGACTGGCTGTATAAGGGAATCGACCAGTCCACAGGGCAGGAGACAGAATGGCGCGACACGTGGAACGTTGCCCGCATGGGGTACCCGGAGTTCGCCAAGGTCATTGTGTACCGAGACGGTGAACCCTTCCCGCATGTCGTTACTTGGGATGAGTCCAAGCAAACCTGGGGCCGAGAAGGAAACCTAACGCCAATGTGGGATGCGAAGCCAACCTTCATGCTAGGAAAGAACGCAGCCGCTGGCGCCTTCCGAAAGGCGTTCCCCGATGAACTAGGGGATGTGTACTTCGATTCCGAGAGCTTTGTGGATACGTCGGAACCCATTCGACAAAAGGCTACTCGTCAGGATGTAGCTGCTCAGGCAGTCTCCGCGCCGGCACCAAAGATGCGGCAGCAACCCGAGCAGGAACCGGAAGATGACCAGTTCGTGCGGGATGTAAAAGCCGCACTCGCAGAGCTGACTAGTGCTGAGGCAGTCACCGACTTCATGAACGAAATCCGCGAAGAAAGTGATGTGCCCCAAGCAGTCCTCGACCTCGGACGCACCCGCTGGAACGAACTGCAGGAGCAGTAAATGACTGGAAAGCGTAAAGCAGTTGTGTGCTCCATCCCTGGGTGTGGGAACCGTGGGTATATAACGCGTGGTATGTGCAAAATGCATTATAAACGCTGGCTTAAAAACGGGGAACCAGGACCGGCGGCGAAGATGCATGCGGTTACCAATGCAGGAAAAACATGCACCGTAGACGGATGTTCCAAGCCAGTTAGGGCAATCGGATATTGCGCTGCACATTACAAACGGAATCGTCGTTGGGGAGACCCGCTCGGCGGGAGGCGGGCAAGAACATTCGCAGAATCGTTTGAGCTTTATGTAGTCCGCACAAACGACTGTTGGGAGTGGAGCGGAACCAAATATCGAACTGGGTACACGAAACTTGCCAGTGGCCGAAAGCAAATTCTCGGGCACCGATGGGCATACGAGCACTACCGTGGCGAAATCCCCAGCGGAATGGTGATAGACCATCTTTGCCGTAATAGAGGTTGCGTTAACCCCGCCCACATGGAAGTCGTGACAAACGAAGAAAACCTGAGACGCGGTGCTGGTTATGCAATCCAAAATGGAATGCGAAGTACCTGTATTAACGGACACGAATACACACCAGAAAACACCTACGTCGAACCAAACGGAAAGAACATCCGCTGCCGAGCCTGCGCAGCGGAACGAGCCAAGAAACGGAAGAGAGCTGCATAATTATGGCCCAAAACGAAACCCCAATCACAGTCGTAGGAAATGTGGTTGCGGAACCTGAGCTTCGCTGGACCCCAGCAGGAGCGGCAGTGTGCAACTTCCGTATCGCATCCACGCCGAAGCGATTTAATTCGCAAACCCAGCAGTGGGAAGACGGCGAAGCTATGTTTCTCACGTGCAATGCTTGGAAGCATCTGGCGGAGAACACAGCAGAATCCCTAGCCAAAGGCATGCGCGTCATCGTCAACGGCCGCTTGAAGCAGCGTTCCTTCCAGACCCGTGAGGGCGATAACCGCACCGTATTCGAGATTGATGTCGACGAAGTCGGCCCGTCTCTGCGCTACGCCACCGCTCAGGTAAACCGCAATCCACGGGAGGGTGGCGGTGGACAGCAGCAGCCAAACCAAGCTCAACAGCAGTCGTGGGATAACGCCGCACAGCAGGGCCAAACCGCCGCCAGCGGGGCGTGGTCACAACCACCCGCACAGGCAGGCCAAGACCAACAACCACCATTCTGAGGAGTCCACCGTGCAGACCATCATTGATATCCTCTCCACCGCCTACACCCCAGACGGCGGAGTAGCAGACCCGAACCATCCCGTGTACGCGCTGCTATGGGCGTTGAAACTCATCGCAGGGAGCTAGGCATGGAATACATCATTATGGCAGTCGCAGCGATAGCGCTCGTGGCATGGTTTTTGTAAGTACGCTCATTTGTATTTATGGTTTCGAGGTATTTCACGATAGCTGGACAGGCGGCGGAATTATCCTCCTGGTAGGTGCCGCATCTTTTATTGGCTGTTTCGCCACGATGTTCTATTTCATAGATTCTCACGATGATAATAGTGAGCATTGCGGCCCTGGTACTGAATACCGCGAATCGCTCCACTACAACCCCTCCACGCGGAGCACGGACACTGATTGGTGGTGCGAGGTCAGGTGAGAATAGGCGGCATGTTCGCCGGCTATATTGGCCTAGAAATGGGTGTCATGCAGGTGCTCGACGCCAGCCCCGTATGGTTCGCAGAAATCGACCAAGCGCGCGCCCGAATCCTCAACCATTAACCCCGCTAGCTAGGACCTCCACAGTCCACAGGCGGGGTCTTTTCGTTTTGAAAGGAACCCCTTTGCTTTATTACTCGCTTGATGATGGTGCAGCACAGCCGCGCCAAGCCTACAAAGACGATGCTGGCATTGACCTCGCCCTGAAACATGACCTGACAGTGCCTGTTGGTGCTCACAGGGTAGGCGATACCGGCGTGCACGTTGCTGTGCCCCGTGGACATGTGGGCATGTTGTTTGTACGCAGCTCCACCGGTATTAAGAAGCACCTAGTGCTGAGTAACGGCACCGGCATCGTTGATAGCGGATATCGCGGCCCCATCAAAATCAGCCTGCATAACACTGGCGATACGACACAGCACATTCAGGCCGGCGACTACATCGCCCAACTCGTAGTAGTCCCCATCGTCCTCAACGTCTGGGCAGAAGTACCACACCTCGACACCACCCAACGCGGCACCAACGGCATCGGAAGCAGCAACTAAATGCCTACCCACCAGCAGCGTGAGGACATGCGCGACTACTTAGAATCACGCGACTTGTACTGCGCCAGACCAGACTTCCTCGACGCCCTAATCCACTTATTCCAATCCATAGAGAAAGGAGGAAAAGACGATGCCACGAATCAGGACGATTAAACCCGAATTTTGGTCCTCACCGGATGTGGCAAAGGCGTCTGCTGTGGCGCGCCTGGCCTACATCGGGATGTGGAATTGGGCGGACGATTACGGGCGTGGAACCCTCAACTTAAAGGAGTTGGAGGGGTTCATTTTTCCGAACGATGACATCAAAGAACTTAGCGTAGGAACTTCCGAGAATTTCCGCCGCGTCGTGAAGGAAGTTGTAGACACCTTCGGAATCATCATTTATGAGGTCCACGGACGCACCTACTACGCCATCCCAACATGGGCGGACCATCAGCGCACAGAACGCAAAGCTAAGTCTAAATATCCGGCCCCAGAAGACGGCGAAAACGTCTCTGACCAGTGGAGCGACGGAAGTTCCTACACTTTCCTACGCACAGCGTCGGAAGTTCCTACACAAGGCGGCGGAAGTTCGCGGAAACCGGAGCATAGGAACAGGGGAACAGGGGAACAGGGGGACAGGGGAAGGGAGGGGGTTAAGGAAACCAGTAACACTACTGGTGGACAAGAACCCAACACCGAAAACCCCCAACCCAAAAACCTGGACGAGTTGGCGGCGGCTCACGCCGCACGCACTCGATGCCCGAAGCATCGTCACATCCCGGCCGGCAAATGGGTCGATGAGAATTGCCGCGAATGCCAGAAACTCCGCCAAGGCGCCGAAGCAGAAGCCGAAGCGGAACGCGAAGCCGCCCTCAAAGCCCGCCAAGAATGCGACCTGTGCGACCCCAACGGCATGCGCTACAAAGACGGCAAAGCATGGCGCTGCAACCACAAACCAGAAACAGCCCCAAAGGCCAGCCCGTCCGCCCCGCAGAACGGCAAACACGACACTCGTGGGCAATCGCCCCAGAAGAACAAACCAAAGCGTCAGAAGCCAAAGGAACCACCATTTTGAGCAGAACGCGAAAATCAGCCAAACAAGCCGGCGAACGCCGCGTGATTCTTGTCCCAGCTTCGGAGGTCAAGACCTGCAAACCGGAGGGAATCAACACCAACCCACTCACTTTCCAAGTTGAAGGAATCCCAGCGCCCCAAGGTTCAAAGCGTTACGTCGGTCATGGGCGCATGATTGAATCCTCAAAGAAACTCAAACCCTGGCGCGACAAACTCATACAAGAACTAAGCGCCAGCTACACAGACCAGCCGCTAGATGAACCCATACAGGTCACAGCGGCTTTTTTCATGCCCAAACCCAAACGACCACGATTCCCCGAACCAGCCGTAACCCCCGACGCCGACAAGCTGGCCCGCGCCGTGGGGGATGCATTGCAGTACGCCGGCGTCATCAAAGACGACTCACGCATCACCCAATGGCACATCACCAAGCAATACCACCCACAAGGCTGGACCGGCGCCCACATCACCATTACATGGAAGGACACCCAATGATTTACCCCTGGCCCTTTGATGACACCAACGAACCCAACCCAGACGAACTAGAAGAACAAGAAGACGACTCCTGGCAAGACCGCGCCTACGACCAATGGGCAGACAAATAAACATCAATCACCGAAAGGACACCATCAATGATTATTGAATTTGCTACCAGCGACCCAAAGGAAGCGGAGCGTCGCCTACGTACCGCTCACCCTTACTACCAAGATGATGTCGTGGACTACGTAGTCCAAGGAGTCAAAGACGGCATCGTGCGTGTACGAGACCCGCACATGTACGGCGGCAACGCAGACATTGTTCCCCAGCTCGGCAAAGACGAAGCCGACAGGTGGGAGGAATGGTGCAAGCCACTGATAGCGATGCGTGACCGTGACCTCGACCGAATCCCCAAGCCTATCCACACCGGATACAAGGAAATCGAATATGGTGCACGAATCGGAATCAAGCGTGACGAGGACGGGAACATCACCGACGAGGGGCACATCTTTTGGCGTGAAGGAGCATTTGCTCGAAAGTTCAGCATCGAAAACGCCCTAGAGGGTGACCGGAAGCTCTGGACACGCGAAATCATCAACATCCAATCCGTAGACGTAAACGAAACCTGGATAGAGGAAGACTAATGACCAACCCGTTCGACCGCATCGCCAACAACACCGCCCGCTACTTCACTCACCAGGGCATCAACTGCATGACACAGATGGGGCCGTTCACCATTAACGGATACATCGAGTTGCCGGAAAACCACCCGTGGCTTAATTCCCCCGACACGATCGAGGTGCACCCCGACATCGAAGTGCACGGCGGAATCACCTACCACGAGGGCCGCATAATCGGCTTCGACACCAACCACTACCTAGACGGACACCACCCCGAAGCCCAGCACGCTAACCCAAAAATAGCTTTCTTTCATGGGGAGCACGTCCACACCTGGACATGGGAAGAAGTCGAAGAAGAAACCCGCCGCCTAGCAGCCCAAGCAAAGGACACCGCCAATGCCTAACCCAACCCGCCAGGAAATCGTCGACGCATACACGGCGGTGACCGCGCTCGCCCGCCTGGCCGAGGAGTTCACCCCTGTTAGGGTCGAGGAACATAAAGAAATTAACGATCTGCACCTAGCTGTTCGCTCAGCCCTCCCAACCAAGCCGAAGCCCACAATGGCCGAGGTCGAATGGGACGATAAAAAGCACTACCTCGCAGAAGCAGAATCAGAAAGCGGCGTCAAGGTCGTAATGCTATCCCAAAACAGGGACTTCATTAGATGCATCCAACCACCAAACGCAGGGGACGTAGTAATAGGAGTCCCCAGCGAAGACCTCACCCCAACCGGTCGCCGCTACACCCCCACGGAGGTACAGGAATGAGGCAGGAAAATGTACAAGCAGTAATCCAGACGCTCTACGCCTACGCTGAAGCGGCGCGAAGGGGCCACGGCTCCTTGGACGGAAAGGAAATTCAGCGAGACACGTTGATTATTGCCGACGCTTTAGAAAGCGACGCAGCCTACACGGCAGAAGAACTAATGGGTGCCCTAGAAATCACTAAAACCAACCTCGGATACGAATGGAAGCAGTACAATGCCTGACCTCACCACCACACACCTCCAACACCTACTCGACCAAGCCACACCAGGGACATGGTCAGTGATAGAAACGTACCCCGATGGAGCGCCCCGCCTGGACATGTCACGCCAAATAAGAAGCGCCAATGGGGAGTATCTAGGAATCATGCACGGCCAAAACGCACACCTCACCGCCCTGACCCCAGAACTCGCACAAGAAGTAATCTGCCTACGCGAGCAGGTTAAAGGCCTAATTCTGGCTATGGAAACCAAAGCGGCAAATAACGAGCAGCAAGGCCCCGCAATCATCGCCAGCTACCTCAAAGAAATCGTCCTAGGTGACACCAATGAATAACCTCACCACCACCCACCTGAAATGCCTGCTAGAGAAAGCCACGCCAGGGCCGTGGGAAACAAAAGACCCCGACTGCATTACCAGTCAGAGCGGAGAAGTGCTATGGAACGCAGACCAGGCAGTCGATTGGAGCAGAAACGACCACGACGTAAACCTCGCAGCAGCCGCCCCAGAACTCGCCCGCGAGCTACTAATCCTGAGAGACGCTTTGGCAGACGTTATCCAAATCTGGCAGTACGCCAGCACTGACCCAGAGCGCACTCCAATAGAGCAGAACCTCGCAGCCCGCGTAGTAGACCACATCAACAAAGCGTTAGGAGAACACGATGAATAATGTCCACCAGTCCGCAAACACTATCGCCCTCGGCCTCAGAGCCGGACAAAACCCCACAGAAATTGCCGAATTTCTACAAGAATTACACCTACTCGCGCCAGAGCAAAAAGCCCCACACCCTAATCCACCCATAGACGTGCATAAGCCCGCATGGGAAGTTCCAGAGCTCCCTAATAAATGGGTATCTGTATTCATCAACAAGGTCTGGATAACGGACAGCCACGGGTGGGGAAAATCAATAACCACCGACCAAGCCCGCAACCTCGCCCACGCCCTACTCGCAGCAGCAAACTATGTGGAGGAAAAATGAGTAAGCAAGACCGGGCCGCAAAGGCAATCGATTTCGCGGCAAAACGCGGCTACGGCCCCGAGCAAATAGCCACACTGCTAAACGAACTAGAGCTACTCGCCCCAGACTTGCCGGAACCGAACGACCCCAGCACTTTCGTGCCAGACGGCAAAGGGTGGCTACCGGGCGGGCCATACGACCCCGTCGTGTGGACAGCACCAGACAGCAGAATCATAGTGCAGCGAATCGAACCCGGCGACCTCACCCCCGACGAAGCCCGTGGTGTCGCCTACGCACTACTCGCAGCAGCCCAATACGCCGAAGAGGAAGCATGAGAACCCTCGCAGATATCACGCCCCTAGAACTCGCTAATTGTGTGGGCACATGGGTAGACGTGCCACATAAACCGCACCCCGTCATCTACATGGGAGAATTCGAAAGCACCGGAGAAATCAAACACGGCGCAGTAATCCTCGACCCGCGATACGGCACCAACCACACACGATTCGACAACTGCACCCCACGCCCAGACCTACCCCGCGCATGGAACCCAGACGGCAGACCGGTATTTATGGAAACCGAGCTGGGGCATATCGACAATTGCGGCGACTTTATCCCGTGCGACAACGAGGAATACGCAACCGCCCGCCGCTGGGTAGGAGACTGGGAACCCGTCGAGGAGGACGCATGAGCCTAATCATCCTCGTCCCGTTCGCCCCCATCGTCGCCTACATCGCAGCGTGCCTCTGGCTCACAAGGGGAGAAACCTACGAGGAGAGCCGCACCCGCGAAATGCAGGACATATTCGAGATGAACGGGGACGGCCCCCTCGCCCTGGCACTACTCGCACACGCAGAAAGGATGAGGGCATGAGTGGCATAAGCGCTAAAAAATGGATGCACAAAGGGAAAATAAAATACCAGCCAACCTCAGTCGCTCTAGGCCTCTACCAACCTAAGAAACTACTAGACCGACTGACACTAGGCCGATTCTGGGGAGAGGAAGGAATATGGCGCTTCAACTCCAAGCGGGATACTCCCGTTCTCTACCACACCCCGGGGGCTGCTATCCGCGCTGGACGCCGGTTCAAGAAACGCCACACCTACCAACACCCCGAGCCTTACCCACTGCAAGGAGAACACCAATGACTGACTATCAAGGTGACTTAATCAAATATCAGGACTGCCAAATCACCATCACGCACGGACTAGCCCACGACGGCGAACCAATCTTCCACGTCAACGTCGACGGCGACCTGCCCTACGTCTACGCCCTAGGACTACTCGAAGCCGCCAAAGAAAACATACGCACAATGTACCAAGGAGACGACGAACAATGAACAACATAGACAAAGCCGCGCAGGTTCTTATGCGCCACTGGGGAGTAGCTCAGCTCGACGGGATACCAGACGACGAAACCGAATGCTGCGCCCAAGCCCTCGCAGACGCAGGGCTACTCGCCCCGGACACGGACGACATCACCCGTCTAACCATCGTCAACGACGAAGGCCGCGCCATCGAAGAATGGGGAATCAACAACCTACGCCTAGACATCCAAGACGAGGGACGCACCCTCAAAATCTTCTACACAAAGGAACAAGCATGACAGCCCAACTCCGTGACCGCATCGCCCATAAGATGTGCAACCTCATCATTGAGTTGTTTGCTACTCGTGAATACCGGGACGCTTGCTGCGCTATCACCTATCTAGGTACTGAAGAGTTCAGGAAGAAATTAGAGCAGGAACAAGCATGAGCATCAACCCGTACAGCCACTAACCAAAACAAAACCCCTAAACTAAAAAGAGGGGTTATTAAGCCTTGTTGCCTGACTCAACAACCCACTGAAAACGGACAAATTCAGTAACTGACCAATGAGATGCAGGCCGCTGGTTCACGACCAGAACAAGGCACAACACTCACGCACCACGCCCTGGTGCGTTCCGCACAGGAGAACCCGGGCGCGAAGCATGCCACTCACGCACCCCACCGGCCAGACCCGTACATACCCTGAACGCCTTGGTCGCCCGTGGGTTGGGGAGTTGTGGGGGCGGGGGTTCCCCCTGGGTGGGGGGGTATGAGTAAGCCCCCGAGGTGTGGTGGTCTCGGGGTTTGTTTGGCTTTTGTTTTAGAAGCCGGTGATGTTGCGGTTGAACTCGTTGAGTGCGTCTGGGATGAGGTATGGCAGCTTGCGTACGAAGAGGCTTGCCTGTTCGAGGGTGTCCCAGCCGTTGGAGATGGCGGTGTGTGCTGCTTCTTGTGCGTTGGTTACGAGGTCTGCAATCATTTGTTTTCCTTTCGTGTGTGGAAGTGGTTGCGTACTGGTTTTGTACGCGGTTTCTACCGTAGTTGGTGTGTGGGGTGGTGCAAGGTTAGTGGGGGTGGTTGTGGAGTGTGGCTAGTTGATTAATCCTGGGTGGGGTTGTTGTGGGAGGTGGAGGAGTTTTTTCTTTTTGTGTTTGCCGGTGCGGGTTTCTTGGGTGGTTTTGTTGGTGTGGCATTGGTGGCAGAGGACGCGGAGGTTGTTGGGGTTGTGTGTTCCGCCTTGGCTTATTGGGGTGATGTGGTCTACTTCGTGTCCTGGTTTGCCGCATTGTTGGCAGGTGTGGTTGTCGCGGTTTCGGATTTGTTGGCGTAGGTGGTGTGGTGTTCCTGGGTGGTGTGGGTTTTTGTTGTTCATGGTGGTTTAGAGGTCGGGTTTGATTGCGGTTGGTGCTGGGTGTTGTGGGATGTCGTTGGGGTGTGCTTGGCGCCATTCGGTGATGTGGTTGATTGCGGTGTTGTATTTGTGGTTGAGGGTGTGTATTTGTTCGCGGAGTGTGTCGACTTGGTTTTGTAGGTTGTTGACTCGGTCGGTGAGTTGGTTGGTTTCTTGTTGGATGGTGTCGACGAATGCTTTCCATTCGGGGTAGCGGGTTTGTTCTTGGGTTTGTTTTTCTTTTG
>NZ_JASPJA010000011.1:0-96989 GCF_030232125.1 Corynebacterium sp. MSK071 | reverse complement strand
CTGTGGAGCATAGGAGAATCGAACTCCTGACCTTCTGCTTGCAAAGCAGATGCTCTACCAATTGAGCTAATGCCCCATTGTTCCGTGGTGGGCCTAGCTGGAATCGAACCAGCGACCTCATCGTTATCAGCGATGCGCTCTAACCGACTGAGCTATAGGCCCTTGTGCGGAACGAGAATTAACTCTACATACTATCCCCGGATTTACACAAATCGCCTGTTCAGCAGATATTTCCGGCAACTCAAAAGCGGGGAAAGATTCGCACGAAAGAAAGAAAAATACCGGCACCCGAAGGTGCCGGTATCTTCAAACGCAAGAGAGGCGCTAGCGGCTGTCTAGGTCGACCCGCAGGCCGCCAAAGACGTCCACGATGGCGTTGTAAATAACCGCCATCAGTGGTGCCAGCAACGTAAGGAGAACGGCGAAAATAACGCCGATGAGCGCGGAGGCGGAGATGACGACACCGAAGGTGACCTCGAATCCGCCGCCGACGCCGCCGACGAGGCTATTGAGCGATTCCCAAATCCCCACCTGGTTCAGGCCAATATAAAGCAGGCATACGGCCAGCATCCAGGCGATCAGTCCGACGAGTGACAGGGCCAGACCGACGCGGAACGCCGAGATAGGCGAGATTCGCGTAATCGTTACGTCTCGTCGTGCCATTAATTACTCCTCATCCTTGGAAGCATCGCCAGCCTTGTGCTCCTGCTGGACTTCATCCACGGTCTTTTCGCCCTTAGCCACAGCTTGAGCGTCTTCCTCACCATCTTCTTCGACGTTGCGGTCGATGGCAAGCAGTTCGACATCGTCGGCCAGGTTCACCAAGCGCACACCCATGGTCGCACGGGAGGACGGACGAATCTGGTCCACCTCGGTGCGGATGACGCCACCGGCGGAGGTAATGGCGAAGATTTCATCATCCTCATCCACAGAGATGGCGCCGATAAGCTTGCCGCGCTTCGGGGTGTACTTGAAGGTCATAACACCAAGGCCACCGCGGCCCTGCGTGGTGTATTCCTCGATAGCGGTGCGCTTGCCGTAGCCGCCGGAGGTGGCAACCAAGAGGAACTCGCCATCGTGGACTACCGACATGGACAGCAGCTGGTCATCGCCGCGGAAGCGCATGCCCTTCACACCAGCGGTAGCGCGGCCCATGGGGCGCAGCTGGTCGTCGTCCGCAGTAAAGCGGATGGCCTGCCCCTGCTCGGAGGTGAGCAGGATGTCATCGCCCTCGGAGACGAGCTGTGCACCAATGAGCGCATCGCCCTCGTTGAGGTTGATGGCGATAAGGCCAGCGGAACGCGCGGACTCATAATCGGTCAAACGGGACTTCTTCACGCGGCCCTGCTGGGTGGCGAGAACCAGGTAAGGAGCATCCTCGTAGGACTGGATCTGGATGACCTGCGCGATCTTTTCTTCCGGCTGGAATTCCAGCAGGTTAGCCACGTGTTGGCCGCGTGCGGCGCGACCGCCCTCTGGCAGCTCATAGGCCTTGAGGCGGTAAACACGGCCGAAGTTGGTAAAGAACAAGATCCAGTCGTGAGTGGAGCAGACGAAGAAGTTCTTGACAATATCGTCCTGCTTGAGCTCAGCGCCGCGTACGCCCTTGCCACCACGCTTTTGCGCCTTGTAGGAATCCACCTTGGTGCGCTTAGCGTAGCCCGTGGAAGTAATGGTGACTACAACGTTTTCGCGGGCGATAAGATCCTCATCGGTCACATCGCCGGTTGCCGGAATGATTTCGGTGCGGCGTTCATCGCCATACTTATCGACGATCTCTGCCAGCTCATCGTGGACAATCTGGCGCTGGCGCTCCTCGCGGGCGAGGATATCCTTCAGATCAGCGATCTCGCGCTCGATTTCCGCCAATTCATCGATGATCTTTTGGCGCTCCAGGGCAGCCAGCTTGCGTAGCTGCATGGCCAGGATGGCATCGGCCTGGATATCGTCGACGTCGAGAAGCTCCTTCAAGCCCTCGCGCGCTTCGTCCACGGTGGGCGAACGGCGAATAAGGGCGATGACCTCATCGAGCATGTCCAGTGCCTTGACCAAACCGCGCAAGATGTGGGCGCGCTTTTCGGCCTCATTCAGGCGGTACTGGGTGCGGCGAACGATGACCTCGATCTGGTGCTCCACGTAGTAGCGCAGCATCTGATCCAGGCGGAGAGTGCGCGGCACGCCATCGACAATGGAGAGCATGTTGGCACCGAAGGACGTCTGCAGCTGGGAATGCTTGTAGAGGTTATTGAGCACCACGCGGGCCACGGCGTCGCGCTTGAGGGTGACGACGATGCGCATGCCAACGCGGTCGGAGGACTCATCCTCAATCTTGGAAATACCCGCGATCTTGCCGCTGGCCACGGACTCCGCGATATTGGAGATGAGGTTATCCGGGTTGACCTGGAACGGCAGCTCGGTAATCACAATGGTCTGGCGGGATCCAGATTCCTCGATGGAGGTCACGCCGCGCATACGGATGGATCCGCGGCCGGTGGTGTAGGCATCCTTGATGCCCTGATCGCCCACGATGAGGCCCGCGGTGGGGAAATCCGGGCCCTTAACGCGTTCCATGCAGGCTTCCAGCGCAGCCTCTTCATCGGCGTCTGGATTATCCAGTAGCCAGTAGATGGCCTCAGCCAGCTCGTTGAGGTTATGCGGAGGGATATTGGTGGCCATACCCACGGCAATGCCGCCCGAACCGTTCATCAGCAGGTTTGGAACGCGGGACGGCAGTACGTCCGGCTCGCTGGTTTTGCCATCGTAGTTGGGCGAGAAATCAACGGTGTTTTCGCGGATATCGCGCACCATCTCCATGGCCAGCGGAGTGAGCTTACACTCCGTATAACGCATTGCTGCTGGGCCATCGTTACCGCGGGAGCCGAAGTTACCCTGCCCATCCACCAGTGGGTAGCGCATATTCCACGACTGGGCCAAGCGCACCAAGGTGTCATAGATGGCGGAGTCACCGTGCGGGTGGAACTGACCCATGGTGTCCGAGACCGGGCGGGCGGACTTTACGTAGCCGCGCTCCGGCCGGTAACCGGAATCGAACATCGCGTAGAGGATGCGGCGGTGCACCGGCTTTAGTCCATCGCGCACCTCCGGCAGGGCACGGCCGACGATGACGGACATGGCGTAGTCGATGTAGCTCGACTCCATCTCCTCATTAATGTCAATGGGAAATATGCGATCAAAAAGATCGTCGTTATTGTCACTCATAACGCCAGATTCTACCCTTTAGCGCCTTTCAGGGCCCGAATTGCCGCACGCATGGTATCACCGTGGTATCACTGAGGCATGGCAATGACATTGCGGCTTACGGCCGAACAGGATCACGCGCTCACGCTACTGGCTTCCGCGCAGGGCACCTCCAAGCACGAGGCGGTGGTGCGCGCTGTTGTTGCGGCGGCAGCCCGCACGCTTGCCGACGCCCACGTGCAATCCACCGCCCGCGCCCTCCTCCCCGGCCGCGCTGAGCTGGAGGCGGAAATCCGCCGCGCCCGGCCCACGCAGTCCTAGGTGATCATGAGTACCGAACAGCTCTACCTTTTGGCACGCGAGTTTTGCGCGCGCTTTAACGTCCGCGTCACCAATTTTGCTGCTCTTGCGGCCGCTGCGGCGGCCAGCACTGCCAAGGTGGAAGGAATAGCCATCCACGATAGCCACCGCGATGCCGCCCGCGCTATGGCGGAGGTTTTAGCCCGCGTTCCGGCGCTGAGCGGGTATAACGCAGAATTCGCAAAGTTCACCGTGCGCGTCTACCTTAGTGTTAAAGAAGTTGCCTAAGTTTTGGGAAGAGTGACCCAAGGAAGGAACTAGCACCATGTCCCACGTCAAGAAGATCGCCGTATCGAGCCTTACGGCCGTTGCCCTAGCTGCCACCGCCGTCACTGCTCCTACCGCTACTGCAGCTGAGGCGGATTCCTGGAAAGACGAGGTAAATCCGGAATTTGAACAGGGCCAGACTGGTGGTTCCTCTACCGGTTCTTCCCAACTGGATCTCACGTTGATCATCACCGCAGCGGCCGCGGGCGTCACCGCCCTGGCCAGCGCCGTGGCCCTCTACTCCCCCAACGTGGATCTGGAAAAGGCAGCCCGCGATGCTGGCTTGGGCCAGATCGCCGATCAGATTGCTGCCATTCAGGCCAACCTCCCTGGCCTGCCGGGACAGCCGGCTTAACTCGCGTAAGGTGGTGCAGCATGGGACATCTTTCTGAACTTATGTCAGGTCCGCAGCGCACTGCGGTGATAAGCGATTGTGGCGAGCTGGTTGAGAGGGTCGTCGCCAAGCAATCGGGCATTACCGGCATGGCGCTGAAGGGCGCAGTCGCCGCCGCGAAAAAGGTCGACTCCGCCATCATCACCAAGGCGCTAGGCCGCGTGCTACCGGATGTCCTCGACGCTATGGACCCGCACTGGCAAGAGTTTGCAGGCAGCGCCGAGCAGGATTTCGGTTCCTTCCTGGAACCGCGTAGCAACGAAGTAAGTGATTCCATCATGGCGGTAGCCGATAAGCACGCCGAGCAGGTCAACTCCCCCGCGCTGTCTAAGCCTTATAACTCCCTGCGCGGTAAAGCCTCGAAATTCCTCACCCCTGCGGTTCCGGATTTCGGCCGCGTGCTGCAGAAGCATATGTAGATTCACGGCAGTTGAATCGCCTTCTCACCGCCAGGTATAAGTGTGGAAGTGATTACTTCCGCAGCTAACCAGACCGAGTACCCCGCCGGCCAAGATCCCGCCCGCTGGCGGGTACTTATCGTTTTGCTCACGGCGCTTTTTATGTCGCTGCTGAGCGTATCCATTGTTAATGTGGCCCTGCCCTCTATTCAATCGGGTTTAGGGGCCTCTAATTCGGATGTGCAATGGGTGCTCTCCGGCTATGCGCTCACTTTCGGCGTCATCCTCGTGGCGGCCGGCCGCGCCGGAGATCTCGTCGGCCGCGGCGGCATCTTTCTAGCTGGCATCGCTATCTATTCCATCAGCGCCGCAGTCGCCGGTTTTGCCCCTAATGCTGAGGCACTCAATGCCGCCCGCTTTATCCAAGGCATAGGTGCTGGCCTGCTTAATCCCCAGGGCGTGGGCATGATCCAGCAGTACTTCCGCGGCCCCGAGCGGGCCCGCGCCTTCGGCTATTTTGGCTCCACGGTGGGCCTCGCCGTGGCCATTGGACCGGTACTTGGCGGCTTGCTCATACGCCTGGGTGGCGCAGACCTGGGCTGGCGGTTGACCATGCTGGTCAATTTCCCCGTCGGCCTTATTGCCATCATCTTGGGATTGATGTGGTTTCCGCGGCCGCTGTTTTCTCGTGTACGCGATGAAATGGGCAATAAACTGGGAATTTTCAAGACCCTAGCCACCCTTGATCCCATTGGTGCTGTGATCCTTGGCGCCGCCGTGTGGGCCATCCTCTTCCCCTTCATGGAGTCTTCTGGAACACCTGGCGTGTGGTGGCTGCTGCTCCTGGGCGCGTTTTTACTGGTGGCATGGGTGCTTTGGGAGCGACGACACAAGGCCACCGGTCATCCACCAATGGTGGATCTTAATATCTTTGCTACTGCGAGCTTTCGCAATGGCACCATCATCGCCACCTTGTGGTTTATGGGTATTACCAGCATTTGGGTGCTCGTCGCGCTCTACTTCCAAAGCGGTCTCGGGCACTCCGCCCTCGCTGCCGGATCCGTAGGCATTCCGGCCGCTTTGTTGAGCTCTATTTCTGCCACACTGGCCGGCCGGTCAGTGTCCGTCCACGGCCGCAAGGTCGTGGTTATCGGCATGATGGTGACCATCTCCGGGCTCGTTGCCACCATTGCGCTCATCTGGGCCACCGAGCAATGGGGTACCAGCGAATGGTGGATGGTCCTGTCGCTCTCCTTGGTGGGCGGCGGGCAAGGCTCGGTCATCTCCCCTAACCAGACGCTCACCTTGGCACATGTCCCTCAGGCCTACGCTGGATCGTCGGGAGCTGTCCTCCAGACCGGCCAGCGCATCGGCACGGCCATCGGTCTTGCCGTCATCACGGCCATAGTCTTTGCCACCCTGCACGGCACGAACGCGGACTGGCCGCTTTCCATCGTCGCCGGCTTCGGCGTCATCCTAGCCATGTGCCTAGCCTCCCTGGGATTCGCCGTAGCGGATCAGCGCAGCTCCCAGGCCTAGGGCTCGCGCTTTAAAACGCCACAATTAAAGCCCACCGCAGTATTTTCCACGGTGGGCTTTGTGCTGCGCTTTAGATGTCTAGGAAGCGGACGTCCTTCGCGCGGCGGGTAATGAAGGAGCGGCGGGCCGAGACATCGTCACCCATGAGGATGGAGAAGAGCTCATCGGCGCGCTGCGCGTCTTCCAAATCCACGCGGCGCAGGATGCGGGTGCTCGGGTCGAGCGTAGTTTCCCATAGCTCGGCGGCGTTCATCTCGCCCAGACCCTTGTAGCGCTGGATGCCGTCATCCTTGTTGATCTTGCGGTTTTGCTCCAGACCCTCGGCCAACAGTTTATCGCGCTCGTCGTCGGAAAAGGCATAGCCCGGAGTGCCCTTGGACCACTTGAGCTTGTACAGCGGCGGGTTAGCCAGGTACACGTGCCCGTCCTCAACCAACTGGGGCATGAAGCGGAAGAGCAGGGTCAATAGCAGCGTAGCAATGTGCTGGCCGTCGACGTCGGCATCGGCCATGAGCACGATCTTGTCGTAGCGCAGCTTCTTGATATCGAATTCCTCGTGGATACCGGTACCCAGTGCGGTAATAATCGCCTGGACCTCAGCATTCTTGAGGACCTTATCCATGCGGGCCTTCTCCACGTTCAAGATCTTGCCGCGCAGTGGCAAGATGGCCTGGAACATGGAATCACGGCCGCCCTTAGCGGAACCACCTGCGGAGTCACCCTCCACGATGTAGAGCTCGGAAATCTTCGGGTCCTTAGAGCGGCAATCCGCGAGCTTGCCGGGCAGTCCGCCCAGGTCGGTGGCAGATTTGCGGCGCACCATCTCGCGGGCCTTGCGGGCAGCCATGCGAGCATGTGCGGAGGACACGGCCTTATTGATAATGGCCTTTGCCTCAGCCGGATTGGCATCGAACCAGTCATTGACGTGCTCGTTCACCGCACGCTGGACAAAGCCCTTGATTTCGGAATTGCCCAGCTTGGTCTTGGTCTGGCCCTCGAACTGCGGATCGCCCACCTTGACGGAAATGACGGCGGCCAAGCCCTCGCGGCAGTCATCGCCGGAGAGGTTGCCATCCTTTTCCTTGATGAGCTTATGCTCCTTGGCATAGCGGTTCATCAAGGAGGTTAGGGCCGCGCGGAAGCCCTCTTCATGCGTGCCGCCCTCGTGGGTATTGATGGTATTAGCAAAAGTGTGAACGGACTGCTTATAGCCCTGGTTCCACTGCAGTGCTACTTCCACCTCATGATCTTCGCCCTTGGCATCGAAAGAAACGATAGTCGGGTGGATCGCGGTCTTGGACTTATTGAGGTACTTGACGTAATCGGTCAAGCCATCCGGGTAGTGGAAGGTGATCTTCTTACGGCGCTTCTTTTCCGCCGCAGCTTCCGCCGCTTCACCGGATTCTTCGTTGAAAGTATCGCCAGCGTCCGGGGCATCATCGAAGGAGGTTTCATCCGCACTGGTCTCGCCGGATTCTGCATCGGCGATTTCTTCCAGCTCGATCTGCTCTTCGGTAACGCGCTCATCGATGAGCTCAATGGATAGGCCCTTATTCAGGAAGGCCATTTCCTGCAGGCGGCGAGCAATGATGTCGTAATCGTACTCGGTAGTTTCAAATACTTCCGGATCCGCCCAGAAGCGGATTTTGGTACCCGTGCCGCGGGCGTTGCCGCCCTCAACGAGATCATCCGGGACGGCGTTCTGGAAGTTTTGATACCAGTGCTTACCATCGCGTTTAATTTCCGCTTCTACGCGGGTAGAAAGCGCGTTCACCACGGAAATGCCGACGCCGTGCAGGCCGCCAGATACGGCGTAGGAGTCGGAGTCGAATTTACCGCCGGCGTGCAGCTGCGTCATGACCACTTGGACGGTAGGTGCGCCGGAGGCGTGCATTTCTACCGGGATACCACGGCCATTATCGATGACCTCGACGCCGCCATCTTCCAGCAGTTTGACGGTAACCTTATCGGCGTAGCCGGCCATAGCCTCATCGACGGAGTTATCAACGATCTCCCAAATGAGGTGGTGCAGGCCGCGCGAACCGGTCGAACCAATGTACATGCCGGGGCGCTTACGGACGGCCTCGAGGCCCTCCAGGATCGTAATTGACCCGGCATCATATGCGTGTTCTTCAGCCACGGATTCGTGCTCTCCTTTTGGCTATAGCTAATTCTAAGACTTTAACTATTCTACACGGATACCCCCTACTGAAAGACACCCCACACCCGTGAGAGATAGGAATCTGGCGCGCTCTGAGGTTATTTAGGATTTAAAGGTCGGATCCAAGTGCAACCTATTAGCCATACGTATCTTGCGATCCTTGTGGTTTCACCCACTGCCGCCCCTCATAATTTCGCTGCTGCTTGGGCCCATGAATGCGCAGCTCAACAATGACATCCGGGCCTAGGCGGTCAGAGATTTTCCGCAGGATTTGTCGCTGCAGATAGCGCAGCTCCGTAGCCCAGGTGGAGTTATCGCAGGACACATAGACAACCTTGTCCTTAATCCGTTGCGGCTGCGTATGGGCGGCGATGCGCTCGCCTACGAGATTTTCCCAATTCCCCATCACCCAGCCATTGGCCAGGTCATGCTCCCAGCCGCGATTGACTACCTCGCGGCTGATTTGGGCTCCCAGGCTCGGCACCGCCAGCGTTCGCCGTTTCTTCCTGCCATCTGGTCCCGTAGGAATGCCCCGTTGATAGCCCATATACCCCTGCTTTTGTGCCTTCTCCAGAGAGGGCACCGGCATCTTTGGCACTGGACGGGTTAGCTTCGGCGGGTTCTTGGAGGTGGACCGTACCAATTTAAAGTACTGGGTGACAGGATCAATGCGCTGCTTGCCGA
Source organism: Corynebacterium sp. MSK071 (assembly GCF_030232125.1). NCBI lineage: Bacteria > Bacillati > Actinomycetota > Actinomycetes > Mycobacteriales > Corynebacteriaceae > Corynebacterium > Corynebacterium sp. MSK071. Next base: position 87,988 of record NZ_JASPJA010000011.1, on the reverse strand, counting down.
CGCCCCCTTGTTCCTCACTCATCCTTGTCACCATCCCCATCCTCAACGGCATCCTCAGCGCTGAGCTTGGAGATGCGGCCGGTATCGGTATCTTCCACGCTCACGCGGTAGCGCACGATGGGTTCCAAGTTCCCCGGTAGGTCCTCATCTACCGCCGCGGTAATGAGCACCTGCTCGGCCTCGGCGGCCAGGTGGACAAGCTGCTTGCGGCGCTTGGCGTCAAGCTCGGCAAATACATCATCCAAAATGAGCACCGGATCCGATCCTCCCTCTTGCCGCAGCAGATTAAACTCCGCCAGGCGCAGCGCAATGGCATAGGACCACGTCTCACCATGGCTGGCAAAGCCCTTGGCCGGCTGATCACCCAGATTAAGCACCAGATCGTCGCGGTGCGGGCCCACCAGGGAAATGCCGCGTTCAATCTCGCGCTGCCGGGCGGTGGCCAACTCGGTAAGCAAGACGGCCTCTAGTACCTCGCGATCCGAGGTGTCGATCGTGGACTTATATTGCACCTGCGCCGGCCGCGATTCTGGTGCCAGGCCGGAATAAGCGGCGGGGATGTGGTCTAAGAGGGCGTCGACAAGCGCAAGGCGCGCGGCGATTACTTGGGCGCCGAGCCGGGCAAGCTGCGCATCCCAGGTATCCAAGGTAGCCAATGCGGCGGCACCGTCGCTATCGGAATAGCCGCGGCGCAGGCTGCCGGAGGCTGATTTCAGCAAGGCATTGCGCTGCTTGAGTACCTTGTCATAGTCGGCCTTTACACCCGCAAGGCGCGGAGTCCGCGAGGCAATGATGCTATCGAGATAAGCGCGCCGTCCGGCCGGCTCCCCGCGCACCAAGGCCAAATCCTCCGGGGAAAAGAGCACCGTTTTTACCACGCCCAGCAGCTCACGGGGGCTGCGCAGGCGCGTGCGATTGATCTGCGCTTGATTGGCCGCGTGGGGTTTAATCAGCAAATGGGTGGTGAGCTCGCGGCCCTGGTTCACCGCGGTAATAGACACCCGTGCACTATCGGCACCCTGACGCACCAACGGCGCATCGTGAGATACGCGATGGGAGGAAAGATGGGCAGTATAACCAATGGCTTCGACGATATTGGTCTTGCCAAAGCCATTGCGCCCGACAAAAAGGGTGATCCCCGGCCCTAGCTGCACATTAAGTTCGGGCCACGAGCGAAAATCCCGAACATCGAGATCCCTGACGTACATTAGCCCGGCAGGCGAACCGGCATGAGCAGGTAGGTGAAGTTGGTCTCTGGCGTGGGGAAGTTGCCATCTTCATCGGCCTCAGGCAGCTCTTCCGGTTCTGGGATCATAATGGCTGGGCGGGAAGGCTCGGTGAAGCCGAAGACCACGCGGTCGGTGTTGATGACGGCCAAGCCATCTTTGAGGTAGCCCGGATTGAAGGCAATGAGAAACTCATCGCGGCCATGGAAAGCGCACGGCAAGGTCTCGGTCGCGTTACCGGCATCCGCGCCGGCAGATAGGGTTACCTGACCATCGGCGAATTCCATGCGAATCTGTGCATTACGATCCGTCAGCAAAGAAACGCGACGGATTGCTTCCTGCAGCGGTGCCACCTCAATGGAGGCAATATTGGTGTGATTCTTCGGCAGCAGCGGCTGAACATTGGGGAAGTCCGCATCCAGCATGCGCGTGGTGGTTTCGCGATTATCCGCGTGCAGACCAAAGAGACCATCGGCACCAATATTGTCATCGGTGCCAACGGCGATCTCCACTGGAATGTTGAGATGTGGATCCAAGGAACGGCCGGTTTCTTGGAGGGTCTTAGCAGGTACCAGGAGCTTGGCTTCCACGTTCGGGGACTTGGGCTCCCATTCCAAGGTGCGCATGGCCAGACGGAAGCGGTCCGTTGCCGTCATCTCAATGTCTTTGCCATGGATATCCATGTGCACACCGGTGAGCATAGGCAGGGTGTCATCCTTGCCGGCTGCGGCAGCGACCTGGTGGATGGCCTCGACGAAAAGCTGTGGCTGGATAGTGCCCGTAACCTCTGGCAATACCGGAAGCTGAGGGTAATCATCCAGTGGGATCAGTGGCAGCTCGAAGCGAGAGGAACCACAAGTAACCAGTGCTTTGGAATCTACCTGGGAGATCTCTACTTCCTTGTTGGGCAAAGAAGCAACGATATCGGAGAGGAGCTTGCCGGCTACCGCAATCTGTCCGGGCTCATCCACCATGCCGGCGATGCGGACGCGGGTAGAAACCTCATAATCGAAGCCGGTGAACTCAAGACCATTGTCATCCGCGGTGATCAACATCGCGCGAAGCACGGGCTGAGTGACCTTGGAAGGCAGGCTGCGAGCAACCCACGCTACGGCGTTGGCAAGGTCATCTTTAGCAACGCGAAATGACACGGCTTCATCCATGGTGCGAAGAGCTCCTCTGAGGCAAGTAGGAAATTTGTTACTTACAAAAGACTGGCTTCCAACTTACCGCATTGGGCGCGGTGCGCCACAACGTGTAATTCCATCTTTGCCCGCTCGATCCGCGCCTGGCCGGAGGCGGGGCGGGCCGAATTCCACACACCCTCTTTCTTCTATACAGATCAGAGAAATAATTTAGTAGTAGTAATAAGCGCTGTGCAATCTGTGCGTAACTAGGTAAATGACAAGTTCATGGCGCAGATCCGGGGTGTGGCAAATCTTGTGATCTTGCTGTGATCAATCGGGGTGAATTGTGGACAACTAGTGGGATCGCCGTTTTATCCACAGGTTTTGTCATTTGATCACTGATCTACACACAACACTGATCACAGGGTGGTTCTCCCAGCACAAGGCCTGTGGAATTTAAAACTGTGAGCAAGATCCATGAATTACAAAGATGAAATTACACAAGTGTGAATAACGCTGTGGATAACTTTTCTTGCAGATAAACGGCCCTTTTTAGAGGGTTTCGGGCCTTATTTGTGAAATTACACGGGTGTGCCGGTGCGGCGTGGAGGATTCTGTCTAGCTTTCTAGCTGGTTTCAACCCCAAGTGACCCCGGCGAAATCTGGGAAGCGGGATCGGGAAAACAAAAGCGCCCTCCTTATATAAAGGAGAGCGCTGAGGCAGCACGCTAAGGCTTAGGCGCGACTGCGATTCTTGATGCGTTGGGTAAGCGCCTGGATCTCGTCATAGGTATTGCGCTTTTCGGTCATCTCTTTGCGGATTTTGCGATCGGCATAAATGACGGTGGTGTGGTCCTTACCGCCGAACTGTTCACCGATCTTGGGCAGGGATAGCTCGGTAAGCTCGCGGCACAAATACATTGCCAGCTGGCGAGCATGCGCTACCGCGCGCTTCTTGCCGGCGCCGCGCAGAGTTTCCACATCAATATCAAAGAAGTCTGCCGTGACCTCCATGATTGAGGTAGCGGTGATCTGCCGATCAGCGGAATCCGGGGCCAGATCGCGCAATGCGATTTCCGCCATCTCTACGTTGATTGGCTCATCTACCAAAGAGGAATAGGCCGAAACGCGGATAAGAGCGCCTTCGAGCTCGCGAATGGAAGATTCAAAGCGCGAGGCAATGAGCTCAAGCACGGAGCGATCCACCTCGGTGCCGTCATTTGCCGCCTTCTTCATCAAAATCGCGATACGCGTTTCCAGATCTGGCGGCTGAATATCGGTAATAAGTCCGCCTTCAAAGCGCGTGCGGAGGCGATCCTCCAGCGTTGTCAGCTGCTTCGGCGGGCGGTCCGAAGACAAAATGATCTGCTTATTGGCTTGGTGCAGCGCATTGAAAGTATGGAAGAACTCTTCCTGGGTGGATTCTTTGCCCTCTAAGAACTGGATATCATCGACCATCAAGATGTCGAGGTTGCGGTAGCGCCGTTTGAAGGATTCCTGGCGGTCATCACGTAGCGAATTAATATAGTCATTCGTAAACTCTTCCGAAGACACATATTTCACGCGCAGACCCGGGTGCAGCACCTGGGCGTAATTACCAGCGGCGTGCAAAAGGTGCGTTTTGCCTAGACCAGAGCCACCCCAGATGAATAGTGGGTTATATGCACGGGCGGGATTTTCGGCCACAGCAACGGCTGCACCATTGGCAAAACGATTCGAAGAACCGATAACGAAGCTATCGAAGGTGTGCTTCGGATTCAGTGAAGTTTCACGGTTGGGATCATGTGCCGGAGCCTCGCGCGGGATGCGAGCGGAGTTAGAGCTAGCATCGGTGAAATTTCCCGCGGACTGCGCCTGCTGCTGGTTATAGTGCTGGGCAAGTTCATCCAAGCTGGCTGGGGCATGGCTGGATTGCCAGTTGTTTTGTGCGGGCGCTGGTTGCGTACCGGTATCAGAGTGTTGCGGGCGCGGAATGTAGTTCTGGGGAGGCTCCGTGTGCTGGGGTTGTTGCGCTTGCGGAGCCTGCTGCTGTTGCGGCGGAGCTGCCTGTGGAGAAGGCTCTGTGGCCGCTGGTTGTGGTTCCTGCGGAGTGGCCAAGGTAACCGCGAAGGAGCAGGGGCGCCCGAGATGCCGGGTCAAGGCCTTGGCGATGTACTCACCCAGTTCATTTTCGACCACATTTTTGGCGTCGAGGTTCTCGGCGGCAACGAGGGTGTAGCCCTCGACCATCATGATGGGGCGGACCAGTTGGAGGTAAAGGCGCTGTGAATGGGAAAAACTAGGGACCTCGGAATTGGGTTGCTCGGATTGTGCGAGCAGGTCATCAACGACCGCGCGCCAAATGGCATGCAGGTTCGCTTGTGGGTCAGTCACAACAGGCTACCTTTGTGGAATTCAGTCGGGAACGGGTGGACATTGAATAACAATTTTCACCGTGGATTCCACCGTGGTTTTCACAGTGGTTTTTATCGAGTCACCTCGATCTCCACAGAGTTATCCACAGGTGTGGATGAAAGAGTTATTCACAGCTTAGTTCATGGCTGTGGATAACTCTTCATTGGCCGGTTTATGGCGTTAAGCTGCGGAAACTGCAAAAGTCTCAAGCGTTGATTTAGAGTTATCCACATGCCAGGCTTGGCTGTGGAATTTGATTCTTCTGTTGTACCGCCGAAGCGGCGGGTGTGTCTAGTGAGAAAAATTCACCCCCTGGACGCCGATCTGGATAGGTCCTCCAGTGCGGTGGATTCGGCGCAGTAAGAGCCCGGAATCTGGCCGCCTAGCTGCAGGAAAAAACATTTATGTAATTTCGGGTGTACCCGGGTGTCGATTTGTTTCTAGCGGCAGAAATCACGTAATCTGGCATGGTCTATTGCAACAAAGAGTTGCGCGTGAAAGTGACAGCGTCACCTCGCACTGGCTGGGCCCGTCGGCTCGCCGTGCACCGGAGAGACTGTGATGCGTCAGGTTCATGGAATCTAATCATCAGTGGGTGCGCCGCTGTTAGCGGTGGTGTGCCTACGCACAACTTCAAGGAGAATTAACGTGGCAAAGGGTAAGCGCACGTTCCAGCCGAACAACCGTCGTCGTGCTCGTAAGCACGGTTTCCGCACCCGCATGAGCACTCGTGCAGGTCGCGCAATCGTTGCGGCTCGTCGCAAGAAGGGCCGCGCAAAGCTGACTGCGTAAGTTATGCTTCCGGCCCAGCACAAGCTCACATCGCCGACACAGTTTCGGCGCACGATGAAGGGCAGTCGCCGGGCGGGCACTCGTACGGTAGTCGTGCATGCGCGCGATAACGCAGGTACGGACAAGGAGGCCGAAATCGCAGCCACTGGGCCGCGCTTTGGCTTAATTGTTTCTAAAGCCGTCGGGAATGCAGTGGTTCGCCACCGCACCTCCCGGCGGCTTCGCCATGTGTGCATGACTTTCATTCCCAAGCTGCCCGCCAGCGTGGATGTGGTCATTCGTGCATTGCCCGCTAGCGCCACTGCTAGCAGTGAGCAATTAGAAAAAGATCTTGCTAAAGCACTGCGCAAGCAATGGGATATCTAAATTCCCGCGGGGAGGAGATTCCCCCAGCCAGAGGATTGGCCACACCAATGGTCAAAGTGGTTCGTTTCTACCAAAAACATGTCTCTGGCCTTAAGATGGTATCGACCTGTCGGTTTGAACCGACATGCAGTGCTTATGCTCTTGAAGCGCTATCCAAACATGGCGCATTCAAGGGTACGGCGATGGCAATTGCCAGGGTCTGCAAATGTGGCCCCTGGCATCCGGGCGGATTTGATCCGGTTCCGGACCCCAACAACAACTGAGGATTAAACACTCGTGCTTAATTTCATCTACTGGCCAATTTCGGCCGTTTTATGGTTCTGGCACTGGCTGCTTTCCCTCGTGATGGACCCATCCTGGGGCATTACGTGGATTCTGGCCATTGTGCTGTTGACCTGGACGCTTAAGGCGCTAATGGTCAAGCCGACCATCAGCCAGATTCGTTCCTCGCGCAAGATGCAGGAAATCCAGCCTAAGGTGCAGGAAATCCGTGCGAAGTACGGCAACGATCAGACCAAGGCCGCGCAGGAAATGCAGAAGGTCTACAAGGAATCCGGCGTTCGTCCGATGGCCGGCTGCCTGCCGGTATTTGTGCAGATTCCAATGTTCGTTGGTTTGTTCCACGTACTGCGCTCCTTCGACCGCACCGTCGCCGTAGCCGGTGGCATTGGCCACCCCAGTGGCGATCCAATGTCCGTTGAGGACAACGCAAATACTGCCAACTACATTTTTAAGCCGGAGCTGGTCCAGCAGTTCTTGGATGCCAAGATTTTCGATGTCCCGCTGGTGACCAACCTGCGCTTGAACTCGCCGACTGTGGAGGGCGTAACCACCAGCCAGGCCGCCGTTATCATCGTTCCGATGATCGCCGTGATTGCGGTTATGACGCACTTCAACGCCCGCATGAGCCTAAACCGCCAGGAACAGCGCCGCGCCGCCGGTAAGACCCAAGCGCCACAGGGCCAGAATGCGGAAATGATGCAACAGCAAATGGCCATGATGTCCAAGATGATGCTCTGGGTCATGCCAGCTATGCTGATCTTCTCCGGCTTCATCTGGCCAATCGGTTTGCTGTTCTACATGATGGCCAATACGGTCTGGACCTTCTTCCAAACCCGCATCGTCTATGCCAAGATGGACCGCGAGGAAGAAGAAGAGGAAGCCGCGAAGGCTGAGGCCAAGCGGACTTCCGCACCTAAGCCGGGTGCCCGCAAGAAGGACAACCGCACCAAGAAACAGCGCAAAAACAAATAAACACGGAGGAGAACCCCATCGTGTCCAAGATGGACCCGTCAGTAGTATTCGGCTCCCGCTTGCCCCTCGCGCAGGCTTACCATGATTCGCTCGCTACAGACGGGTCCACTCGTGGTTTTATAGGCCCCCGGGAGGTGCCGCGTTTGTGGGACAGGCACATTATTAACTGCGCCGTCGTCAAGCAGGCAATCCCCGAGGGCACCACGGTCATCGATGTAGGCTCGGGTGCCGGACTGCCTGGCATTCCGCTGGCCATTGCGCGCCCAGACCTGCGGATAACCCTGATTGAGCCGCTGTTGAAGCGCTATAACTACCTCAACGAGGTGGTAGAAGAACTAGGGCTCGACAATGTGACGGTCCTGCGTGGCCGCGCTGAGGAAGGCCCGATTAAAAAGGCCGTGGCGGGGGCCGATGTGGTGACCTCGCGCGCCGTCGCGCCCTTGGGTAAGCTTGCGAAGTGGTCGCTGCCGCTAGTGCGCAAGGGGGGCGAGATGATCGCACTGAAGGGCTCTTCGGTACATGAGGAACTAGAACGCGATGCCGCTGACATCAAGAAGGCCGGCGGTGGAAAGGCCGAGGTCAGAACCATCGAGGGAACCACGATCATTCGTGTCCCGCGCGTGAACTAAAGTAGACGGCATGACTAATCCGCGCCTTATCACCATTGCTAACCAGAAAGGCGGCGTAGGCAAAACCACCTCCGCCGCCAACTTGGCCGCAGCGCTTGCCGCAGAGGGCAAGAAAGTGCTGGTGATCGATCTTGACCCGCAGGGAAATGCTTCCACGGCCATGGGTGCGGAACATAATTCCGGCACCGATTCCAGCTATGAGGTGCTCCTCGGGGACTGCAGTGCCGAGAAGGCTATGCAGCCTTCTTCGCACAACGAGAACCTTTTCTGCATCCCCGCCACCATTGATTTGGCTGGCGCGGAGATCGAAATGGTGTCCTTGGTACGCCGCGAATTTCGGCTTTATGACGCCCTGCATAACGGCTTCCTCGAGGAGCATGGCTTCGAATACGTTTTCATTGACTGCCCGCCATCGCTAGGTTTGCTTACCATCAATGCGATGACGTGCGCGGAAGAGGTCATCATCCCGATTCAATGCGAGTACTACGCCCTCGAGGGTGTGGGCCAGTTGCTGGGAAATATTTCCATGATCCGTGAACACCTCAACGAGGATCTGCATATCTCTGCCGTGCTGTTGACCATGTATGACGCCCGCACGCGCTTGGCAGAAGATGTGGCAGATAACGTTCGCGAGCAATTTGGTGCCGTGGTGTTGGGCAATGTTATCCCGCGCTCCGTGCGCGTTTCGGAGGCGCCGGGATACGGTACTACGGTTATTGATTACGCTCCTTCGTCCACCGGTGCCCGCGCCTACCTTGCGGCGGCGCGCGAGCTTAACCGGCGCGGCGATTATCGCCCGCACCCGACCACCGGGGCGATTGGCGTGAGCCCAGAGATTTACGCGGAATTGGAAGGATAGGAACTCATGGCAGAACAGAAGCAAGGTGGACTCGGCAAGGGTCTCGCCGCACTCATCCCATCCGGCCCTGATGCCCCTACCCGCAAGCCGCGGCTGGGAGATTCCGCGGCGGATATCATCTTGGGAAATGCCACCCCGCAGCCTGGCCGCAAGGGCGGCGACGGCAAGCGTGTAAAGGGCGCGCCCACCATTCAACAGGGTTCTGGCTCACAATCTTCGAAGAAGCGTCAGGCCACCCCGGCTCCCATCGGTGCGACCTACCGCGAGATTTCCATTGGGGATATCATCCCTAATCCGAAGCAGCCACGCACCGTCTTCGACGAGGATGAGCTGGGCGAGCTCGTTCACTCGATCCGCGAGTTTGGCCTCTTGCAGCCCATCGTTGTTCGCCCTTCCGAGGAGGGTGGCTTCGAGCTCATCATGGGTGAGCGCCGTTGGCGCGCTTCTTCCAAGGCGGGTCTGGCTACTATTCCAGCCATCGTGCGCGATACCAAGGATGACAACCTTCTGCGCGATGCCCTGCTGGAAAACATCCACCGCGTGCAGCTCAACCCTCTGGAAGAGGCACACGCCTATCAGCAGCTATTGGAAGAGTTTGGCGTTACCCAGAACGAGCTGGCGGACCGCATTGGCCGCTCGCGCCCACAGGTGACCAATATGCTGCGCCTGCTTAAGCTGCCGGTAGAGGTACAAAAACGGGTAGCCGCTGGTACCCTATCCGCCGGCCACGCGCGTGCGCTTCTGTCTTTGGATGACACGGAGGCGATGGAATATATTGCCAACCGCATCATCGCGGAGGGCCTGTCCGTCCGCGCCACTGAGGAGGCAGTCACCCTTTATAAGCGCGATGGCAAGCCGGCCGAATCAAAAAAGAAGCAGCCGGCACCACAGCCGCAGTACTTCACCGATTCTGCCGAGCGCCTATCTGATCGCTTTGACACCAAAGTCACCGTGACCATGGGCAAACGCAAGGGCAAGATGGTCGTGGAATTTGGTGACCAAGAAGATTTTGAGCGCATCATGGCACTAATGCAGCCAGGTGGATAACTTTCGAAAGATGGAAAGTTTAAACAAATGCTATTTTGCGGTCACTTAAGATATTCGATCTTTTAATCCCAAGGCAGGCTTTAGTAGCAGCACTGATTATTTAACTCCTAAAGTCAGGCTAATGGCTTTCTGAACTTTCGATTGACGTCTCCAGGTATTTAGATTTGATACGGACGTAGAATCTCCTAAAGGGGGGTTCTTGTGTCGTTCAATAGAATGTTGCTAACTTTGGGATGATGAATTATTTGCAATTATTGCATTGCTGCCGAATTTGCTTTATGTAGTTAAATACCTCTCTGTGAAGTTTTACAATTCACTTGCAAGGAAATCGTTACTCTTTGTCAAAGTGAAAAGTAGAAGAAGTAATTGGTACACCCCTGAATTGCACTTCTGATCTGCTCGGGTTGAAAGGCCGTCAGAGAGGGACGTTGGCGTTACTCTCCTATTCTGATTCAGAATCGTTCAATGACAGCTACAGCCTGTCAAGCAGAGCGTGTTCGACTCGGATCATTTGTCCGAAACTCCACGAATTGACCATAAAATAGTCACAGTGAAGATTATTGGAATCGGATGGCTCAGTTCTACTGTTGTTTAGGTTACTTACCAAAAATAAACGGACTTTTAGATTGTTCCGTTTCAAAATCAGGGCTAAGAGGGATACCTTTTCTTTCTTGGAGAAGCAAGATAGCAGTAAAACCTACGAGGCTTGCAGTTACTAGATAGATTGTAACCGCAACTGTTGTGCCTGTTGCATCTACTAAAGATGCAGCGATCATAGGTGCAAATGCGCCGCCGAGAATTGATCCAATGGCATAAGATATCGATACCCCTGATGCACGAACGGATGCAGGGTAGAGCTCAGCATACATGGCGGACTGGGCACCATAAGTTAGTCCTAGGCCTACAGTTAGAAAGATAAGCGCGACATAAAGAAGGCCCAGTGAAGCTGAGTTGACCAGTGGGAAGAGTATTCCAGCTCCAATTGCCTGTACGACAAATCCAATGAGATAAGTCCTTCGTCGACCGATATAGTCCGACACCCAGCCGGCGAATAGCGTGAATATTAACCAAGTTACGGCAGACAAAGTAACTGCGTTGAGCACATCACCGCGCTCAAAGGAAATGGGTCCTTCTGGATTGGTGGCATAATTTTGAATATAGCCTCCTGCTGTCATATAACCTACAGCTCCGTTGCCTGCAAATACCAGTGCGGCGACAAATACAAGAGGTAGATGCTGTTTGAAGAGAACTCCAATGGGATTCGGGCCCTCATGACTTTTGTTGCCCGCTATAACTTTGAAAACCGGCGATTCATCGACGCCGATTCTTACTAAGTAGCCCACGATAACCAACACGAAGGAAAGTAAGAAGGGGACGCGCCAACCCCATTGAAAGAATGCATCTCCGGGCGCAATTCTATTCATAATGGATAAAATTCCCGAGGACATGAGAAGACCGATGGGAACTCCAATTTGGGGTCCGGCACCGTAAAGGCCACGCTTCTGGTTCGGAGCATGTTCAACCGCTAGCAATACCGCTGATCCCCACTCCCCTCCAGCGGATACGCCTTGAATAATGCGGAGAAAAATGAGCATAATGGGAGCCCATAGACCTACCGTTTCGTAAGTAGGTAAGAGGCCGATTAAAGTGGTTGCGCCCCCCATGGAGAAAAGTGTGACCATGAGGACGATTCGTCGACCGTAGCGATCTCCATAGTAGCCGGCTAAAAACGCACCGAGGGGCCGAAACAAAAACGATAGGCCCACAGAAGCGAAAGACACGATGCTGGCCAAACTTCCGGTTAAGGGAGAAAACATTACTTGGTTAAAAACGAGTCCGGCTACTGCAGCGTATAGAAAATAGTCGTACCATTCAATCGCCGTACCGATTGTGGTTGCAGCTACTACACGTCCCATTTCCTTGGGAGAGATCGCGGAGGGGCTCGAAGCATCCATCATGAAGATCCATTCAAATAGTAGAAATGAAGATTATCAGTAGATACTAATCGAATGATTCGCTTCGAACCAAGATTTGTGGGCAGATCTCGTTGACTTAGGACTGCTCAGCTTGAAGGAGTTCAGAAAATTTATAGGTACCTGTCACAACTGTATCCTGATCCATGAGATACATACGCTTTACCGCGATGACGATGGCCTCAGCAATATCGTCGCGGCGGGACGGATTGGTGAGGATCTTTATGTCTTCTGGGTTGGTGAGGTAGCCCAGCACGATCTGGATGACCGGCATTTGGGTCAGGCGAAGCAGATCCCAGGTGCGGCCGTGGTTGCCGCAGTCCAGCAGCTCGGTGCGTGCGACAATCTCACGCTGGATAAAGCCGGATAGGGTCTCACCAATAAGCGAGGAATTGCCGGATTCGGAACCGAAATAGAAGGTGGCAACACCATTGGCCTTCTCATTGGGATAGGAATCACAAGCCAAAGAGATGACAATGTCCGCATCGAAGGCGTTGGCTAACTCCGCGCGGGACTTCACGTCCGCATCGGAGGTCCGAGGACGGGAGATGATGGTCTCCATGCCGGCGGCAATCATGCGTCCCTCGATGCGTTGGGTGAGGTCCCACAGGATCTCTTGCTCAGAAATATCACCAAAGCGTCCCTTGACCTGTTGGCCGGCGTCGCCGCCGCTCAAGGCGGGATCGATCACAACGCGCTTGCCCGCCAGTTTAGGACCGGCGTTGCGCACGCGCTCGCGCTCTTGGATATTGTGCGCGGATCCGCCGGTGATACGGCGGCCAAGCAGACTGAGGGCGCGGATGGTGGCGGGACCGCATACACCATCTTCTTGCAAGCCACAGTTGTGTTGGTATTCCTTGAGCGCCGCGTAGGTATTGGTGCCAAAATGGCCGTCTACGCGCTGCTGGTAAAAGCCCAGCTCCTGCAGCTGTTGCTGGAGCTGCGAGATATCATCACCCACGAGCTCATTTGCGGGCTCGTAGGCAAGTACACGGCTGCCGAGCGTATACGAGGCCTGGCGCAGTTCGCGCAGGGTGAGATCATCGATCTCTCCCGTGGGCACGATGCCGCGCGATTGCTGGAAGGCCTTGAGGACCTCAGACAAATTGGCATCAAAGCTCTTGTCGCTCTCGGAGTACTTCTGCTTTTTCCACGCAGAAAGTTCCCCCTTGAAATCTGACAAGAGGCCGAGACGGGCCAAGGTGGCGCGAGCCTCAGCTACACGCACGCTTGTATCGCCGACTCGAAGAACGCGGTTCACGTCTTTTACCCCTTTCACAGCCCGTGTTTAGGGGCCGCATTTCAGAATTTCTACACGCTTAATCTAATAGGAATTAGATTAACAGTTAAAGTTGCTTTTTCACTTGCGCCACGATGTCATCTTTAGAACGCAGACCAACAAATTCGTCTACCTTCTCGCCGTGGTTGAAAATCAGCACGTTAGGGATGGACATGATCTGGAACATGGCACCTAGGTTGCGCTCTTCATCGACGTTGACTTTGGCGATGGTGACCTCGCCGTCTAGCTCCTCTGCTACCTCTTCCAAGATGGGGGATAGCTTCTTGCAGGGGCCGCACCATTCGGCCCAGAAGTCGACGACGACGGGCTTATCGGACTCGATGACGTCCTTGCGGAAGGTATCGGTGGTTACTTTCTTGACGTTGCTCATACTGAATTAACGGCTTTCTGCGAGGAAATGTTCCGCATCAATTGCCGCGCGGCAACCGGAGCCGGCCGCGGTAATTGCCTGCTGGTAGTGGTCATCCACCAAATCACCGCAGGCAAAAACGCCAGGCTGGGAGGTCTTGGTGGTGGGTTGTTCAACTACAACATAGCCATTGTCATTTAGCTCGACCTGACCATTGAGGAAGGAAGAGCGCGGATCATGGCCAATTGCTACGAACATGGCAGTCACGTCCAAGGTAGAGGTCTCGCCGTTGGTCACGTCCTTGAGCTTGAGACCGCCAACTTTGCCGTCGGCTTCAATGACCTCTTCGACGACCTTATTAGTCTCCCATTTAATCTTCTCATTGGCCTGGGCGCGCTCCAGCATGATTTTAGAGGCGCGGAAGTTCTCGGAGCGGTTCACAATGGTGACGGAGTCCGCGAACTTGGTGAGGAAGGTTGCTTCCTCCATGGCGGAGTCGCCGCCGCCGATAACCGCAATATTGTGGTCCTTGAAGAAGAAGCCATCGCACGTAGCGCAGGTAGAAACGCCGCGGCCGGTAAGTTCTTCCTCACCTGGAACGCCAAGGTGGCGCGGGGCGGCACCGGTGGCGAGGATGACGGCGCGGGCCTCGAAGAACTCGTCACCCACGTGCAGCTTCTTAATATCGCCTTCTAGCTCTATCGAGTCAACGACTTCCATGCGCAAATCCGCACCGAAGCGGATGGCCTGGGCGCGCATTTCCTCCATCAGCTCAGGGCCCATGATGCCCTTTTGGAAGCCGGGGTAATTTTCTACCTCGGTAGTATTCATAAGCTCGCCGCCGTACTCGAAGCCTTCGAAGACAATCGGGTTGAGCTCGGCGCGTGCCGCGTACAGCGCGGCGGTATAACCGGCAGGGCCGGAACCTACGATGGCAACATCGTGGACGGTCATTGCTAACTCCCTTAAATCAGAGTGTGGTTTCGCGTAACGCCATGAGTCTACCCGCCACACTGACAAACGTCGGTATTAGCAAACTCACCCAATGGCCGCGCGTAGGACTTCCCTCGCTCGGGCGCAGCGGGATTTAATGGTGCCGGGCTTTACTCCTTGAGCAGTGGCAACTTCTCCGACGCGGAACCCGGCGACGTCGGTAAGCACCAGCGCTTCGCGTTGATCCTCGCGCAGCAACTGCATGGCTTCGCGCACCGCCAGCTGCTCCGCTAGGTTTTCGGAAGGATTATGCGCGAGCAGCGGGTTGCGATCGTCGTCGAAGTCCTCCGTATCTAATGAGGCATTTTCCCTATTCGAGCGATGGTTGAGGTAGTCATAGCCAGAATTTTTCACCAGCCGGTGTAGCCAGGTTGATAGCGCGGATTCGCGGCGATAGGAGTGCAGGTTGCAGCTGGCGCGCAAGAAGGCTTCCTGGACCACATCTTGGGCATCGTGATCGTTTTTGGTGTAGCGGCGTGCCACGGTGGTCAGCCGCGTGCGGTGGCGTTCCACGATGGTGGAAAAGGCCTTATTATCACCTTCAATGAAAGCATCAACTAATTCTTCGTCACTGCGGTCATGACTCAGTGTCATATGTAGATTCCCCCCGGATCAACAACTGTTAACCACAGTGTGACCCGAGGGGAAGCAGAGCGCGAGCGCTGGACAGTACAGTCTATTGACCAGCCCGCACGCGAAGCGTGCGCCGCAGATTATCGCGACACTCGAGCAGTACGCGGCGCAGTGCTCCTGGCAGCTCACGGTGCAGCAGACGGGTGGTGGCGTCGTCGGCCATGGGCAGCTGTGGATAGAAGCCGCGGATGAGGCGGTTGGCAATCTCAATCGGGTGCGCGGCCCAGATCTCTTCCACGCGGGAGAAGAATTCCTCCGCAAAGGCCTCCTGCAGTGCAGCTGAGCGTGGGGCATTGAATCCGGCGACCAGCGCGTCTACCTCGGCATTGGAGTAGGCGCCAGGCGTGAGCGCCCTATCGAACGCGGCACGCTTGGTCTCTGGTGTGGGGAAAGCGTGGCTGGCGCCGAGGAATTCCGTAGCGCCGGTCAGCGTATTATCGCGCTGTTTTTCTTTCTCCAACTCGTCTAGTTCTACGGCATTTCGGGCGGCGAGTGCGCGCAGGATGGACCAGCGGATTTCGGGGTCCAAGCGAAGGCCGGCAATGTCACCGGAGAGCAGGGCCTTAAGGCGCGCGGTGCCTGATTCCTCCGGCGTTGCGGCGAGTGCGCGGATGGCGGCGCGAGCGAGTACAAGCTGGGCGTCCGAGGCTGGTTCGGCCTCGTCCAGATGGCCCCAGATTGCCTCGGCATAGTCGGTGCGGACCTGCTCGCGGTCGGCTTCCGAAACATAATGGGCAATCGCAAAATTGGCATTTGCGCAGGCAGTAGCCAGCAGCGTCGTGTTGGTCTCGTAGGCTTCGTGCTTGACGACGACCCCCACATAATCAATCGCCGACATTTCCCCATCGCGGGTGAGGTTCCATAGTGCGGTCCAGATGATAGCGCGGGTGAGATCATCTTCGATTTCGGTCAGGCGGTTCCCTGCCGTTTCTAGGGAGGTGTCGTCGAAGCGGATTTTGGCGTAGGTATGGTCGGCGTCGTTAAGCAGTAGCAATTCTGGGGCCGGAAGGCCGGCCGCCTCATCGATAATGGTGCGGGTGGTGTCATCGCCGGCGGGGAGATCGATGTCGATCTCGCGATACTTGTGTAAGTCGGCATCAAAAAGCGAGGCGGTCAGGCGGTGTGGCCGGCAGACGTCCTCGGCTTCTGCAAGGATGGCCAGCTCCGCAATCTTCTCGCCTTCGGTGTGCAGCTCCGGGATGAGCGTATCTGGACCCCACGTACGCAGCCAGGCCTGCGACCAAGCATCAAGATCGCGGTCTGTGTGCTTTTTTAGCGCCTTCAGGAGGTCATCAAAGGTGGCGGCGGCAAAGGCGTGCTCCTGGAAGTAGTCGCGCGCCCCAGCGTAGAAATTATCGCGACCGACATAGTGCACCAGTTGCTTGAGCACCGCCGCGCCCTTGGCATAGGTGATGCCGTCGAAATTTTGGCGCGCGGCATCTACGTCCGGGATCTCCGCCTTAATTGGGTGCGTGGTGGGCAGCTGATCCTGCAGGTAGGCCCAATTTTTGCGGGCGCCGGCAAAGTTGGACCAGGCCTCGGTGTACTCGGTGCCGTGCACGGAAGAGTCCGCGCCCATGAACTCCGCGAATGACTCCTTGAGCCATAGATCATCCCACCACTGTGGTGTAACCAAGTCGCCGAACCACATATGGGACATCTCGTGCAGGATGGTATTCGCGCGGCCGGCATGCTGCGCGCGGGTGGCGTGGGAGCGGAAAATGTAGTTCTCCGTGAAGGTGACGAGACCAGGGTTTTCCATCGCGCCGAGATTGTATTCGGGAACAAAGATGGAATCGTACTTGCCCCACGGGTAGGGATAGCCAAAGTTCTGGTGGAAAAAGTCCATGCCCTGGGCAGTAAGGTCCAAGATTTCCTCGTCGAGGTACTCAAACATGGACGCGCGAGCAAAGGCGCGCAACTGTGCCGAGTGGCTGCCATCCGGGGCGGTCCACGTGCGCTCTTGATACTGGTAAGGGCCTGCCGCGAAGGAAGTCAGGTAGGTCGACAGCGGCGGTGTCGGCGCGAAGGTAACAGTGGCGAGGTCACCATCCTCACTGCGCTCGACTTCCGGTTGGTTAGAGAGGATTTGCCACTGCTTCGGTGCGGTCATGCGCACGTGGAAGACGGCCTTGAGATCCGGCTGCTCGAGGCAGGGGAAGATGCGGCGAGCATCGGAAGGCTCGAGGTGTGAGTACAGGTAGGTCGCGTCATCGGCTTGATCGTGCATGCGGTGCAGGCCTTGGCCGGTGCGCGAATAACGGGAGTGGCTGGTGACCTCGATGGTCAGCTCCTCCCCTACTGGCACGCCGTGTAGCCGGATGATGCTGCCATCAAAGTCCACCTCCTGCGGGGTGCCATTGACCTTTAACTCCGCGACCGATTCTCCCAGGTAATCCAGGAAGAGCTCGGGCTCATTGCTGGTGAGCTCGAGGCGGGTAGTCACGCGGTAGGTGGGTCTATCGAGTACCTCCGAAAGATCAAGGTGGAGGTGATAGGCGAGCAGGTCCACCGCTGCTGCGCGTTCTTGGAGCAACTCGTGCTGCGTCTTATTTTGTGGTGCGGTCATACTTAGGAACTATAGTTACCTCCGTCACGTAGGGTACGGGGTTGGGGTCCTAAGTTCCGCTGCCTTTTAGGAGCAAAATACCCAGCGGGTATCGGGATCTCGCTGTGGACCTGTTGGATCAGTTTTGCCCGGTCCACACTCTTCAAGTGGCGCAAGGTGTCAGTGACCATCTGCAAGCGTTACACCACACTAGAGGACGCAACCGCGCGCGGAGGTGGGCGATCTCATCTCAGCACGCAAGATTTGCGAAAGAACCTAGTTGCCGCCTCAGGTACACAGTATGGTGGGCCTCACGACTAAATCTAAAGACGTGCAAGAAATTAATCGTCCGGAAAAATCAATAACCTCGGCGATTTACTCCTACTTTCGTAGTGCAGGGATCGTTCCGAGGCTTTCAAGATAGAGATTAGCATTTCCATAATGAGTAATCCAAGATCGACCCCCGTACCGCTATCGCAATGGTTTTCATCCGCGCGGATGAGCCGGTACGCCGATCACCCCACACCAGAGGCGCTATACCTTTGGAATACTCACCTCACGAAGACCTATCTCGCTGACATTGAGCATGTTGAAGTACTTCTTCGAAACTGCATTCACAGTGCCCTAACCAGAAGGTACGGTGACCGATGGTTTGATGACGATCGAATACCTTTCAACCTTGCAGCAAAGAAGAATATCCGCAAAGCGAAAAGACGAGCTGGAGGAGGAGGGGCGTTACCGGGAAAAATCATTGCTGAACTCAGCTTCGACTTCTGGCGTTATCTCTTAAGTAACCACTATCAAGCAAGCATCTGGCCTCAGGTAAAGAGGGCGTTGAAGAAACCCCCTGACAGCAGACAGCAGTTCGAAGAGCTTGTAGTCATTGTTTATGAAATGAGAAATAGGTGCTCTCACCACGAATCAATCGTTCAGCAGCGCGATAGAGCCCGTGAAGTCGCACATCTCGACTCCGTTGATAACGCTATCCAAGAAATAGCGGGTTTCATTGATCCTCATGCAGCAACATGGATCAAGAACAATTCCAGAGTCTCCGCTTTACGAGCACAACGCCCTTAGGCCCATATCGCAGTACAAAGTGGGAAACTGAAACCGTCATCACAGTTGGTGTGCATTCTAACTATTTTCCGTTGAACCATGCCGCCACCTCGTTCGCTGACAACTGAGGATTACTTTTCACTAGGCAAGGAACGATGTTTCAAGAAAGTCCTCGAGACTCCAATAGTCAGGATCGAACCAAGCAACGCCTTCGTTGACTTCGATTGCGATTAAGTGGTCAGGCAATAAGATGAGGAAATTATTTGTCTCGGTGCGGATTCCTTGGCGTTGTAGCTCTTGTGCGACTCGTTCAGTGCTCTCCTGTGCGGTCTCGGCGGGGTGACGATTAAGGTCAACGCCATAGAAAGTATCCGTGATTGGTACCTCCATGTACTTCATTTCAACGGTGACGCACTTACCGTCCTCCACGCAGCACCATATTTTCCATGAAAATTACTTTTTATGTCTTCATGTTCACGCTGAAATGCCTTCCCAGGGTTAAGGAGTGGCTGTACCGCAATACCGGAAGACGTAGGAAAAGCCCGCGGCCAGAAGGTGGCTGCGGGCTTGGAGAAGCTTAATGCTTCTAGTGCGTCTGGGGCACGGGTCTACTGCTTGATAGCGGAGACCTCGAGCTCAATCTTGATCTCCTCGGAGACCAGCACGCCGCCGGTCTTCAGTGGAGCGTTGAAGTCAATGCCGAAGTCCTTGCGGTTGATCTTGGTTGTTGCCTCGAAGCCCAGGCGGGTATTACCAAAGGGGTCCTCAGCGGTAGCAACATCTTCCACATCGAGGTCGACGGACTTGGTGGTGCCCTTGATGGTGAGGTCACCGGTGACGGTGCCGTTGCCATTCTCATCAACGTTGAGGTTGGTGGCCTTGAAGGTGATCTCCGGGTACTGCTCTACCGCGAAGAAGTCCTCGTTCTTTACGTGGGCATCGCGGTCATCGTTGCCAGTGGAGATGGATGCGGTGCGGATGGTGGCCTGAGCGTTGGACTCAGCGATGTTCTCGGCCACGGTAATGGTGCCTTCAAAATCTGCGAAGTTGCCGCGGACCTTGGTGACCATTGCGTGCTTGGCTACGAATCCGATAACGGTGTGGGCTGGATCGAGTGCGTAGGTACCTGCTGCGAGGGACATAGTGAATACTCCTAAAATTGTTGCTTGCGTTACACCCCACAGTGTACGCACTACTCCTAAATAGTCAATACTTGAAGTAAAAAAGTTTAGAAGGCGCAGCTCATGAAGTTTTGTGTTGAAGAAAAATAAAAACTAAGGCCGAACTGAAGGCGATTTTCTTCAGTTCGGCCGTCATTTCATGGACCGCAATGTGGGTTCATGTATCCGAAGTTTTCCTAGGGCTGTCCAACGAGCCCAATGTCTGCGATGGTTGCCTTATTGGACTTGGGTAGCTCGGTGATCATGAGCAGCAGGCCGTCGAATTGCTCGGGGGTTTTCTCCAGCTCGATGTCTTCCTTGCCGTTTTTGAACTTGCCTCTTGCCAGTTGGTACAGAGAGCCGGCCTGTGGGTTCTCTGGGTTGAAGCGGTCACGATTAACGCCATAGACGGCATATTTCGCCCCAGTCGAATTGGATTGCACCACCGGCAAGACTGCGAAGTGCGTTGGCGAATCGACAGTGACGAGGATGCCGGTGTCCTCCTCTTCGGTAGACCAGGTGGTGGCCGTTTTGCCGTCGATAAGCGCAGCGTCGTCCTTGTTATCAGGAACGGTAACCGCAGAGGAAGGCTGGAGACGCACCGGCGGGGTATCCGGAATGTCCGTGCTGCCGTGGATGGTTTCGCTGACCGGATTAGACGCCTTTACATCGCTGAGCAAGGACATGATCCAGGTGGTCAATGCAGCCATCGCTACGACGAAGATGGTGGCGAAGATACCGATGACGATGACGCCGGAACCGGAATAACCGCGGCCGCCGAAGCCAGGCTCTTGGGCCGGGTCATCCTCTTGGGCCGGTTCTTCTTCTGCCTTTACCGGCAAGGCCTCGGGTGCTTCCTCCGGTGCGAAGTCGTGCAGGCGCTGGGCGATGCCGGCCAAGGTCAGCGCTTTTGCCTCCTGCAGCTGTTCCATCTTTTCCTCGCGGCTGTCCTCATCAGCACTATCGAGGGCAAAGTGCGCGTCCTCGACGCGCTGGGCGGCCTCGTCGGCCGAGAGGTTGGCATCTTCAGAAATATCGCGCAGCTTCTTCGGCGAAGGCTCCGTGGACTCCACGAGCAGCTCCAGGGCGGAGCTGAGAGCCTCGCGGTCGGTGGCGGCGGAGGTGCCATCCAGTACGGCGGGGAAGGCCACCTTGACTACACCGTCGGTAGAAACGCGGAAGCGGTCGCGGTGTTCCACTCCGAGGATGAGGCCGGCATCGTGGGCAGCGGCGGCGTCAGCAAATAGCGGCGCAGTAGCACGAGCCACAGAATGGGGGTCGAGGTTATCGGCCTCAGCTACCTGCTTGAGGGAGGTGCCCTCAAACCAATCCGCCACCACCAGGCAGCCGGTGCGGTAGGACAGGACTTGGATATTATCCGCCACGGTATCGAGCTCCAGCTCGGCAAGGCGGCGGGTATTGCGCGAAATCTCGGCGGAGCGGCGGGCGGCAACTCCCGGAGTCGATGGCGCAATCGGTGCCAGGCTATTGGTATCGACGAACGTCAACGCGACTAGGCGGCCGGTGGACTGCTCGCGTGCTTGCCAGAACTGTGCACCGGTGACCGCACCGTGATCTTGGAGCAAGCGGAAGCGACCATCCGATACCGGGGCGCCCGGCACGAGGCGTGGGCCGCGGACGATACCGGCGGACATTGGTGGCGGTACCAGGGTGGCATTGAATGCATCCTGGGTGAATACCGGCCGGATTTCCGGCACGTCGGGCTCCTCCAGCTCGATAGCCTTGGAGGAATCGACCTTGATGAAGCGGGACATGCCCGGGATGCGCTGCAAGGCGCGGGCCAGGTTCTGGACCTCCGGCAAGGAGGACTTAGAGAGCACCAGGCCGGTGGCGATGAGGAAGATGACTCCAAGCACCGCGACCTTGATCAGCGAGACGATGGAGGGCAAATTCTCTGGAAGGAGGTAATTCACGCCCCAGTACAGCACCCAGGAGACAACCAAGCCTACGAGACCGGCACCAGAAGCCCACAGCACGGTCTGCGTGACGGCTTTGCCGCCGAGGCTGCCGAGCTTGCGCTTGAGCAAGAAGCCACCGATGACCGCACCGGAGACGAAGCCAAAGCCATTGGCCGTACCGAGCAAAATCACCACGCGGTCCGGGTTGGACGTCATCAACGGGGCCAAAAGCGTAAGGACGATCTTGGTCAGCGTGATGCCGGCGATGATGAAGGTCGGCGTCCAGGCTTCCTCGCGGGCATAGAACACGCGCAGGTGCAGCAGCACTAAGGCATACGGGATGAGCGTGAAGGCGGAGAAGCTGATGGTCAGGCCAAGCTGCTCGGCGCTCTCGGCGCCGTACGCACCGTATTGGAAGAGGGCTCGGGCAATCGGTACACCAAAGCCGGTCATGAAAATGACGATGGGGATAAGCGCGATGAAGGTCAGCTTTGAGCCCAAGGTCAGATCGCGGACTACGGCATCAACATCGCCGTCGGCGGCGTTGCGGGACAGGCGCGGCATGATGGCCGTCAGCAGCGTCACGCCGATTACGCCATAGGGCACCTGCAGCATGAGCCAAGCATTCTGATAGACCAGTGGGGCGCCGGCATCCGCATAGGCGGCTACGCGGGAGGTGATCACGTAGCCCAACTGGGAGATAGCCACATAGGTGATGATGGCCAGAGCCATGCCACCGAATTGCTTGATGCGGGCATCCAAGCCCCACTTGGGGCGCAGGTTAATGCCGGCCTTTTTGAGGTACGGCAACAAGATGAGGCATTGCACCATCACCGCCGTGGTGGTGCCCAAGCCCAATAGCATGACGTGGGGATCGGCCACCGGGGTGGGCTCGTGCGGGTCGAGCTGGCCGGGCAGGAAGCGATAAGCCAGCAGCACGCTAATGGAGATGACGTTATTGACTACCGGCGCCCACGCACCTGGACCAAAGATATTCTTAGTATTAAGAACGGCCTGGAAGAGGGCGAAGAGGCCGTAGAAGAGGATCTGCGGCAGCAATAAGAAGGCCAAGGAGGTTGCCTGCACGGCATTGGCCTTGGAATCTTCCGGCAGCATCATCCTCGTTAAGAAGGGTGCGAGCACCACGGAGGCGATGGTGACTATGCCCAGGATGGAAAAGGCCAGGGTAAATAGCCGCCGGACAAAGGTCTCGCCGCGGTCCGTGTCTTCTTTTTCGGCGCGTACGAGGACGGGCACGACCAGAGAGGTCAGCACGGCACCCAATACGATCTCGGTGACGAGGTTGGGGATCTGGTTGGCGCTACTAAACGCGGTGCCCACCGTGGCGCCGAGGGTGGCACCGATGAGCATCTGGCGCAGGAAGCCGGTGACGCGGGACAGCAGTGTCGCGATGGCCATCGTGCCCGTCGCGCGGATGACGTCCTGATTGGATGATTCGTTTTCCGCGTTGCGTCCGGTGAGCGCGGACTTGTCCTTCTCGGGAGGAACGGTGGTGTCCTGCACCGCGGGCGTGGGGCGCTTTTCTGGCACCGGAGCGGGAGGAGAGGCGCGGACGATGCGGCCGCGGGCACCCGCTGGGGCGGGGTGCTCTGCCGGCACGGCGGCATCCTTCGGGTCAACTACACCCGCAGGTGACTTCTCCACGTGTTCGGCCTCGCGGCCAGTTTTATCAGTCATAGAGGATACAACTTCAACTTACTTTTTAAGCCTTTGTGATTTTTTGCGCCGATGGCGGCCTAGCCGGAAGAGAGTGGCTAGGACCAGCGCAAGAGCGCCGGCTATGCCGACGCCATACACGCTTACGATACCGGCACGCGTTTGCACAGCGATACTGATCGGCTCCGAGATGGTTTGCTTTTCTGGGGTGGCAAGCCACAGGCCAATGTCTGTGCGATCGACGTCCTTAGGCATATCGGCGGTCATGGATACAGTAATAGAGCCCTTGGCCGGAATACGGACACTCTTGGGCGTGTTGAGGCGCGCGCCATCGGGGGCATCGTATTGCAGCTTGGCCTCTACCGGTAGCGGAAGCCCATTTTCTGCCACGATGAGCAGCGGCGATGACTCGGATACGCGGGTATAAACATTGCCCGGTGGGATAAGCGCCACAGAAGATCGCAGATCGCGCAAAGTATTCGAATGCACATCCATCGTGTGGGTGAACCTTCGTCGCGCTTCAGCATTGCTGCCCAAGCTATCGCGGTTGGTCAGCGAGAGCGCGGCCAGCAAATCCCGGCGCAAAGGCAGGACGAATTCATAGGGAGTCAGTGCGATATCTGGATCATCGACCATGATATTCATCAGCTCATCGGTATAGCGGGCCTGCTGCTCCACGCGGACGATATCGGATTCGGCGAAGGCGGCGGGATCACTAAAGGGGCTGCCAGGCAGTGACCCCGGAACGGCGGTTTCCTGCTTGAGGCTGCCGACGGTACGCGCATGGGACTGGCCGGAATCGATGAGCGCTTCGGCGGAGTCAAGCGCGTATTCGGCAGCGCTGGGATCCAAGTAATTGGGCAAACGCGCCACGGTGTCGTCGCTAGCGGCCAAACTCAACGCGGCGCCGCCGGTGATGGCGCGGGAAAGTTCGGAATCGAGCGAGTAGTCGTAGCGTAGCTCCGGGTTGGAATAGCCCACCGTCTGTGGCTTGGAGCCGGTTTGGGCTAAAAGGGCGCCCAGGGAGGCGTCGAAAGTCACGGCGCGGCCAGGCCACGAAGTATTATCAGCCACTAGTGCGGGCAGGGGCAGTTGTTGATCCACATAGCCGGAGCCAACCGCGAGGACAGAGGTGGCTGGCTTAGTGCCGAGGATTCGCTCGATGGTGCGGTTGCCGCGCTGCAGACCCTCGTAGGTAAGGAAGGGATTATTCGCCTTGGCCACGGATGAGGCATTAGCGTTTGCCCACGGCATAGACATAAAGCAATCGAGTTCACGCAGGCGCTTGAGCCAGCGGGCGGCATCCTCTTTGCCAGTGCCGGGTTCGAGGTGCACATCGTCGTTGTTATTGAACCACGAATCACGCAGGCGCTTAGGGCGCTCGGCTTGAGCTGGGCGGGCAGAGCCCACCTTATAGCCCTCCGCCATGCGGTTGACCGTATCCAAGAGGGCGGGATCGATGGCTACGCAGCCTGCCCCGCGCAGATCGTGGTCCGCATAGGTGCTCACCAAGCGATCGAGCCGGCCGCCCTCAGCCAGCTCGGTGGCTAGCTCGTCGGAGGCGAGAATAAGGTCTTCTCCCCCAGCGCCGCCTGGTACCGAGTCGATATCGGCGCTGATGGGATAGACCACGGTGAGATCGTGGGGCTTGGAATCCGAGGGGGCATCGCCAAGCGCCTGCTTCTTTCCCTGCACCTGGCCTATGAGGCGTTCTTCCGCAAAGCTGACCGCCTCGCCGCCAACAGTGCCGGTGAGGGTAAATAGCAGCGGATAGGCACCGGCGTCTTCGATGGCTAGGGTCTGCTCGCCGTGTAAGGAGGTGGGAACCTGGAAGGTAACCTCCCGGGTTTCACCCGGCTGCAGGGGCGCGGTGGTGGTGCTGGGACCGTAATACGGGAATTCGCCGGTGGCCAGCTGCGTGCGGGCCTGCGCGGTACCCTCTACGGCATCGCCGCGGCGGCTGGTGAGCTGGAGGTCTTCCATGGCTTCATCGGTGGGATTGTGCACCTGGAAGGTCAGTTTCAGTTCCTTGCCCACGGTGAAGGGTTCGGCCGCGATGAGGTCGAGAGTGGCCCGCTCTGGTCCGCGCGCGCCCAACCATGCCTGGATATCCTGCTGTTTTCCCGCAGTCGAATCCATCTGCGCGGCGGCCTCTGGCAGCGGCAGGCACAATCCCCACCCCGCTACCGCCAGGCAGCCGCCCACGGCGGCCCAAGACTTCAGGCGTTGGCGCATTACCGTGGGGTCACTTTCCCCGCGGCGGCTTCCTTTCGTGCGAGATCGGGAAGGAGATCATGCGCGATGCGCGCCAATTTGCGCTCGTCGGCGTAGGCCAAATGCTCGATGAGTTCAGACACGGGAATCCATGAGACCTCGGTGACCTCCGGATCCTCATCGTTCATGATGCCGTCTACAAAGCGCAGCAAGTGATGGTGCACTGTCTTATGGATACGCACCCCATCAGAGACGAACCAATAATCAATCATGCCGAGGTCTGCAAAAACCTCACCGGAAATGCCGGTTTCTTCCCATACCTCGCGCTCTGCGGTGACTTCCTTGGCCTCGCCATTTTCTACGTGGCCTTTGGGCATGGACCACAGCAGGCGTCCGCGACGGTCGAGGCGGCCGATGAGCGCCACATAAAGCCGGGAAAGATCTACCTCGCCAGTGGCATCGACGCACTCCGCCAAACCAGAGACAACAAGGCCGCCGGCGGAGGTTTCATCGCGGGTTTCCATGGCCGTGGATTGGCCATTGCCACCGCGGTAGGGCCTGCGCTGCTGAGTGCTGCGGCGCGCGCGATTATCCGGCCGGCGGCGCCGCCTGCGCCGGGACCGGTTACGGTTGCGGCCGCCTCCCTTAGAGGGGCCCTGTTCTTGGTTAGTCATCCCTGCCAATCGTAGTAGACTCTCACCCGTGAATTTTCAGGACACTCAGCTAATTGGCGTTCTTGCCCGCGCGGAATCCACCGTCTCCTCCCTCAGCGACCTGCTGGGCGGTTTGGTGGAGAAATTTGCCGCCCGTGGCTACTCGCTCTACCTTGTGGGCGGCTCTGTGCGCGATGCGCTTTTGGGCCGCTTGGGAAATGACCTGGACTTTACCACCCCGGCCCGCCCGGACGTGGTTAAAGAGATCTTGGATGAGTGGGCCGAGACTGTATGGGATACCGGCATCGACTTCGGTACCGTCTCCGCGGCCTATAAGGGCCAGCAGATTGAGATCACCACCTTCCGTTCCGATTCTTATGATGGCCAGTCCCGCAACCCTGAGGTGGTCTATGGTGACACCTTGGAAGGTGACCTAGTGCGGCGTGACTTTAAGGTCAATGCGATGGCCATCGAGCTGCTTGCCGACGCCTCTTTTACCTTCCACGATCCCCTCCACGGCCTCCAGGATGTGGCCGACCGGGTGCTCGATACCCCGGACAAGCCGGAAATCTCCTTCCACGATGATCCGCTCCGCATGCTGCGGGCGGCGCGTTTTGCGTCCCAACTGGAATTTCGCGTGGCCGACCGCGTGGTGGATGCCATGCGGGATATGGCCGGCGAGATCCAGCGCATCACCGTAGAGCGCGTACAGGTGGAGCTGGATAAGCTTATCTGCGGCACGGCGCCGTGGGACGGCATTGACCTGCTGGTTTCCACCGGAATCGCGGACTATATCTTTCCGGAAATCCCGGCATTGCGCATGACCGCGGATGAACACGCGCAGCACAAGGACGTTTATGCTCACTCGCTGAAGGTGCTAAGTCAGGCCATGGACCAAGAAGAAGATGGCCCAGACCTTGTCCTGCGCTGGGCGGCGCTTCTACACGATATTGGCAAACCGGATACCTTTGATAACACCGATGGCAAGGTCTCCTTTCACCACCACGAGGTGGTAGGCGCCAAGCTTGCCCGCAAGCGCCTGCGCAAGTTGAAGTACCCCAAGGCCACCACGGAGGCCATCGGCCAGCTGGTGTACCTGCACATGCGCTTCCACGGGTTCGGGGAAAATCAGTGGACCGATTCTGCCGTGCGCCGCTATGTTACTGACGCCGGCGACCTCCTCCCCCGTCTGCATAAGCTGGTGCGCGCCGATTGCACCACCCGCAATGCTAAAAAGGCCCGTCGACTCCAGCGCACCTATGATCAGCTTGAGGAGCGCATCGAGGAGATCGGCCGCAAGGAGGACCTGGCTCGCGTACGCCCGGACCTTGACGGCAACGAGATTATGGAAATCCTCGGTCTTCAGCCCGGCCCTGAGGTGGGCCAGGCATGGTCTTATCTCAAGGAGCTGCGCCTAGAGCACGGCCCCCTCGAGCGCGAGGAAGCGATTGCGAAGTTGCGCGAGTGGTGGGATTCTAAACAGTGATGTTTGCCGATAGATTATTTAACGCCCTCGAGCGCAATGACCCCGCCCCCGGCCAGCTTCTCATCGCTGCTCCGGGCATGCTTTCGCCGGAATTCGCCCGCTCCGTCATCCTCGTCATTGAGCACAATGACATGATGACCTTTGGCGTGGATCTGACTAAGCGCTCTGAGGTAGCTATTTTCAATGTGCTGCCGGAATGGCTTCCCGTGGTGGCTAAACCGCAGGCGCTGTATATCGGCGGTCCGCTCAACCAACAATCCGTTGTTGGGCTCGCGCAGACTAAACAGGGCGTCGATGTGGACAAGCAAGATCGACTCACCCGCCTCGCACCGCGCCTGGCACATGTGGATCTGCGCGCGGACCCAGAAGAGATCGAGCCACTAGTTTCTGGCATGCGTATGTTTGCCGGCTATGCCGAATGGGGGCCGGGCCAGCTGGAGGAGGAAATCGAGGCCGGCGAATGGTTCGTCTCTCCGGCCCTTGCCCAAGACGTTATTACTCCAGGCCCAGCCGACCTCTGGGCCGATGTTATGAAACGTCAGCCCATGCCGTTGCCGCTCTATTCCACATATCCAGTCAACGTGGAAGATAATTAATTCCTATCGCGCTGCAGGCAATGGGCTAGACTAGCCCGCATGCGCGCGGATATTTCTCAAGGATTAAGAGATACCTGGGCCGCCGCGATCGGCCTTATTCCCCTCGGCCTAGCCTTCGGCTTACTCATGGTCCAATCCGGTTTCAGCTGGTGGTGGACGCCGATTTTCTCCCTCGTCATCTACGCCGGCTCTATGGAATTCTTGGCCATTTCCATGGTTACCGGTGGGGCTTCCGCCTTTGCTTCGTTGGTTACCGGATTCATGGTGAATTTCCGCCATATTTTCTATGGCCTCACCTTTCCCCGGCACCACATTCGTTCACGGGTGGGCCGGGCTTATTCCACATATGCGCTTACCGACGAAACCTATGCCATCGTCTCCTCCCTCCCCGCCGAGGAGCGCCCGAGTGGGAACCGAATACTCACCATCCAAATCTTTTGTCAGGTCTTGTGGGTAGGCGGCGGCATCGTCGGTGCCCTCGCCGGCCGAGTGATTCCCTCTTCTGTGCAGGGAATGGAATTCGCTCTGGTTGCCCTTTTTGTCGTGCTGGCAATGGATTCCTTCCGCAATAACCAGGACTTTTCATTGCCGTTAAGTGCTGTGGTGGTGGGAATCCTTGCTGCAGCCTTCGCCCCAGGACAACTGCTCATGGTGGCGCTGAGTGCCTACTTCATTCTGCTTATTATCCGCTACGCATCTCCCCGCATCGATGCCGCTATTGGCTTGCGTAGACGCGGCGAGTCTACGAGATTCCGGGAGGAACGCTAATGCCCGCTGGAGTTACGCTTGCTTCCATCGCCGCAGTGTTGGTCCCCGTCGGCCTTATTACCGTAGTGCTGCGCCAGCTTCCCTTTTCCTTTGTGAAATGGATGAAGGATAGCCAGTTCTTTTCATTGCTGGGCATGATGATGCCGGTAGGTGTGATGACCATTTTGGTGGTTTATACCGTCTACGGGCAGGCTGGTGCCCCTGGGGGCATCTGGGCGGCTCTCCTCGGCGTGGTAGTAACCTTCCTGCTCCACCTGTGGAAGCGTGAATCAGCGCTGTCCATCTTCGGAGGAACCGCCTTTTATATGCTCCTCGTTAACGTTGTCTTGTAGGCACCGTGTTTGAACCCTAAAGGCCGAACTTGGCGGTAGCTTCGGACCATAGGGCGTCGAAATGAGATTGGTCCACGTAGTGGGCGCTAATGTCTGGAAACTCATCGTAGGTATCCGGGTGCGGGACAACCTCTTGCGGCTGATCTACGTTTCCCGTGGAACTGGTCGGGGTAGCCACACCAACTATGGCATCTGAGGGATCCAGGGCGATCATGCGGACCATTCGACAGCTGCGCGCATCTTGCTCCTCCATTTCCGCCATATGGATGGCCGAGCCTACGCCGGGCACGGTTAGTTCAGTTCGTACGTATAGATAATTCGCCATAGGACCTAAGTGTAGCTACGTGGTGGCACGCTGGGCGTAGCGGGATGCCAGCCACGAACACATCATTAACTGCACCTGGTGGTAAATCATCAACGGCAGGATAAGTAGACCAAGAGACGTTCCCCCAGAAGCAAAGATAACCGAGGCCATGGGTAGGCCCGTGGCTAGTGACTTCTTCGATCCACAGAACTCGATTGCGACTGTATCGGCGCGCTTGAATCCCAATTTCTCACTTACCTTCTTGGTGAGCCACAGCATGAAAGCAACGAAGATCGCTGCGAAGGCGACAAGGAAGGCCAACTCCCATATGGAGATGGAGGACCAAATTCCGTCTACTACGCCTTTGGAAAAGGCAGAATACACCACCATGGCAATAGAGCCGCGGTCTACCACTTTGGTGGCCTTGCTTTGGGCGAATTTGCCAACCCAGCGCCGAGTCAGCTGACCCAGGATAAAGGGAGCCAGCAGCAAGAGCGCGATTTCTCTAAATACGGAAGTGTCGATGTGGACCCCTCCCCCGGTTCCCATCAGGAGCATAACCAGCGAAGGGGTAATAAATACTCCGACCAAGTTAGAAGTAGATGCTGACACGATTGCGCCTGCAACGTTTCCCTTCGCAATGGAGGTAAAGGCAACCGAAGATTGCACGGTGGACGGTACCAGCGTGAGAAACAAGATCCCCAGGTACATATCGTGCGAAATGAAAGCGGTAAGCGGTCGTAGCGCTATACCTATGAGCGGGTAGACCACAAAGGTGAAGGCCAGGATCGTTAGGTGTAGGCGCCAATGCTTAAGCCCATTGAGGGCCTCTTGAGTGGAGAGCCTAGCGCCGTACAAAAAGAAGAGGAAAGCGATCGCAACATTTGTTAGCTGGCCGAATGTCTCGGCAAAATCCCCACGGGCTGGTGCAATGACCGCAAGGATGACCGCCAAGATGATGAGCACTATGAGGGGGTCGGGCTTCTTTAAACTCTGCAGCATTCTAAAAGTTTAAACCCTACCGCTCCTTCTTCCCCGGAAATACTCGGGCCAAAAATATGCCCTCTTTGGTTTCACGTGAAACCACAGAGGGAGGAATGCACCCTAGGCTGTAGTGACATTAGAGCCGTCTTGCTTAACTTCGTATCCTTCCAAGGGGTCGCGGCCCGGTCCGGATATTACGCTTCCATCGCTGAGGTCATAGGAGGTGTTATGTGCGGTGCAGGTGGCCGTCATGCCATCGATCTCGGTGATCGGATTGTGCTGGTGCGGACAGGTCTGGGAATAGGCCTTGAACTCACCTTCTTTCGGCTGAGTAAAAATGACGCCATCTACAATCTTCGCGGATCCGACTGGAATTTCCGTAGCTGCGATTTCTGCGGACGGAGAAGAACCACAGGCTGTTAGGTAGGCACCTGCGAAAGTGGTAGCGGTACCGAGCAAGAAGATTCGGCGAGAGCACTTATTCATGCCCTTAGTCTAGCTGGTGATGATGGTGCCTTGTGACTCAGCCGTGTAGCTGAGCGAATTTAGAGTTTCACGTGAAACACAGAAGTTAACTAACCAGATAGCCCTCCCATGTTTCAGGGGAGCCAGTGGGTGTAGGAGTGAGTTCATAGGTGCCAGATTCAATGCCTAAATCATCGACGATGCTATGGGCCGACTGCTGCCCCTCCGCTACCGGTGTGGATGTTGCCTCTTTGTGGCCTTGCTCGTTATAAGCGCCAATGGCAAAGGTCGAAGCGGCGATGGCTGCGAGGGCGGTGCTTTTCTTCATATGTATCATTTTGCCCAGCGGAGGCCTCTGATGCTCTTTACTTTCTGGGTTCCCCGGAAGCTTTACGCAATCTCCATCGTTATTGGCAGTAAGGCGAAAAGTACGGTAATCCAATTATTAACGTAGCCTAGCGTTGAAGTGACCAATATATTGAAAGAGTGACGGGATATCGTAAGTGACGGAACAAGAAGATGTAACGAGCCTGACCTATAACGTCACTGTGACTGTCGGGAAACATCCAATGAGCTATTCAAGCGAGAGGAAATAGCTACAAAAATTCCCCCTCTGGATGAGGCGTAATTCTTATCCAGAGGGGGGCGGTTGTGCAGCAGGCGCTGCTATCTGTCAGATTCTCGTGCGGCGTGACGGAGTGCGTCGACATCGACCTGCGGTGCAGAAGCCGCGGCAGCCTCTTCCCCACCGCAACCGTCGGAGCCACAATTGCAGGAATCCCCACAACCTTCTTCACTAGCGTGTGCCTGTTCGTAGAGGAACGCGGCACGCGAGCCGAGGTTGGAACCTACAGATAGGGCGAGAACTGCCGCCACAAAGGTAAGAACCGGAAGGAGCCACATCCAGCCCTCAGCGCTAAGCGCGACGATTCCACCGAAAATTAGGCAGACACCGCTGAGGATCCAGAATGGACCAGCGATGCGATGGGCGTTATCCCACGCTTCGCGAGACTTGCGGATTTCTTGCAGTCGCAAGCCAATGTAGTTATTTCCGGGTAGGCGCTTGGTTGAGGCCATGGTACCTACAACGATGAGGAAGACGGCGAGGATGAAGAAGATGATTCCCACTGCGATCATGTATTCAGTTTAGCCTTGTAGTGCTGAGATAAAAATTGCGCCTAGGCCGAGTGCTCTGTCGCTGTGTGCGCTCAGGTAGTATGCATTTAAGGTCGATTGATAGATATTGAATCGACCTTGGCCTCCGCACTGCGCTGTTTCGCCTCGGTCGTTTAGTCCTAGAGGTAGAGCACCCGATCTGATTGTAAGTATATGAATCTCAAGAAACTCTCGGAATCTTTGTTGTTCCGCATTATCGTTGCCATCATCTTTGGCGTGGTGGTCAGCCGATTCGCGCCAGAATGGTTTGGTCGCGTATTCGCCACCTTCAATGGACTATTTAGCAACTTCCTCAACTTCTTTATCCCGGTCCTTATTTTCGCGCTGATCGCTCCGTCCATTGCGGGTCTCGGGCGTGGTGCCGGTAAGTGGCTGGGGGTTACAGCGGGGATTTCCTATGGCTCCACTATTGTCGCCGGTCTTCTTGCCTATGTGCTTGCCCACTGGCTCTACCCCACCATGCTTAGTGGTCAGAATCTGATTACTAATGTCTCCGATATTGATGAGGGTGCACTCTCTCCCTACTTCGAGGTGGAGATGGCGCCGCCTTTTGAGGTTATGACTGCCCTCTTGTTGTCGTTCTGCATTGGTGTAGCTATGACTACCGTGAAGTCCGATACTTTGTATGCTGTCACCAAGGAATTGGAGAACGTAGTAGTTAAGGTAATCTGGGGCTTTGTTGTGCCGATTTTGCCCTTCTATATCTTTGGCATGTTCTTGGGATTGGGCATGAATGGCAATCTGGGCTCGGTACTTTCGGCCTTTGCCAAGGTTTTGATTTTGGCGGTTGTCATGACCCTGGTTTACTTGGTCTTGCAATACATCATTGCTGGTGCGATTACCGGGAAGAATCCCTTCAAGGCGCTTCGCAATATGCTGCCGGCTTATTTCACGGCTTTGGGAACCTCCTCTTCTGCCGCGACTATCCCAGTGTCCTTGGAGTCTACGCTTAAGAATGGCATTTCAAAGCCGGTGGCAAGCTTTGTTATCCCGCTGTGCGCGACCATCCACTTGTCCGGTTCGATGATTAAGCTGACGCTCTATGCCTTCGCAATCGTGTATATGGCAAACCTTGATATTAGCACCGGTACCGGACTTGGCTTCATCTTCTTGTTGGGAATCATGATGATTGCTGCTCCGGGCGTTCCGGGCGGTGCCGTCATGGTGGCGGCCGGCCTTCTGGCAGACATGATGGGCTTTGATGATGGCATGGTGGCGCTCATGATCGCCGCCTACATTGCCATCGACTCGGTCGGCACTGCCGCCAATGTCACCGGCGACGGTGCTATTGCGATGATCGTAGACAAATTCGCAGGCGACAAGAATGACCCCTCCGAAGAGGAATCTGCAGAAGCAACCGCGTAGAGGCTCACCAAAACCACACCCCTCGTTCAGCTGTCGAGAGCTGACGAGGGGTTTAATGCGTTGTGGGACTATTTTCGGGTCGCCGCCTTCATGCGGGTGACAAACTTAGCGAGTTCTTTGTGCAGCGCGGGGTCCACGCGAGCGCGGCCTGAGGTCCCTTCGATTTGGGTCCGCTCTGCAGCGGTTTCACGTGAAACGTGGCGATCAATGATTTTAGTAATGGCCGAGCCAGTAATAGCCCCCTCCGCTCCGGCTGCCACGGCATCGCGCACATGCTCGGGTGCTGAAATGCCGAAGCCGAGCAGTACCGGCGGGCCATCGAATCTATTGATGTTTGCTACGACTTCTTCAAGCCCGATGGTTTTAGATTCTCTTTCGGTACCTGTCACACCGTCGCGCGAAATGGCATAGATATAACCCCGCGAGCTGTGAGCGACGCCTTCGAGGGTGCTCGCGGTGGCACGAGCCGGGGCGATGAAGATCGGATCTATACCGGCCTTTTCTGCTGCAGCGATGAATGGAGCGCCTTCGCGTACGGGGACGTCGGGAAGCAAGATGCTATCCGCGCCTGCCTTAGCGAATTCGGAATAGAAGCGCTCGGAGCCGCGCGTGAAAGCCACGTTGCCATAGATCAACATGCCAATGGGAAGCTCAGGGAATTCTGAGCGAATCGTCCGCACCTGTTCTAGAGCGGAATCTACGGTGGCGCCAGCCGCTAGCGCCCTAAGGTGAGACGCCTGAATGGTCGGTCCATCGGCCACGGGATCAGAAAATGGGACGCCAAGTTCTAGTGCATCTGCACCGGCCGCGACAACGGTTCGTACAATGTCCAGCGTGTCCTCCGGGGTGGGATCGCCCAACATGAGGAAGGGGACGAACGCGCCCTCTCCCCTTTCGCGCAGTGATCGGAATAGGTTCTCGTATCGATTGCTCATTAGTGCTTCTCCTGCAGTTTAAATTCTGGGTGGGCCTCAAGTGCGCGGCGAACATGGTCGATATCTTTATCGCCGCGACCAGACAAAGAGACCACAATGGTGATGTCCTCATCCTTCCGTTTCAAGGCATAAGCAAGAGCATGGGAAGACTCAAGGGCGGGAATGATCCCTTCCCGCTGGGATAGCAGTTGGAACGCTTCCAATGCCTCGGCGTCTGTAATGCCAACGTATTGTGCTCGGCCGCTGGAGTGAAGGTAAGCATGCTGTGGACCGACTCCCGGGTAGTCGAGTCCGGCGGAAATGGAGTATGACTCTTCCACTTGGCCGTCTGCGTTCCTCATGAGGTAGCTGCGTGCGCCGTGGAGTATTCCTACGGTCCCGTTGTTGATGGTGGCACCGTGCTTGCCGGAGTCCAGTCCTTCACCGCCCGGTTCAGTGCCGACGAGTTCCACTTTTTCCTCCGCAATGAAGTCTGCGAACATACCGATTGCATTGGAACCGCCTCCGACACAGGCGACGACTACATCCGGCAGGCCGCCGGTACGCTCAAGCATCTGCTGCTTAGCTTCTTCGGAAATGACCTTATGGAACTCCCGGACGATAGTCGGGAAAGGGTGTGGCCCAGCCGCAGTGCCGAGGAGATAGTGGGATTCATGGAACGTAGCGGTCCAATCGCGGAGCGCTTCATTCACCGCATCCTTAAGCGTTCCGGACCCGGTATCAACGGCTACGACTTTCGCGTTCATTAGCTCCATACGGAAGACATTGGGCTGCTGCCGCGCGACGTCTTTTGCCCCCATATAGACCACACACTCGAGCCCTAAGAGTGCGCAAGCCAGTGCGGTGGCGGTGCCGTGCTGGCCCGCTCCCGTTTCTGCAATGATGCGAGTCTTTCCCATACGTTTGGCGAGGAGGGCCTGTCCGAGGACTTGGTTCGTCTTGTGCGCGCCACCGTGTACGAGGTCCTCACGTTTGAGGAAGATCCTCGCCTTACCGCCTAAATTTTTTGCCTCTGTCAGTGGCGTGGGCCGGCCAAGGTAGTCACGCAGAAGGCCGCTGAGCTCTTCGCGAAAGGACGGGTCATTCTGTGCTTCTACAAAAGCCTTCTCAAGTTGGTCGAGGGCGGGGATAAGGGATTCTGGGACGAACTGTCCACCGAATTCACCAAAGTATGCTGGAAGGAGTGTTTCACGTGAAACGGTCATGATCGTGTCCTTTCTATGGGTGTGTATAGCGTCGGATGATGTGGAAGGCTTGGGACACAAGCGAGGAATCCTTGCGGCCGGGTGCGTACTCTAGACCCGAATTGAGATCGAGCCCCATCGTGCCGATCGACAGAGCCTCTTCGAGGTTGTCTAACCGGAGGCCACCGGCGAGGAAGGATTTATCCTTAACTTCAGGGGGGATAGTGCTCCACTCGAATGAGCTTCCTGACCCGCCGCTTCCGGAGTCCAGGACTAGCGCTTCTACTTCTGGGACAAGGTCAGTTGCCAGTCCTGCGAAATCGGGGCTGAGCATATCGACGGCACGCCAGACGGATAATCCGCCCGCGACGCTGCGTACCTGGCGTAGGAATTCTCTTTCCGCTTCCCCACTTCCTTGGAATGGGGTGTGGAGCTGAAGTGCCTTGAGTCCTGGGAGCTCAGAAAGTCTCTGTAGCTCTTCGATATCCGAAGAACGTGTCACGGCCACGTAGTCCAGACCCGGCTCTGCGGAGATGATGTCACGCGCGGTTTCACGTGAAACAGTGCGCGGCGATTCCCGTACGAAGATAAGTCCTCCGTAGCGGGCCCCTGCAGCACGCGCCGCTTGCGCAGCGGAGGCAGAGTTAAGCCCGCATACTTTATTGCCACCGTAGACAAGATCGCGAGCGGCGCGATCGATATCCTCTTGGCGGCTGAGTTGTGAGCCTACAAGGAATGCGTGCACGTGAGAGCCCAGCCGGCGGACGGTGGCATTGTCGCGGATTCCGGATTCCGAGACGATCGTTTTTCCTTCAGGGATATGGCTAGCGAGGCGCTCGGTTCGTTCTAGGTCGATGCTGAGATCGTGGAGGTTGCGGTTATTGATACCGATGATGTCGCCACCTAATTGCAGCGCTCGTTCCACCTCTTCCTCGGTGATGGCTTCAGTCAGGACGTCTAACCCCAGTTCATCAGCCAGCGCCTTGAGTTTAACGTAGGTGTCATCATCCACGATGGA
Source organism: Corynebacterium sp. MSK071 (assembly GCF_030232125.1). Taxonomy (NCBI): domain Bacteria; kingdom Bacillati; phylum Actinomycetota; class Actinomycetes; order Mycobacteriales; family Corynebacteriaceae; genus Corynebacterium; species Corynebacterium sp. MSK071. The sequence goes on along the minus strand of NZ_JASPJA010000011.1, from coordinate 51,206 downwards.
CATCATGAGCAAGATGGCATCGGCTCCGTAGTGTCGCGCGGCGTAAACCTGAATGGGGTCAACAATGAAGTCTTTGCACAGCACCGGCAGGTGGGTAGATTGGGCGACGGTTTGCAGATGGTCATAGTCGCCGCCAAAGCGCGCAGGCTCGCACAGCACCGAAATGGCGGAGGCATAGCGTGAGTAGATGCGAGCGATATCGCCCGGACGGTAGTCCGCGCGAATCAACCCCAGGGATGGCGAGGCAGACTTACATTCCATGATGAAGCGATTGGCGCCATCGAGGGCTTCGACAAGCGAACGCTCCGAAGGCGGTACGCTAGCGAGGTCCACGTAGGACAACCTGTCGCGAATGGCCGGCAGATGAGTGCGGCGCTGGGCGACGATCTCTTGTAGCACGGTTGGCAATTCCTTCGCCGTCATTAGTTCTTCTCCCCTACCGCATAGTTGGCGCTTTCGTGGATATGGAGCCACTTTTCGACAGCGCCGCTATTAATCAGATCCTTAGCGTGAGAGACTCCTGCTGCGATACTCCTCGTGGTCCCGTTGAGGTAAAACATGGCTCCGGCGGTGGCAGCGATGGCGTCCACGTGTGCGGGCTTACCTCGGCCGGCAAATACCGCGCGTAGGGCTAAGGCATTTGCAGCGCCATCCCCACCGGCAAGCTCCGCGAGCTCGTGGCGCTCGATACCGAGCTCTTCAGGGGTGAGCTGGTAGGTGATAATGTCGCCGTTCCTGAGCTCCCAAGCCTGCGTGGTGCCATGAGTGGCAATCTCATCCGTGCCGGCTCCATGGACGACTAAGGCGCGCTCGCGGCCAAGTTCTCGAAAGACCTCTGCAATGAGTTGGCCTTGATCTGGGTTTGCAATGCCCATGATTTGGAGTGATGGGTGTCCTGGGGACAAGAGCGGGCCGAGGGTATTAAATATGGTTGAGATGCCCAGTGCCTTGCGCACCGGTTGGACGTGGGCGATGGCTGGGTTGTAGGCGGGGGCGAAAAGAAACGTAAAGTTCGAGGCCTCAAATTGGCGGACCGCTCGGGCGGCGTCTAAGTCGAGCGGGATATTAAGAGCCTCGAGTACATCCGCAGATCCGGACTTGGAAGAGACCGAGCGGTTGCCGTGCTTGATCATCTTCACTCCCCCTGCAGCGGCGACGAGCGAGGCCCCCGTCGTGATATTGATGGTATTTGCGCCATCGCCCCCAGTGCCGGCCGAATCCATAAGGCCTTTTCCGGTGATGGGGAAGGGATAGCCCACCTTTAAGAAAGCCTTGGCGGCGCCGGCAACGTCCGCGAAAGTCTCGCCCCGAGCCCGGATATGAGCGAGCAATGCCGCGATATGGATATCGTCGTAGGCGCCCACGGCCAAGGGGGTAAATACCTCCGTGGCTTCTTCGATGGTGGGTTGTGGATTGCTTAGATAGGCCTGAAAGGTCCGCAGTGGTGTTCGGCTCATTTTAGTTTTCCTTCTCCATAGTGGTGTGGGTAGATAGTTGGTGAATGCAGCGTTGGAGCATTACGGGTCCAGTGGGTGTGAGGACGGATTCTGGGTGGAATTGCAGACCTAGCCCCATACCGTCTTTTGTCTCCGCGGCCATCACTACTTCGCCGATATCTGAGGAAGTGTGTGCTAGGCAGCGCATCTCGTGCGGGATATCCGTACAGCCGAGCGAGTGGTAGCGTGCCACCGGAATCTGTGTGCCGAGACTATTTGGTTGATCAGGTTCGGTATCGGTGGCAAGCCCTTGGAATACGGGATGCTGAACCCCGGCTGGCGTGAGAGTCATCGGAACGGATTTCCCGTGTACCGGGCCGCAGGGCGCAACTGCCCCACCGTGGTATTCAAGAAGCGCTTGGAAGCCGAGGCAGACGCCGAGAATGGGAGTGGTGCCCAGGGTGGCGTCGATAAGCTCCATCATGCAGCCGGCCGACCGTGGATGGCCGGGGCCGGGGGAAAGCACAATTACGTCGGGCCGCGCCCCCAATACTTCATCGACCGCAACGGTGTTACGAAATACTGTGGTATCGAACCCAGCTAGGGCATCGACGAGGTTATAGACAAAAGAATCGTGGTTATCCAGAAGGACAATGTGTGGCGAACTCATCGCTGCACCTCCAAGTCGGCACCGTGTGCTACGGCAATGGCATTGAGCACGGCGTAGGCCTTATGCACCGTTTCATCGGCCTCGGCCTGTGGGACGGAATCTTTGACAACACCGGCACCGGCTTGCACTACTGCGGTGCCGTCTTGGACGTAGGCGGAGCGGATGACAATGCAGTTATCCATGGCGCCATCGCCGCGCAAGTAACCTACTGCCCCGCCGTAGGATCCGCGGCGTGTCCCTTCCGTTTGCCGCACCAGCTCGGTGGCACGAAGCTTGGGCGCACCCGTCAGGGTGCCCATGTTCATACAGGCTCGATAGGCATCGAGCGCATCGAAATCTGAGTGGAGCTTCGCCGTGACTCGGGAGACCAAATGCATCACACGGGAGTAGCGGTCCACCTGCAATAGCTCTGCCACCTGGCGGCTACGAGGAACGGCCACCCGCGCGAGATCATTGCGTGCTAGGTCTACCAGCATCGTGTGTTCCGCAATCTCTTTGTGGTCAGTACGCATCTCTAATTCATTGCGGATATCAAGCTCATGGCTGATGCTCCCATCCGGGCGCAGCCCGCGCGGCCGAGTGCCAGCGATGGGATAGAGCTGCACTCCCCTATCTTCCGGCGTGAACCTGAGATTGGATTCTGGCGACGCGCCAAATAGCTCATAGCCGTCGCCACGAACGTAAAACATATAGGGCGAAGGGTTAGTGTCTCGTAACGTCCGGTAGGCCGCGAGGGCGCTTGGACATTCCAGCGCGAAGGAACGCGCGGGCACTACTTGGTAGATATCGCCGGCGTGAATCTTGCGTTGGAGCTTTTCCACGTCTGCGCGAAACGTTGCGTCATCCGCATCAGCCACCGCACGGATCTTGCTTCTCTGTGGTGCCGTGGGGCGTGGGGTCTCCGGCCGCGTGGCTAGGGAATCAAGTTCCGCTTTAAGGTGGTCTTCGTCGATATCCCAGCCCTCTAGGCGCGCAGTTCTTTGCAGGTGGTCTACCTCCAGGACCGTTTGAGCCACCAAGAACTCATAGTCTGGGTAGGAATTCGGCCCCGGTTTAACCTCGGGGAGATCTTCGAAGGTGGCCAGGTAGTCATAAGCGAACCCGCCCCCTAGAAATGGTAGTAGCGGAGAGGAATAGGTGGCCTCTAATTGGAAGAATCGCAGAATGTCAGCGGTTGATTCAGCAAGGAGTCGCTGCCGCTCGTCGGGTTCGGCAGAAGGCGGGAATTCGAATACAGCGGTAGTAGTTTCACGTGAAACTAGGCGGTGGCGGAACCGGTCTCGGAGAGGAGGAAGGAGCACCTCCCCCGCGTTGGTGAGGGCCCGCACCTCCACCCTGTGGCCATGGCACGTGACTCTGAGTGCTGCCTTGAGGATGGCGAGACAGTTGAGGTTTTTCTTAGTCTCGATGTCTGCGCTTTCGAGCAACAGGGAGTCGTGCGGTTGCGCGAGCGCGTCAAATGTGGCGGCCGCATCGCTGTCGTAGGGTATGTCGCGGGTAGCCGTGTATGGCATTGCAGTGCCCTTTCGGAGAGGGTGGGTATGGGAAACGAAAATTAAACTTCCACGAGCACAGGCACAAAAACGCCAAAAGGCCCGCAGAATGCGAGCCTGAAAATAGCTTGCGAAAGATGGCCCGCGGGTTACGCGCGCCACCACCAAGCAGTAGTCATGTTCTTCATGGCAGCTACTTTAACCCAAATTTCTATAACTCGGAAGATATTGCCGATAAATATTCTCACAGCCCGAGCTGGCTTTCTCGCAGAAGAAGCCGTATTCGGGACTTTAAAGACTTTAAAGAAACGAGTGGGGTACTGTTGGGTGCATTAACAAAGGGAAGAAAGGTGATGTAAATGACTATGAGTCCTAATGAGGTAGTGGCAAAGGTTCCTACCCAACTTTTGATTGGAGGCGAGTGGCGAAAGGCATCTTCCGGCGAGACTTTCACGGTGGAAAATCCCGCCACCGGAGAGACCATTGCTACGCTCGATTCTGCTAATTCCGCTGATGCGGTAGCCGCTCTAGATGCTGCTTGTGCGGTGCAAGATGAGTGGGCACGAACCACTCCGCGCGAGCGGGCGAATATCCTCCGCCGGGCCTTCGAGCTGGTACACGAGCGCGCCGATGAGTTCGCGACGCTGATGACACTTGAAATGGGAAAGCCTTTTGCCGAGTCTCAAGGTGAGGTCACCTATGGTGCTGAGTACCTGCGCTGGTTTAGCGAAGAGGCAACGCGCGATTATGGCCGCTATTCCCCCGTTCCGGAGGGCACTTTGCGTATGGTCACACGCCGCAAGCCGGTCGGGCCATGCCTGCTAATTACCCCATGGAACTTTCCCCTCGCGATGGCCACGCGCAAGGTTGCGCCTGCTGTTGCGGCAGGCTGCACCATGGTTCTGAAACCGGCCAAGCTCACCCCACTGACTACGCAGTACTTTGCGCAAACCATGCTCGATGCCGGCCTGCCCAAGGGTGTGCTCAATGTGGTTTCCGGAAGCTCTGCCTCAGCCATTTCGGAGCCTTTGCTTGCCGACGATCGCCTGCGCAAGCTTTCCTTCACCGGCTCCACCCCAGTGGGCAAGACTCTACTGAAGGGTGCCGCGGATAATGTGCTGCGCACCTCCATGGAGCTGGGCGGCAATGCTCCGTTCATCGTCTTTGAGGATGCGGATATCGATCAGGCCGTAGCAGGGGCCATGGGTGCGAAGATGCGCAATATTGGTGAGGCCTGCACTGCGGCCAACCGTTTCATAGTGCACGAGTCCGTGGCGGAAGAGTTTACGCAGAAGTTGGCGGCGGAGTTTAACAAACTCGTCGTGGGCAATGGCCTGGACGAAGGCGTTACCTGCGGTCCCCTCATTGAGGCCAAGGCGCTCGACAATATTGCCGCCTTAGTGGATGACGCAGTGGAAAAGGGTGCCACCGTTGTTACCGGTGGCAAGCGTGGCGAAGGTGAGGGTTACTTTTATGCCCCCACGATCTTGAGCAATGTTTCACGTGAAACCCGCGTGGCCCAGGAGGAAATTTTCGGCCCAGTTGCACCTATCTTTACCTTCAGCGAGGAGGCGGAAGCCCTAGAGTTAGCAAACGAGACGGAATATGGTCTTGCGTCCTATATTTTTACGGAAAACTCAGACCGCCTGTGGCGCGTGGCCGATGGTCTCGAATTTGGCCTGATGGGATTCAATGCCGGCGTCATCTCCAACGCCGCTGCCCCATTCGGCGGCGTCAAGCAATCCGGTTTGGGCCGCGAAGGTGGCGCCGAAGGTATTGAGGAATATACCTCAGTTCAATACCTGGGCATCCGTGACCCTTATGCCAATGTTTAGAAACGCAAGCGTCTGAAAAGACACACAGGCCAGCCGGGCTCCCTTTCGGGGCCCGGCTGCGGCCTAATAATGTAAACATTCATTGAAAATGAGTCTGCCTCCCCGACCTAAAGCATTTATCCTGCTCAAACCGTCAATATTGTTTGCATTGGGCGGCAAAAAGTGAGGCCGAACAAGACCAAGAGGGTTTTTTGATTAACCATTGAAGCTTGCGGGGCGTATAGTTCCTCTCCGTATAATTTAATTCGTATCTCCTTCGCCCGCGCAGTGTGGCCTCATGGCCTGCTCGTGGAGAGGGAATTTTCTTTTTGTTATTTGGAGTGAGTATATGACGTCTACTGAATCTGCAGCGGCTAAGCCGCAGCTGATTACGCCCACGTTCGTTCTCGCGTGGGTGGCTAATTTCTGTCAGTTTTTGGTCTTCTACCTGTCCGTGACCACCATGGCCCTCTACGCGGTAGAGAGCTTCGGGGCATCGGATACCGTGGGTGGTTTTGCCTCCAGCGCCTTTGTTCTCGGTGCGACGTGCATGCGCGTATTCTCCGGCTGGCTCGTGGACCGCGTAGGCCACAAGAAGGCCGCCCTGACCTCCCTAGTCTTCGTCACAGTCGTTGCTGTGGCGTATTTTTTTGCACAGAACGTCGCCGTTCTTATTATCGTCCGTTTCCTGCACGGCACGGGTTATGCTTTGACCTCCACCGCGCTTATGGCAGTGGCACAGTCCGTCATTCCGCACGAGCGCCGCGCGGAGGGTACTGGCTACTTCGCCCTCGGTACTACCTTGGCAACGGCCTTCGGCCCAGCACTCGGCCTCTTCTTGGCTAATAACATTGGCTACAACACGCTCTTTGCTGTAGCGCTAGGCGCTAATGTCGTGTCTTTGGTCCTGGCCTTGGTGCTGCGCTACCCAGCTGAGGTTTCTGCCGAGAAGCCGGCCTTTACGCTGCGCAATGCAGTGCACCCCAACGTGGTTCCCATCGGTCTGTTTATGTTGCTGGTCGGAATCGCCTACTCCGGTGTGGTCACCTATCTCAACGCTTATGCGCGCAAGGAAGACCTTGTTACCGGTGCAGGTCTGTTCTTTATTGGTTACGCAGTAACCATGCTTATCATGCGCTTTGTTTTGGGCCGCATCCAAGACCACAAGGGCGATAACGCCGTGATGTACCTCGGCCTGGCAGCCTTTGTTATCGCCCTGCTCCTCATGGGCTTCCCCACCAACGACGTCATGCTGGTGGTTGCAGGAGCCTGCACCGGCCTAGGTTTCGGTACCCTCAGCCCCGCCTGCCAGGCTATCTCTGTGCGCTCGGTACCCGCCGCACAGATGGGCGCGGGCATCTCCACCATGTTCCTCCTGATGGACCTAGGCATTGGCCTGGCTCCGTTCGGCCTAGGCCCCATTGTTGGGGCAACCGGCTTTGACACCATGTACCTCATCCTTGCGGCCCTCGTAGTCATCGCAGCCATCTACTACTTCTTTGTGCACGGTCGCTTCCCCAAGGCCAAGGGGCACCATCTACACTTCGACGAAGGTAAGTAACACGGCACTCCCCTGTTAGCCTGAAGCATTAAAAGCACACCAGCCACCGAGGTTGGTGTGCTTTCGCTTTAGGTAGACCGTGCGGTTGTAGTTTGAGGGTCCGGAGGCTGGGGGTCGCGCGCAGCGCAGGAACGGAAAACTCGCCGAATAAGAGTCCAGGGTGTAGGGCTAGGCGCGCAGACTGTTGTTCTGGTGAGGGGGCAAGCAGCCAGCCTCGATTACGCGCTGGGCAAGGGTACGGTTGCCCATTTTGGCGGCAAAGGCGATGCGCATAGTGATGTCATGGTTGGGTGGCGCATCCATTGTGATGCAGTCGCCGGGTTGGATGCGGCCGGGAGAAATAATGCGCAGATAAGTACCGCAATCGCCACGGGCGGTCCAACGCTTGAGCCACCCGCGCTCCCCTAGCCAGCCGGCAAAGGTGGAACAGGGTTGGCGGGGAACGGATACCTCAAGTACAGCGGTGCCGATTCTTAGGCGTTGGTTAATGAGTAGAGCGGACAGATCGACGCCTTGGGTGGTGAGGTTTTCACCAAAGCAGCCAGACGCCAGCGGGCGGGAAAGCTCGGATTGCCAGTAGTCCAACTCTTCGCGGGCGTAGGCGTAGATGGCTTTATCATTGCCGCCATGATGTTGGGTATCACCAATTATATCGCCGCGCACGCCGGAACCGTCGCCATAATGGGGGCCGGGCGCAGCCACATCGATGAAGGATTGCGGCTGCTTATCGATGCCCGAAAACTCGTGCCGCCCGCTCGGGTCTGGCCGGCGGACGGCGACATTGGTGGAAATGACCTGCATGCCTGCCACACTAGCTGAGCGTGAGCGCCTCCGCGGTGAGAATATCGCGGTAAAACAGCTGCGGAGCGAGGGAGACGGCCTCGGCTAGCTGCGGGAGGGCGCCGTCAAGCGCGGCGGCGAAAGCGGGATCAGCCAGCTTGCCATTGGCCACGCCGCGCGCCGTGATGGCAAAGACGTAGGAGATAAACGGCATCCAGGCGGAATCGCCGAGCTCCGAATTGCCATCACCAAAGGCATCGAGCGCGAGCAAGGTGTGCAGTACGGACTTATCCACACCTAGCTGCTGCAGCGTTACCCGCAGCTGCAGGGCGGTGCTGCGCAGGTTGGAGATGGTGCCCAGGCGGGTGAGCGCGAGGTCGTTGGCAAAGCATTCGCGCAGTGCAGCGATTCGGTGAGCATCGTCGCAGAGCTGATCGTTGGCCGTCGATGGTGTGGGCGCCTCACCTGTGGCGCTCATCAGCAGCATTGGGCGGGTGACATCGTCGACGCCGGTGGACGGCACGCGCGCGAGCGCGGCGGAGCCGTGGGCTTCGATGTAGTCATGGGCGGCGTCGGCAAGCGCGGCCAGCAGTGAGGAAGGCTTTTCGGCCGGCTCCTCGCGGCGGAAATTGCGGGAGACCAAGCCGGTGCGGACAAAGGCGCGCATGCGCTGGCCCGGCTCAAAATCCGCCGCCATGAGGGCATCCATGCTGGCACGCGGATCGGCCTCAATCTCCTTGATGATCGCCTCGAAAGTTTCCTTGGCCTTGGGCGCTAGGCGGCGCATAGCCGCGTAGGTGGGCCACAACCCTTCGGTGTTTGCGGTTTCACCGTCCTGGAAGATGATAAGCGCGCTCGCCGGCGGGTACTGCGGCGCGGCCAAGTCGCTGGCCGGTTCGTCCTCCCGGAAATCCACGATGAGGTGGCCGGCATCCAGCAGCTCCTCGGGCAGCTCGAAGCCTTCCTCGGTGGGGTCCAGTGGCATCGGCTCGCCTGCGGGATTGCCCAGTGGCCAAGCCCATGCCAGCAGCTCCACCTCTTCCTCGTGTGGCTGCTCGGGGACGAGGATGCCATCCTCGATGGTGGCGCGGGAGATCAACGGAGCTTTGCGCACGGTGGCGATGGCGGCATAGATGAGGTCGCTGGCCGCCGTGGCTTCATATTCCATAACGCGCCGGTCAAAGCTGCGCTTTTGGTGCGCTGCGCGCTCCTTTTCCGGCAGGCCCTCGAGATACTCCTCATAGGAGAGCGTGGACCACAAGAGATAAAGCTCCAGCGAGGTCTTTTTCGTCAGTGCAGATTTCAGCGCGCGATTCGGCACGGATAGGCTGGTAGCCGCCTCCGTAGAGCCATTGGCGGTGACGAGGTCCCTGATCTTTTGGTTTTTATCAATGACCACGAATTTTGCCAGCGGTAATGGCTCCGGCGAGTGGATGGTAAAGAGGGCATCGGCATCGAGCTGATCTGCCAGGATGACTTGTTTATCGAGGTAATCGACTGGTTCGGCCGCGGTGCGCTTGACCCGGGTACGAATCGTCGCCGGTTCCACCTGGAAGGTCAGCTCATAGCCGGCTTCGCTGCCGATGGTCTCCTCGCGCACGCTCTCGTCCTCACCAAAGACGCGCTGGCCTTTTTCCATCTGGATGGGCTTGCTCGGCGCAGAAGCCAAGGCATAGCTAAACGGTGAAAGATTGCCCAGGGCGTCGATGAAGCGGAAGTTAGTGCCGCGCGGGCCCTCGTTTTTGGCGCGCATATGCAGTGTTTCCGCGAAGTTAAGGTACTGGATATCCACCAGTTCCTCATCCTTGTACAAGCTAAAGCGGTAACGACCTACCCAGGGATCTTCGAAGGCATCTGCCGGGAGCACCTCGTGGATGCCCTCCGGTAGCTCATCCTCCAGCACGGCCTCTTCTTCCCCACCGATGGGGACATAGGTCAATTCCATGCTGAGCTCAGTGTTCGCGATGACGCGAGGTGACTGGGTATAGACCAGCTCGCCATCCAGCCCGTGGGCATTGGGCAGCGACTTGACGGCCATATCCCAGGCAAAGTCAGGGCTGCCAGACACCTTGATGGTGGCGGGCTCTTGTTGCGGTGCTTCCACCGTGAAGGACTGGCTCACCTCTAGTGGGAAGATGGACCAACCTTCCCAGGCGCCGTGTGAGCGAGCCTCGCCGGCCTTAGCCTTGGTGAATTCCGTGCCAGCAGGGGCGATGAAGGTATATGAGCCCTTAGGTATCGCTGCGGTGGTATCGAGCGGCCGATGGGTGGAATCCAGCACTAAGCCGCCATTGGCCACACCAGCGAATTCCAAGGTGTGCTCCTCAAAGGAGACGCTCAGGTGGCTAAAGGGGTGGGGCATGCTGATCCACAGCCCGGGCTCCTCGCCCTCCACGTAGTAGAACTTACGAGTGTCCTCGCTGTCATTGAGCAGCTGAGCGGACACGGTCCACTGGGGATCCTCTGGCTCATAACCTGCGGTTAAGGCTGGTAGGTACAGCTCCAAAGTGTGGGTGGCTGGGGAGAGGCGCAGGTGCGGAATCCCCTGAAATACCGCTGCGTCTGCAAAAGATGAAAGCTGGCTGCGAAACTTCTCCTGGCTCATTTACCCCAGCCTAGATCATTTTCATGCAGATCTGCATTTTGGCTGCGAGCGGGGGAAATGACCCGAAAGCCGGGGGTGAGTCCAGCGGAGAATTTGGGAGCGCGTGCCCAGCAGGTCGCGGAATGCGCAGCGAACTACACCGCACCGGCACGCGGCTATTACACTGTGTGATTATGAATACCCAGAGCGATTCCACCTCGTACCGCTATACCCCGGAGCTGGCGAACCAGATCGAGAAGACCTGGCAGCAGTACTGGAAAGACAATGGCACTTTCAACGCCCCGAACCCGGTAGGCGAGCTCGCCACCGATGCGGGCGAGCTGCCTAAGGAAAAGCTCAATGTGCAGGATATGTTCCCCTACCCCTCCGGTGCGGGCCTGCACGTGGGACACCCGCTGGGCTATATCGCTACCGATACCTATGCTCGCTATAACCGCATGCTGGGCAAGAACGTGCTGCACACTTTGGGCTACGATGCCTTCGGCCTGCCGGCCGAGCAGTACGCCATCCAGACCGGTACCCACCCGCGCACCACCACCGAGGCGAATATTGAAAACATGCGCCGCCAGTTGGGCATGTTGGGACTCGGCCACGATCCGCGCCGCTCCGTAGAATCTACGGATCCGGAGTTTTTCAAGTGGACGCAGTGGATTTTCCTGCAGATTTATAACTCCTGGTTCGATGAGGAGCAGCAAAAGGCTCGCCCCATTGCGGAGCTCATCAAAGAACTAGAAGCCAATAAGCGCACCACTAAGGACGGCCGCTATTACGAGGACCTCACCGAAGAGGAAAAGGCCGCAGCAATTGATGAATTCCGCCTAGTTTACCTGTCTAATTCCACGGTGAACTGGTGCCCAGGCTTGGGTACCGTGCTGGCAAACGAGGAGGTCACCGCAGAGGGCAAGTCCGAGCGCGGCAACTTCCCCGTATTTCGCAAGAATTTGTCCCAGTGGATGATGCGCATTACCGCCTATTCCGATCGTCTGCTCGATGATCTAGAGCTTTTGGATTGGCCGGAGAAGGTCAAGTCTATGCAGCGCAATTGGATTGGGCGTTCCCGCGGCGCGGAGGTTTCCTTCCCCGCTGAGGGCTACGAGATCGAGGTCTTTACCACCCGCCCGGATACGCTCTTCGGCGCCGAGTACGTGGTGCTGGCCCCAGAGCATGAGCTTGTCGACGCCCTCCTCTCCCCCATCCCTTATGACGATGACGTAGACGAGCGTTGGACCTACGGTCACGATGATCCCAAGGAGGCCGTGGAGTCCTACCGCACCGATATTGCCGCCAAATCTGATCTAGAGCGGCAGGAAAACAAGGAAAAGACCGGCGTCTTCCTTGGCACCTATGCCACCAACCCGGTCTCTGGGAAAAAGGTCCCGATCTTTATCGCGGACTACGTGCTGACCGGCTACGGCACCGGCGCCATCATGGCAGTTCCAGCGCACGATACCCGTGACTACGAGTTTGCCAAGACCTTCGGCCTGCCCGTTACGGAGGTTGTTTCTGGCGGCAACGTGGACGAAGAAGCCTGGACCGAGGACGGTGCCCTGGTTAATTCTGCCAATGACAAGGGCCTAGATCTCAACGGCCTGAATAAGGCCGAGGCTATTGCCAAGGCCATTGAATGGCTGGAAAAGGACGGCTCTGGCCGGGAAAAGGTGCAGTATAAGCTGCGGGATTGGCTCTTCGCCCGCCAGCGCTACTGGGGCGAACCCTTCCCCATCGTCTATGACAAGGATGGCTTTGCCCACGCCCTGCCAGAATCCATGCTGCCAGTGGAGCTTCCAGAGGTAGAAGATTATAAGCCGGTTTCTTTTGATCCAGAGGATAAGGATTCCGAACCACAACCCCCGCTAGCTAAGGTGCGCGACTGGGTCGAGGTAGAACTTGACTTGGGTGACGGCCCGCAGACCTACTTCCGCGATACCAACGTAATGCCGCAGTGGGCAGGTTCTTCCTGGTACCAACTGCGCTACATCGATCCCCGCAACGATGAGGCATTCTGCGATATTGAAAACGAGCGTTATTGGACGGGCCCGCGACCGGACCAGCATGGCCCACAGGATCCGGGCGGTGTCGACCTCTATGTCGGCGGTGTCGAGCATGCCGTACTGCACCTGCTTTACTCCCGCTTCTGGCATAAGGTGCTCTTTGACCTGGGATTTGTCAGCTCTCAAGAGCCCTACCGTCGCCTGTACAACCAGGGATATATCCAGGCCTATGCCTACACCGATTCCCGCGGCGTGTACGTGCCAGCTGCTGAGGTAGAAGAAAAGGACGGCAAGTTCTACTACAACGGAGAAGAGGTCAACCAGGAATACGGCAAGATGGGCAAGTCCCTGAAGAATGCTGTAGCTCCGGACGATATCTGCCGCGACTTTGGTGCCGATACCCTGCGTGTGTACGAAATGTCCATGGGACCGTTGGACACCTCCCGCCCGTGGGCTACCAAGGACGTCGTCGGCTCCCAGCGCTTCCTGCAGCGCCTGTGGCGCCTTGCCGTCAATGAGGACACCGGAGAGCTGGCCACTACCGACGCCAATTTGAGCGAGGGTGATCTCAAGCAGCTGCACCGCACCATCGCAGGCGTGCGCGATGATTATGAGAACCTGCGGCTCAATACCGTGGTGGCCAAGCTCATCGAGTACGTCAACTACCTGACCAAAACCTATCGCACCGAGGCACCGCGCGCCGCCGTCGAACCAATCGCCCAGTTGGTCTCCCCCATCGCCCCGCATATCGCGGAAGAACTGTGGCAGCGCTTTGGCCACGACGAGACCATTACCTATCAGCCCTTCCCCACCTTTGAGGAAAAGTACCTGGTAGATGATGAAATCGAGGTGCCCGTACAGATCAACGGCAAGGTCAAAGCCCGCATCAACGTGGCTGCCGATGCGGACCAGGAGGCGGTCTTCGAGGTTGTTCTGGCCGATGCCAAGATCGCCGAACTGACTAGTGGAAAGAACGTAGTGAAGAAGATCTACGTGCCGGGCCGCATGGTCAACCTCGTCGTCAAGTAGTCACTCCTCCCAAAACTCCGTGGCGCACAGCGCTATGCCGTGTGCCCGGATTCCCTGGCCGACCTCCAGTTTCTCGTTCACAATGAGCGGCAGGCCGTCGAGGTCGCATACCCAAAACTCCCCCATGCCCAGCTCATTGCTGTGCTTGGCGATGTGCCCGATGGTTCCCGCCACCTCTACCTGCGGGTTGAGCATGCTGGGCTTTAAGTTCCGATAAAAGCGCTCGGTAGCAGGAGAATTCAAAGAAAATTCCTCCGGCTCCCCCACCTCGTACCGCAAGGCCACAACCGCCGGCTGGACCTGTCCCTCTAGCTTTTCGCCTCCGACGGGGTTTCCCGCTGGCAGGGCAAAGGGTGCATCCGCCAGTGCTGCGAACCGTAAATCCCCCGTCTCCACAATGCCGATATAGGGCGTTGCGCGATAAATCGTTCCTAGGGCCTGTTCCCCTCCCCGATACGAAGGAACTGCGGCCCACTCCCCTTCGTACTCCATCGCGGTGACCGCCATATCGGACGGATCTGCGTGAAAAAGGACTCGATCAAATCCAGGTGCATCCCATATTTCGCGGCTTGTGGGTAGCTCTGCGATGAGCTCTTCTATATCCATTAGATCAAAACCACATGTGCTAAATAGCTTATCCATGCTCGCCATTTTAAACACTTCGGTCGCTTCTCCCGAGACGCCGTTTGTTCCAGCGGACGGATCGCTACTAAGACTTTTTGTTTAACTATTTAATTTTTGCGGCAATAACATAACGGATTAAATATTTGGATAACCCGGCCAATAGTGTTCCAAAAGCAAAGCAATTATGACTTTGGCCCTAAAGATGTAGGGGCATTAAATTGTTGACATGCTATACGCCCGCCGTATTAACGTAGTAGGAGTTGTTGTATCAACTCCCGATCGCCTAATGGGTTGCTAGATCAACTGCGCTGTTTAAGCTGTTAAATAACGGCAATCGAAGGAGGATAGCCATGCGTGTGGAGCAGAGTGCGGCATGGGGAGATTTTGTCACTATGCAAGAGGTGCTGCATGCGCGACTTTCTGCACAGTTGCAGAGAGACTCTAGTCTAAGCGAAGCGGACTATGCGGTCTTGGCGGTGTTGCATCGCCGCCGCAAAATTCATACCCGTCCGCACGAATTGGGGACGGAACTACGATGGGAAAAATCGCGCCTGCATCGACAGCTGGTGCGCATGGAATCACGAAAATTAGTCTCCAGGCGGGAAGCACCGGAACTTGGGCCTCGAGCCATTGAAGTCACTGTGACGGAAAAGGGAAGTGCCGCCTTCGGTGCGGCAATAGCGCGCCACACCGCCGCAGTTGATGAAATCGTGGTGAGCACCCTTAGTGACGAAGACCTACAAACTTTGGGGGAAATTTCTCGGAAGTTGTTGCGTGGGATTGATGAGCAGGGCGCTGGAGAGTTCGCTTCTGAAGCCTAACCGCGTATGCAAAAGGCACCCGCCATGACGGCGGGTGCCGGGGAATTTTACCTAGGGCGCGGCCTAGGAAATCTTGAGGACGGTGCGTCCGTGGTGGGTGCCCTCTAGAAGAGACTTGGATTCCTCGACCACGTCCGAAAGTGGAATCGTTGTGGTCAGGGACTCAAGAATGGAACGGTCTAGCTTGCGGGCCAAGAGCTGCCAAGCGTTCTGGCGGTAGTGCAGTGGGGCGTCTACGGAATTGACGCCTGCCAAGTGCACATTGCGCAGAATGAATGGCAGCACGGTGGTGGGAAGATCCGGGCCGGCGGCCATACCGGTGGAGGCGACGGTACCGCCCCAAACCGTGCGAGCCAATACATTGGCCAAGACATGGGAACCGGAGGTATCGACAGCACCGGCATAGGTAGCCTTCTGCAAGGGTTTTCCGGCCTCGGCGAACTCGGCGCGGTCCACAATGGTGTGGGCACCGAGCTCGTGAAGATACTGGGAATAGTCATCTGGACGGCCGGTCATGGCGTGGACCTCGTACCCGGCATTGGACAGGAGGTTCACGGCGATGGAGCCGACACCGCCAGTTGCGCCGGTGACCAAAACGGGGCCATCGGGAAGCCCGCGCAAAGAGTTGACGCACAGTGCAGCGGTATAACCCGCGGTGCCGACAGCGGCTGCCTGTTCTGCGGTGAAGTCTGCGGGGAGCGCGACGGTGGCCTGGGAGTTAACGCGCTGCTTCGGGGTGTAGCCGCCGTGGCGGAACTCGCCAAGGCCATCACCGAAGGAGGCGACCAAGGTACCCACCGGTAGACGCTCTACGCTGGACTCGGCAACGGTGCCGACCACGTCGATGCCTGGAACCAAGGGGCTGGTGCGCATCACACCGCGGTCGCCCGCGATTGCCATGGCGTCCTTGTAATTCAGGGAAGAATAAGAAACATCAACGGTAAGGTCACCCTCGCTGAGGAACTCTCCCTCTTCAAAGGAGGTCGTGACGGTTTTGTCTTCGTTGCGAGTTACTAGTAGCGTGCTCATGCTCACCATCGTACGTTAAATGTGATGCAGGGATTCGACAGCGAATCTCCCGGGAATTTTTCAGACAGGCTTGTTAACTTGGGCATTATGACGACGACCACTGGATCCACCCGCACTTCGCACCAGGTAAGGGCGCAAGGCGCGCCTTCCAAGCGCACGTTGTGGCGCAGTGCTGGCGTTGCCTGCGTGGTCGTTGTGGTGGCTATTGCCGTAGCTACAGTGGGCAAGCCGTTTATTGATATTCCCGGCGTGCTCGATGCCTCTGCACATGCCCGCCGCAGCCTGGATCTGCAAATGTTCAACGGCTTTAATAACCCTCATCCGTGGTGGGGGCCGTGGACCAATACCTTGGGCAATATAGCGCTCTTTTTCCCACTTGGCGCGTGCTTGGTAGTGATGGGGCAAAATTCGCGCCACGTCCGCTTTGGCCGTGGCGGAACCATCCTTCTAGCGATGGCGCTCAGCTTGGGCATCGAAACTACCCAATATGTATTCTCACTGGGCTTTAGCGATGTCGACGATGTGGTTTTCAATACCCTTGGAGCGTCCTTGGGCGCGTTCCTAGTTAGCCGCAAGAGCGCACAGGCGCAGCTGCGAGCCGTCCGCGCTATCGGCTGGATGGCCGCATTGGGCTTGGGTGCCCTCGCCGCTGCGATTGTGGCCGGAGTAATTGTCTAAGTACCCAGGCTGACGCGGTGCCCGAAATTAAACATATCGAGGGAATCTCCCTCTTCGAGGCACTCAAACATACCGGCGGCGTCGGTGGGAACTATGCCGGTTACCTGTGATACCCCGTAGTCCTGAAGGAGAATAGGGGCCAGAGGCGTTGAGGGCCCCAAGATTACATTGATGGACTCGCGGGAGAGCTCGAGCAAGCGGGGCGCGGTCTTATTCACAAAGGCGGAGCCGGTAATGAAGACATAATCGCACTCGGGCAGTATGTACTCGGCGGCGGAATCGGGGTAGTCGCCCTCATTGAGTGAACGCTCTAGCATATAAAAATCCGCCGCCTGGTTGAGCGCCTTAGGCGCAAAAGGGAAGTGGCCAATGACGGCGACCTTCTTACCCGCGACGGCTTCGCGGAAGGGATCGAAGATGTGGGGCCAGGGGGCATCGGCAAGCGCAAAGCCATGTTCATCGGCCACGGAAGGTGTGGAGTAATAGGAATTGAGCGCAGCCATGCCGAAGGATGCCTCTGAGAAATTCCAACTCTTGGCCAGTTGTGCGATGGCGCGCAAGGGAACGCCGGAGTATTCGGCGCTCATCTGGGCGGGGCGGGAGGTAGCTGACATGGTCATGGCCACGCCGCAGCTAGGACTTTCGGTGTAAACGCGGGTCCACCGCGGGTTTTGGGCGGCGCGGGAGACCACTATGTCACGGGGAATGGCATCGATGAGGTCATCGTAGAGATCCCAGGCGGACATGAATAAACCAGCTTTTCCTTATCGTTTGGCACTGCTTGTGAGGAGGCAGTTTAGTCGAATAGGTGGGGAGCACCCTATAGCTTTAGTCACATATATTCGCAACGGCTTGTGCAGTCTGTTTAGCAAAGGGGCTTACCCCAGTAATGGTGGCGGAGCCGGGGCCGGTCCAGGTGCCGTAGCCTACGAGGAAGAGACCGTCGACGGTGGGGGAGGTGCCCGCAAGGAGCCTGCGGATGGGCCGGAGAGCAGGCCGGAAGCCGGTACACCAGATGAGGTGGTCTGTGTTGACCTCATCGAGGGATGAAAACATTGGAGTGGCCTGCAAGAGCCCGGAATCCCGCGCCCGCAAGACAGGTGGGACCATCACGATATCGCCCAGGTTCGAATCCGCGCCGGGGTCTGGTTCGCCGCGCAGCATTGCGTTGAGGCGGGCGCGATTGCGCTGAAACAGGACTCGACCATCAACATCATCGGGCATCCACCGCGGGGAGCTGCGGGTGTACCAGGTTGTCTCTACGCCGGAGAGTAGGAGCTCGGCCGCGATTTGGGCACCGGAATTGGCCGCGCCCACGACCGCCACGGTAGATTCGGCAAAGTCCGCGGGGCCTGGATAGAAGGCGGAATGCCATTGCCTTCCGCCAAAGTTGCCGGGGTAGTAGGGAATAAAAGGTGCGGACCACGTTCCCGTTGCCGCTACGACCGTGCGCGAGGTGAGTTTCTCTTCCCCCGCATAAACGTGGAAGTACGCGCCGTCATGGGTCACCTCATCCACTGTGACTGGCCGACGAATGGGCAGTTCATAACGCTGCTCATAGCGTGCAAAATAATCAATAACATGGCTGGCCGGTGGAAAGCCCTCGTAGTGGGGCATGGGCCATCCTGGCAGGTTGGAAGAGGCCGCATTGCTAAAAAGCGTCAGGGAGGGCCAGGTATGGCGCCAGGCTGCGCCAGGACCGGATTCTGCATCCAGAAGGACAAAATCTAGGCCCTTCTTGCGCAGGTAATAACCCACCGCGAGGCCTGCCTGGCCGGCACCAATGACTATGCAGTCCAGCATCAAATGAGCTTTCTCTCTCGTGCCACGGTCACCGCGGCGGTGCGGGTTTCCACGCCCAACTTTTGGAAAATATCGATGAGGTGGGTCTTGACCGTGGCCTCGGAAATGAACAGCTGCTTGGCTAGCTCCTTATTAGAGGAACCGCTAGATAACGCCCGCAAGATTTCCAGCTCGCGGGTGGACAGTGATTCTTGCGGTCGGCCCACACGCTGGGCGAGGAGATCCACAACCTCCGGCGCTAGGGTGCGGCGGTGCGCGGCGGTATTGAGCACGGCTTCGTGCAACGCCTGCTCGGGGGAGTCCTTGAGCAGGTAGCCCATCGCGCCGGCTTCCACGGCGGCGAGGATATCGGCCTGCGTGTCATAGGTGGTCAAGATGAGCACGGGCGGGCCGCCGGCGTCTACTACGCGCTTGGTGGCTGCGATGCCATCCACGTCGGGCATCTGGATATCGCAGACTACAGCGTCTACCTGCGGGGCATCTGCAGTAAAAAGCTTATCCACATCCGCGCCGGTGGAGCCCTCCATTACTACCTCGACATCGGAGAAGGTATTGAGGATGGCGCGCAGGCCGGCGCGGACCACTGGGTGATCATCAATCAGCATGACATTAACCATTGCTTCGCTCCTTCAGCGGGATACGGGCGGCCAGGGCGGTGCCTTCGCCCGATTCTAGGTTCATAGTGCCGCCCACGCTCTCCACGCGGTCGCGCAGGCCGGTAAGCCCGAAGCCATGATCCTTATTATCCCTGCTAGGGGAGGCGGTTACGCCGCCTCCATTATCAACAACGTCCAGGGTGACAGCATCTTCGAAAAGTCCGAGCGTGACCACCGCGCGCGAGGCGTGGGCGTGTTTGATGACGTTATTGAGACCCTCCTGCGCGGCCCGCACAATGACCTTTTTGATTTGGGCAGGCACCTTGCCGCTGCCGGAGACCACCAGTTCAAAGGTGGTATCTTCGCCCAAGGCTTTCACGCGGCTGCGCATTTGGGATAGCAGGGAATTGAGCTGGGTTTCCAGCCGCTCATCGGGGCCGGCGAGCTCTCGGACAAAGCGGCGGGCCTCGGCGAGATTCTCGCTGGCGACTTCCTCGATAATTTCCAGCTGTTCTTCTTTGGTTGCTGGATCAGTGGTGCCGCGGGCCGCACGGGAGAGCAGCAGAATAGAACTAAGACCTTGTGCGACGGTGTCATGAATCTCGCGAGAGAGCCGCTCGCGCTCCTCCAGCCGGCCGGCTTGGTGCTCGCTTGCGGCTAGCTCGGCCTGGGTTTCGCGCAGCTGCCTAGCGATGTCCCTGTGGTGCGCCGCCTCCGCCTGCAGTCGCCGCTGGATGAAAAAGACCGTGGCCGCAAAGGCGGTACCGATAAGCGGTCCTACCGCCGCAGCGATGGACCAGCCCTCAGGATGTAGCCAGGCGGGGATGAAAGCGGCAGCCGCCCACAATATGGCGATGGATACCAACCCAGGAACGGTGGGCAAGGCGCGCAGAAAGACAAAAATAAGCGGGAATTCCAGCCACATGAAATCCTGCGCATGGACCATCAAGCCCAGCCAGAGGAGGCAAAGTCCACCCAGCCAAAGCCACGTGGGCAACCAGCGTTGTGCGGCATACACCACGGCGAGTGCGATGGCTAGGCCAATAACGCGGGCATCGAGCCGGCCGTCCACGTAGGCACGCGCTACGCCGAAGACCAGCAGAAACGCGAACATGGCGTGCAAACCATAGACCCATAATTTCTGTCCTTTAAACACAACCACCCAGGATATCCGCGCAAGGGTGGACAGTGAATCAACCACTTGGTTGACTAGAGGTTCAGCGAGCTGGCCGATTACTTCTGACCTGCATAAAGCGAATATAGAAGTATGTTCCTAGCAATCAGAGAAATCACCACAGCGCGCGGCCGCTTCGCGCTTATCGGCGGCACGGTTGCGCTCATCACCCTTTTGCTGGTGATGCTCTCCGGCCTAACGGAGGGCCTTTCCAAGCAAAATACTTCCGCTTTGGAGTCCCTGGAAAAGGAGTACCCGTATATTTCCTTCTCTACCGAGGACCCCTCCTTCAGCGAGTCCGCGATGCATGCCGGCGATATCGCCAGCGACGGTATTCCCCTCGGCGCGGCGCAGACCAAGCTGGAGGGTCACGGCGGCGTTGCCGTCCTCAGCTTGCCAGCCGGCACCCAGGTTCCGGGCACCGATAAGACCATCCCAGAGCAGGGCGTGCTCCTGCCAGATTCCATCGATGCGGCCGAAACCGTCACCCTAGGCGGCACCGATTTCTCGGTGGAGGGCACTGTTCCGGAGACCATGTACTCCCACTCTGCGGTGGTATGGGCTTCCACCGAGTCTTGGCAGCAGATTAGCCACGCCCCGAAGGGCGTGGTGAGCACCGCCGCACTGTATAAGCATGAGGTTCCCGGCTCCGTCAAGGTTTCTAAGTCCTTCACCGGTCTGGCGGGCTATCAGTCTGAACGCGGCTCGCTGCTTACCATGCAGGGCTTCTTGTACGGCATCTCCGCGCTAGTCACCGTCGCTTTCTTGACCGTATGGACCATTCAGCGCACCCGAGAGCTGTCCATTTTGCGCGCGCTGGGCGCCACCGTGCGCTACCTGCTGCGCGATGCCCTGGCACAAGCCGCCATCATCTTGGCTGCCGGCACCATCCTGGGCGCTGTCGTTGGGTGGGCGCTCGGCGCGCTCGCCTCCGGCACCGTTCCTTTCGATGTCTCTTTGCGCAGCATTGCCGTTCCTGCGGTTGGTATTTGGGTCCTCGGTATGGCCGGCGCCCTCGTCGCTACCCGCCGCGTAGCTAAAGCCAACCCACTCGATGCACTTGGAGGAAACGCTTAACATGTCCACCATTCTTGATATTCGCAATGCCACCGTGACCTACCAGGACGGCGAGACAACCACTACTGCGCTTGCCGACGCCTCCCTCAAGGCCGAATCCAATAGCCTGACCGCCATCGTGGGCGAGTCTGGCTCCGGCAAGTCCACTCTGTTATCCGTAGCCGCTGGGCTTATTACCCCGGATTCTGGTTTCGTACAGGTAGATGGCACCCGGTCCATCATCTTTCAGCAGGCCAACTTGCTGTCCTCGCTCAATGTGCGCGACCAACTATTGATTATGGATCACATCGCTGGCCGCAAGCTGCGCCCACAGCGTGCCGATGAGCTATTGGACTTTGTGGGCCTGGCAGGTATGGGAAACCGCCGCATGGGCCAGATGTCTGGCGGCCAGCGCCAGCGCGTCAATATCGCTCGTGCGCTCATGGAGCAGCCAGACCTGCTGCTGGCGGATGAGCCTACCTCTGCGCTCGATTCTCACCTTTCCCAGGAGATCATCCGCCTTTTGCGCGATGTCACCCAGGAGATGAAGACCGCTACCGTGCTGGTGACCCACGACCGCTCCCTGCTGACCTTCGCTGACCGCGTGGTCGAGGTCAAAGACGGCCACGTTTCTGAGCAGGAGAAGGTTTCCGCGCTCAGCTAGCGTCGCATCACTAGCAACCGTGCGATTGCTTGGGGCACCGCCGCGGCAATCTGGGAGGCAGAGCAAATCCCAAAGCCGTCTGGGGTATGGGCGGCAATAGCGGCAGCGTGTTGGTGTATGGCTGCGGCGTGCAAAATCTCCGCAATGATCCCCTTCGCATCTACCTCAGCAAAATTCAGCTGGGCTAGCGTGGCGCCGAGGATGCCAGAAAGCACGTCACCGGATCCGGCGGTAGCTGCATAGGAGTGCCCCGCGTTCATGCCATAAATTTCCTGCCCGGGAGCCGTGACCGTGGTGATCCGGCCTTTGTGCAGGATAAAGCAGTCGAGCGACGCGGCAAGCTCCTGTAGGCGTACGCCTAAGCCCTCCGAAAGATCGAGTGCGCGGCCAAGCGTAGCCGTATAGAGCCGCTCAAATTCCCCGGCATGCGGGGTAAGAACCGTGCAAGGATGATCGCGCACAAGTTCGCGCAGATCCTCATTTGTTGCGAGCACCGTGAGCGCATCCGCATCGATAACTGTAGGAAGCTTGCGTGCTAACACGCTTCGCAATTCCGCTTCCGCTTTCGGCCCGGTGCCTCGCCCTGGGCCTACTACCCAGGCTTGAGCATGGACCTTTTCTTCGGCGCTTGCATGGGGCACTACCTCCGGCAGGCTTGCGACCACAGAGTCATTTCCTACGACGCGGACCATGGAGGGGGTGGCCCGCACCGCGCCCGTGGCGGCGAGTATGCCCGCGCCGGGAAAGGTAGTGCTGCCAGCGCATACCGCGGTAACCCCACCGGTGTACTTGGTGCTTTTTGCCCCCGGCGTCGGATCCAGAATTGGCCCCGTGCAGCCCACCGGCTTTGGGGCGGTAACCAGGCCTTGGTCACCCGTGAGTACCGGCTCGGTTGGCCACTGATAGGGCAAGGGGATGGTGGGTTCATTGGCGATATGGCCCACCGGTTCTGCGGTGGCAGACAGCTCTTCTGCAAAAGAGCGCGGCGCGCCTGGCAAGAGGAGATCGCAGAGCACCACCGCGCCGCATTCTGGGGCACAGACGTGTCCGGCGCGGGCCCAGCCAAAGCTAATGGTCACGTCCGCTTCCACCGCATCGGTCGCAGCCACACCGGTATCGGCGTTAATTCCGGAGGGAATATCCACCGCTAATACTGGAACTCCACGCTTTTTGGCTTCGGCATAGGCGCTGAGCGGGGCACCGGAAAGGCCGCGGGTGGAGGAGAGGCCGGCGACGGCGTCGATAAGCAGATCGGCATCCTCCAGACTGTGCACAATGGCCCCGCCGGCCGCGGTAAACGCCTGCAGTGCGGGTTCGTGGGCGCTATCCGCCGCGAGGATGGCCTCGACTGAATAACCATCTTCCGCCAGGAAAGCGCCAGCGTAGAGGCCATCGCCGCCATTGCCGCCTGGGCCGACGAGGATACTCACTCGCCGCCCAGGGCCGAGCATGGCTGCGGCCGTGGCTGCTACGCCGCGCGCGGCCAAGCGCATGAGCTCATCGTCAACGTTTTGCTGGGCTAGAAGGGAATGCTCCGCCGCACGGACGGCAGCAACGCTATAGGCATATCGCATGCCCGCCAGAATAGGCCTTTAAGGAGCCGGCTGGCAGGTCGGACACCAGAATAGGTTGCGTCCCTCCATGACCTTTTCCGTCACTGGGGTGCCGCACACATAGCAGGGCAAACCGGCGCGGCGGTAGACGTATACCTCCCCGCCATGGTCGTCTTTACGCGGTTCGCGCCCCATGGCTTCGGGAGAATGCTCGGGCCGTACCGTATCGATGCGGCCGTGTTCCACCCCGTACTCCATCAGATCCACTAGGTCGGTCCACGTGGCGTCAAAGGTTTCACGGGAAACGTCGCGGCCAGGCAGGAAAGGGGAGAGGCCATGGCGAAAGAGGGTTTCTGCACGGTAGATATTGCCCACGCCGGCATAGAGATGCTGGTCCATCATGAGCGAGCCAATGCTGCGCCGCGATTTGTGCACCTTGGCCCATAAGGCCTCCACATCGGCGTCTGGGCGCAGCGGATCCTGGCCTACCTTGGCCAGTTGTGCGCGGTACTCCTCTTCTGTAAGCAAGCGGCAAAACTGTGGTCCGCGCAGGTTGGCGGCCTCGGTGCCATTATCAATGCGCACCCGAATCTGTCCGCCGGTCTCCTCGCGGGGCTCGAAGCGCAGCTTGCCGATGAGCCCTAAGTGAATATAGAGGATATGGCGCGGATCCGGAGCGGTGAGGTGTACAAAAAGATGCTTACCGTAGGTCTCGGCCAGCTCGATGCGCTCGCCATCGAGAATCTCTGCCTCCGCCGCGAAGCGCCCCTGCGGGCTGGTCACGCGCAGCGGCATGCCGCGATAATCCGCGTTGAATTTATTGGCTAGGCGGTGGATGACGTGACCTTCAGGCATAGAAGCCAGTCTAATCGGGAAGAATTTTCGGCCAAACCTGCCGCTAACCAGCCCACTTATTTGGGAGGTGACAATAGCGTAAACTCGAAATGCGGAATGATTTAACTCAGGGGAAGGCTTTCAAATCATGACGCACAAAATCGGCTTTGACCGCGAGAAATATATCGAGCTGCAGTCAAAGCACATTCACGCCCGCCGCGAGGAAATCGGCGGCAAACTCTATTTGGAGATGGGCGGCAAACTTTTTGACGATATGCATGCCTCCCGCGTGCTGCCGGGTTTCACCCCGGACAATAAAATCGCGATGCTGGAGCGCATCAAAGAGGACGTAGAAATCCTCATTTGCATCAATGCCAAGGACATCTCCCGCCAGAAGGTGCGCGCCGACCTAGGCATCCTCTACGAAGATGACCTGCTGCGCCTTGTAGATGTATTCCGCAGCCGCGGATTCTTGGTGGAAAACATCGTCATGACCCAGCTGGAGGAGGGAAACTCCCAAGCCGAGGCCTTCATCGAAAAGGCAGAGCGCCTTGGCCTCAAGGTGGCCCGACACCGCGTTATCCCTGGGTACCCCACCAATACGGACCTAATCGTGTCCGAAGAGGGTTTTGGCCGCAATGAGTTTGCGGAAACCTCCCGCGATCTTGTCGTTGTCACCGCGCCGGGCCCTGGCTCCGGCAAGCTGGCCACTGCGCTCTCGCAGGTTTACCACGAGCACCAGCGCGGCAATAATGCTGGCTACGCTAAGTTTGAAACTTTCCCTATCTGGAATCTCCCCCTTGAACACCCCGTGAACTTGGCCTATGAGGCCGCCACGGTGGACCTCAACGATTCCAATATTATTGACCACTTCCATCTGTCCGCCCACGGTGAATCCACCGTGAACTATAACCGTGATGTGGAAGCATTCCCGCTGCTGCGCACCTTGTTGGAAAAGCTCACCGGCACCACCCCGTATGAGTCTCCCACGGACATGGGCGTGAACATGGCTGGGTTCTGCATTACTGATGACGCCGTGTGCCGCGCCGCCGCCCAGCAAGAAATCATCCGCCGCTACTTTAAGGCTCAGGTGGAAGAGGCCCGCGCTGGCTTGGGTACCGAACAATCTGAGCGTGCCGCGGTCATCATGGCTAAGGCCGGCATCAAGGTAGAAGATCGCCCCGTGGTGGCGCCCGCGCGCCAACGTGCGGAAGAAACCGGCGAGCCTGCCTCTGCTATGCAGCTGCACGACGGCACCATGATCACCGGCCGTACCGCGCCTCTGCTGGGCTGCTCGGCCGCGATGCTGCTCAACGCCCTGAAGCACCTGGCCGGCATCGATGACGATATCCATCTGCTTTCGCCCGAATCCATCGAGCCGATTCAAACGCTTAAGACCAAGCACCTGGGTTCCAAGAATCCACGCCTGCATACCGACGAGGTGCTCATCGCCCTGTCCGTGTCTGCAGCTAAGGATGACAATGCCCGAAAGGCGCTGGAACAGATCAAGGAGCTTGCCGGGTGCGACGTTCACACCACCACCATCCTGGGTTCGGTGGATGAGGGAATCTTCCGCAATTTGGGCGTGCTCGTGACCTCTGATCCCGTCTTTGCCCGCAAGAAAGCGCTGTACCAGAAGCGCTAGGTTCTGCGTAGTAGAGGGTCGGCCCTTTCAGCCCGTGCTGGAGGGGCCGCAGTCTTATAAAGAACAACTACAAGATTGGGGATCTACCCAGCTGCGGGCCTAAGATTGGGGCGTGACTATTGGCAAAGTTCTCCTGTATTACTGCTTTACCCCCATCGAAGATCCCACCGCAATCATGCTGTGGCAGCGCACCCTGTGCGAGTCCCTGGGTCTCAAGGGCCGCATCCTCATCTCTGAGCACGGCATCAACGGCACCGTAGGTGGCGATATGGAAGCCTGCAAGCGCTACGTCCGCCAGACCAAGGAATACCCAGGCTTTAAGCGCATGCAGTTCAAGTGGTCCGAGGGCGGAGCGGATGACTTCCCGCGCCTTTCGGTCAAGGTGCGCGATGAAATCGTGGCCTTTGGCGCGCCGGGCGAGCTGAAGGTGGATGAAAACGGCGTCGTCGGTGGCGGCGTGCACCTCAAGCCAGAAGAGGTTAATAAACTAGTAGAAGAACGTGGCGAGGAAGTCGTCTTCTTTGATGGGCGCAACGCCATGGAGGCAGAGATTGGCAAGTTTAAAAATGCCGTCGTGCCCGATGTGAAAACCACGCATGACTTCATCGAAGAAATTGAGTCCGGCAAGTACGACTGGATGAAAGATAAGCCGGTGGTGTCCTATTGCACCGGCGGTATTCGCTGCGAGATCCTGTCTTCGTTGATGAAGAATCGTGGTTTCAAAGAGGTCTACCAGATCGATGGTGGCATCGTGCGCTATGGCGAAAAGTACGGCAATGATGGCCTGTGGGAAGGCTCAATGTACGTCTTTGATAAGCGCATGCACCATGAGTTTGGCCAAGGACTCCAGGACCCAGGCTTTATCCAGCTGGGCCATTGCGTGCACTGTGGCAAAGGCACGAATACCTTCCACAATTGCATCAATGAAGATACCTGCCGCCAGCAGGTGCTTATATGTGATGACTGCATCCAGCACGTAGAAACCCAACACTGCGGCCGGCCAGATTGCGCCGAGGTAGCAGCAAAATTCGTCGACCAAGATTCCAAGGCTTGATTAGAAATTGCTAGGTACTTTAAAACAGGCGCGAGATCGCTAGATGCAGCGCCCAGCAGATGCTTTGCTTCGTCTTTGCGTGGGCTGAGTGTTAACCAAAGTATTAATAAGATTTTACTGCCATTTTACTTGCTGCATAGTATTTTCAAGTATGTTGATTTTTATAGGTCCAGCTTTGGCCGTTGCGCTGCAAAGATCGTACGCATCGGTGGCAGGCGGGCCTAAGGTTTTCACATTTGACTTGAGGAGTTTAGTTTATGCCCAATTTTAAGATGAAGGGGGGCGCGTTGCCGCGGCTGCACTCGTTGCCCTAGGTGCGATTTCTGTTGCAGTTCCGTCCGCCGTTGCGGCTGAACAAACTGATGAGACGGTGAACGCGGTTAATGATGCTGTTGGAAAAGAATTGCCTCCCGAGGTTGCTAAGCAATTGGATGAGTGGGCAGCATCTCAGAATCTTGATCTCGATGCCGAATTTGAAGAGGAACCTGTAACTACATCTACCGAGACTCAAAAGGCTCTTGCTGATAAGCACATTGTAATGTTCAACCGAGCAGGGGTTGAACCCCCACCGGGTTATGTGTATGACCCTTCAAAGGGAAATCTGAATGACTATTGTACGAATTCTCCCGATCAGTTCCCCGCTCCTGGCGACAATGCTGATTTCTCTGGCGCATGCGCAAAGCACGACATGTGCTACGGAGCCCATCAGGATCCCGGTGAGCGTGTGGGCTGCAATATTCAACTAAATAAGGACATGGTTCATATTTGCAAGAGCGTTTATCCAAATGCTGCCGATCCGCGTAGGGGAGGCTGTCTTTCTACTGCAGGAACCTATTTTGCTTTTGTGACTGCAGTTCATCCTAGCCAGTGGAACCCTACGATTTCGGGATAAGAGAAGCAAAGGAGAGTAACTATGGCAAGTGGAAACCTCCGTCCGCTTTGGCCTGAATTGGTGGCGGCCGTCTTAGGGGTGGCTCTCGTTCTTATGGCCCCAGTCAGAATCGGTTGGATCGGCACTGTGGTCATTATTCTATCTGCGGTTTCCGCAATTACCACGTTAATTCTCTCGAAACAGTCCGCGAAAGTTCAGTTGACAGGAATGATCATCGGCATCATTGCCATTGCAGTCGGTCTGTTAATCGGTTTAAAAAATGATGGGCAAACTGCGATCTTCTCGCCGGCCCTTGTTTGGGTATTTGGTGCGGGACTAGTGATGTCGACCCTTTGTACCTTGATAGCTCGAAAGTTGAAAGTTAATTCAAAGCAAACAGCTTAGGATTTTGAGTCTTTTCTCCGGCGGCCTCGTCTACCTATCGAACATAGTAGGCGGGGCCGCTCTCGTGCTTACTGACTGGGTGGTTAGGTGTTTGTAGAGGACAGTCGACTTAGAGAGTCAGTACCCATGACTGGTTACGGTCAACATGCAGTGCAAACGCAGTTGGCAGCCCAGCTAGCCAAGCAGGAGAGCTAGTCGCGCGCCGTTTCCTTGTGGAAGGAGTCCCACCACCACTGTTGCCAGGTGGCGGTGTGCTGGTTGCAGGGCGGATAGATGATGCCGGTAGGTGTGTATAGTTCGGTCACCGGGCTGATTCCGTGCAGCGAGTTGAGGAACCACAGGGGGCATTCGGTGGCGAGCTCCGGGGTGAGCGGGCGTGTTTCGGTCCGTATGCCTAGGGCCGCGGCGCGCTGGGTGACCTGGTGCAGCGTGATGCTGGGCAGCGCCGTCCCGGTGGAGAGAATAAGCGTCTCCTCCTCCCAGGCGACGAGCGCGCCGGTGGTGGTCTCCACCATGGCACCGGAGGAATCCACAATGACGGTGTCATCGGCACCGTCGTCCTGGTATTCGGCGCGGTAGCGTGCCAGTGCCGGGAAATCGGGGCCCTTAACAAAAGGCTGCGAGCGCGGGTCGGGTGCCTGCGCATAGGTTAGCCGGGTGACTGGGCGTGCAGGGGGTGCGGGGCGAATATCGAGGCGCAGTTGTCCTGCAGCTAGCGAGATGCGGGGAAAAAGATCGCCGGGGGCGAAGCGCTGTAGCATCGCAGGCACGAACCCAGCGGGAAGCGGCCCCGCCACCGACTCGAAGCGCCGGAGGTGAAGGCGAAGGGCGCTTGAGTGGGCGTCGCCAAGCATCCGCCAAGAATCCGCAACGTCAAAGGGACCGGGATGGGGTTGGCTGGGAATAAAGCCGCCCTCGTGCCAGAGATAGGTACTCACTGCCATGCCCCTAATACGGACTGCGCCTTAAGGTTGCGCTCTTCTAGCTCGGCGGCCGGATCCGAATCCAAAACGATGGCCCCGCCGGACCCGATAGTGACCTCACCGCTCGCGCGTACGGCCGTGCGGATGACCACGCTGAGATCGGCTTGCCCATCGAAGCCCAAGTAGCCCACCACGCCGGAGTAGACCCCGCGCGGGCCGGTCTCGAGCTGATCGATGATTTCGCAGGTGCGCAGCTTTGGCGCGCCCGTCATCGAGCCGGGAGGAAAGGTGGCGCGGAGGGCATCGACCGCAGTGGCATTGGCGCGCAGCGCTCCGGTAATGGTGGACACCAATTGATGAACCGTGGCATAGCTTTCTACCTGCATCAACTTCGGTACGCGCACGCTGCCGGGCTCGCATACCCGGGAAAGGTCATTGCGCAGCAGGTCGACGATCATGAGGTTTTCGGCGCGCGTCTTCGGGTCCGTGGTCAGCAACGTCGGATCCTGGTCGGCGGAGATAGTGCCCTTAATCGGCTTGGCTTCCACCTCACGGCCGCGCACGGTGAGGAAGCGCTCAGGCGAGGTGCTGCAGACTTCCACGCCATCGAAGACGAGGTGCGCGGCATAGGGAGCGGGATTGTGTGAGCGCAGTTGGGAATAAAGCTCCCCCTCGGCCCCGGCCGAGTAGGTATCGGTCAGGCAGACTTCGTAGCTCTCCCCGGCGTGCAGGAACTCCTGAGCGCGCTTAATCCGCTCCAGGTAGCCGGGGCTGCGCCAGGCGCCTGCGCTTAGCGACGCCCCGCTGCCCTCCCCAGTCTCCTGTGGTTCATCCGCACTCAAGGCGGCTTCTAATCGGTCCAGCAGTTGCTCGGCGCCGTCGCCAGCCAGGCAGCACAGATGCGCTGTTTCTTCCCGGTGGTCATAGACCATAAAAGACTGCGGCCGCACAAAATAAGCATCTGGGTAAGGGGAGCGGTGGCTTGACTCAATGGGCAGGGTGAGCTGGGCGCACTCATAGCCTAGGTAGCCGATGAGCCCGCCGGTGAAAGGAAGTTCTGGGGCGTTGGCGACGCGGGTAGCGAGCTCGCGGTCCAAGAGGGCAAGGATATCGGGGGCGTCACCAAGCCGATAGCGGAAAGAACGACTCAACGTGCCGGCAGTATCTCCGAGGATGGAGTAGCGCCCGCGCGGATCCGCGGAGTCGAGGAAGAAGGCATCTTTTCCTTCGGCGCGCAGGGTAGCAAAGACCCGCGGGCAGTCCACCGCGCCGGGCACCTCGCGGTGGATCAGGCGGAACCCACCCAGGAAGTTGCGCATAATATCCCGGCCGTGCTGGGTAAGCACCGACTCCGGGTGGAATTGCACGCCCCAGTGAGGCAAACCATCGACCTTGAGCGCTTGAATGACGCCATCCTCGCTACGGGCATGAACGGTGATACCGGGGACCTCGTCAATCTGCAAGGAGTGGTAGCGCACTACCTCGAAATTTTGCGGGATTCCGGCAAAGATGCCCTCGCCCGAGTGGCTAATAGTGGAGACAAAACCGTGGCGCGGTTGTGGCGCACGAGAAACCTGAGCGCCGGCCAACAGGCCCAGCCCTTGGTGGCCGAGGCATACGCCCAGCACCGGAATCTCGGCCGCTGCTGCGGCGGTGATGATGGCTCGGGCAGCACCGAAGTCCTCCTCCCGCTCAGGCGTGCCCGGACCAGGAGAAATCACCACATGAGAAAATTCGCCGGCACGGACGCGCTCGGCCAGACCTTCCGCCTCGCCGGCAGCAATAACGAGTGGGTGACGGCCGTCTACCTCTGCAATGAGGTGAGCCAGGTTGAAGGTATAAGAATCGTAATTATCAAGCAGGAGGATCATCGGGAGGGGGGGAAGTTTTCTAGGCGGCAGCCGAGTCCATGAGAAATAGCTGGATATCGGTAATGGTCCAGAGCATGAAATTGCAGGCCATCACCCAGAAAATGGCCATCCAACTCCGCCAGCGCAGATAGCGGTGTAGCTTGCGCACCATGATGATGGCGCAGCCAATCATGCCGAAGAAGGGAATGATCGGGGTGGTCAGGCTAAAGAAGGTGCGCTGCCCATCGGTGCAGAGCCACGTAGCGGTGCCATCTTCGCATAAAGGACCGCCCAAAAGCCTAGCGGCGAGCGCGACCGCGAAGCCATAGAGCGCGGAGATGACAAGGACTGCGAGCATGTACCAGACGGCTTGCCGGGTAGAGCGGCGGTTAGCAGCGGCAATCTCTAAAGGATCCGGCTCATCGGCCAGCTCATCGAAACTCTGCGGTTCTGGGCGGCGCAGATTGGCATAGTCAGCATCGGATGTCAGATCGTTTTCGGGATGCTCTGGTCGCTGGCTCATACCCCAATCCTAACCGCAGGCTGGGTGGACCAAGATGGGCACCCGAATATGCGGCAGCAGCTCCGTGGCAGTAGAACCCAAGAAAACGCGGGCGATGGGGCCTTGCGGGGTGGAGGCCATAAGCATGAGATCGCCCTTTTTCCACTTGAGCGAATCCACTGCGCCGCCCCAGCCGGCACCGGAACCAATTTCAGAGGTGACATCCAGCTCTGGGAATTTCTCCTGGATGCAATCGCGGGCGCGATCCAGCATGGCAAGGGAATCCTCGAGCCACTCCGCCGCCAGCTCGAGCGCCATATCGTGCTTATCCTTCGACGGGGTACTGAGCAAGCCCTTTGCCGAGAAAGCCAGCAGGCGCAGCGGCAGGTTCCAGCGATTGGCAAGCTCGGCTGCGGCGAGCATCTCATGATCTTCGCGCGGGCTGCGTTCAGTAATGGCAAAGTTAAAGCGGGTGACGCCGTGCTTGGATAGCTTTACCTTGCGAGGCACCAAGCCCAATGGTTGAGGAGAATAATGCAGCAAGGTATCGGCCGTAGAGCCGGCGAAGAAACGCCCCTTGGGCGCGGCCTGGTTGGGCCCCAAAATGATGAGGTCTGCCTCGAACTTCTTGGCCATTTCCGTCAGCAGCTGGGGGCGCGAAGGGCCGTCGACCAATAGGGAGGGTTTCTCATCCCAGCAGCTACGCGGCACGCCGGCCTCATCGAGGGCGGCACGGGTAGCGGCGGCACAAGCCTCCTTTTGTTCTTTAAACCATTTTTTATATTTTCCGCCTAGTTTGCTGAGGGAAGTAGTAGTCCACGGCTGGAATACGGTAGAGATGACGCGTACCTGGATATCAGCGGTACGGGAAAGCCACGCGGCACACTCGAGTGCCTCGGTGCCGGAGGAAGCGGGGCTCCAAGAAATAAGGATGCGAAGTGGCTTTTCGGCCGAGCCTTTGCTCAAGGCTGGGAGATGCCCATCGGAAATATCAGTTGCCATACGATATGAACTAGTGAACGATTACGGTTATTTCGCTTCCCTCAATTATCACGTTAAGCCGGAGAAAAATGAAATCACCGCGGGCAAAACTAGCGCTGTTCGCCGTTCATTGTGGGGCGATAGACATCTGCAAGCTTGGAGATGACAGTGGCTACTTCATTCGCGGTATCCAAATCTTCAGGCTCTAGCCACCGCATGATTTCTGCCAAGGCCGAGGCGCGCTGCTGTGAAACGATGGCGAGTTCAGATTCGCCCAATTGCGTCAGCGCTACCAGGACACCGCGGCGGTCTTCCTCATCGCGGTGGCGTTCTACGTAGCCGTGGCGCTCTAGCTGATAGAGCGCGTTAGAGGCGGTGGGCATGCGGATAAGCTCTGCCTGCGCGATGGTGGATACGCGTGATGGACCCCGCATACGCAGCTGGTTCATGATGGATACCTGGGAGGTGGTCAAAGAAGAGCCCTCTGCCGTGCGCTGGAAAATAAGGATGAGCTTATTGAGCGCCGGTTGGATGGAACGCGCGACCTCGACGGCATCCTCGTATGTAGACGGGGATTGAGCGGGGCCCTTCTCCTCATGTTGCTGCGTCATAGAAAACGATTGTATAGCTCGTTTTCTCTGCGCGGTAGTTTGGAAGTTAAAAAGTTAGCTTCCGGCAATAAAATCTTCCAGCTCGGCGCGTGCCACGTCATCGGCCTTTTGCACCGGCGGGGACTTCATCAGGTAGGACGAGGCAGGCAGTACTGGGCCGGCAACCCCGCGGTCGAGGGCAATCTTGGCGGCGCGCACAGCATCAATGATGATGCCGGCAGAGTTAGGTGAGTCCCAGACCTCCAGCTTGTACTCCAAGTTCAGCGGGACTTCGCCGAAGGCAGATCCTTCCAAACGGACATAGGCCCATTTGCGGTCATCGAGCCATTCCACATAATCCGAAGGGCCGATGTGAACATTGCGGTCCTCGCGCTTGCCGGCGATAGGCGAGTTGTGCAGGTTAGAGGTGACGGCCTGCGTTTTGGAAATCTTCTTTGATTCGAGGCGCTCGCGTTCGAGCATATTCTTAAAGTCCATATTGCCGCCCACATTGAGCTGCATGGTGCGCTCCAAGCGCACGCCGCGGTCCTCGAAGAGTTTTGCCATGACGCGGTGCGTAATGGTGGCACCTACCTGGGATTTAATATCATCGCCCACAATGGGCAGCCCGGCGTCTTCAAACTTCTTCGCCCATTCTGGATCAGAGGCAATAAAGACCGGCAGGGCATTGACGAAGGCGCAACCGGCATCGATGGCCGCTTGCGCGTAGAACTTATCCGCATCTTCGGAGCCCACCGGCAGGTAGGAAACTACGACGTCGGCGCCGGATTCGCGAAGGACAGCGGGGACGTCGGCAAGCGGGGCTTCTGATTCCGCAATGGACTCTTGGTAGTAACGGCCCAAGCCATCCAGGGTAGGCCCGCGCTGCACGGTAACGCCCAGGTTCGGGACGTCGGTAATAGAAATGGTGCAATTGCGGGAGCTGCGCGTGGCCTCCGCAAGGTCCTTGCCCACTTTGTCCGCATCCACGTCGAAAGCGGCAACAAATTCCACGTCGCCGACGTGATACGGGCCAAACTGGGTGTGCATCAAACCGGGAATATCTGCATCGGCAGCGGCGTTGCGATAAAACTCCACGCCTTCAATGAGGGACGTGGCGCAATTGCCGACGCCCACGATGGCGACCTTTACCTTCTCGGACAAGGTTTACTCCTTTTATATCCATGAATTGTGGTTGTCAGTGACTACGCAAGACTAAGCCGAAAATTATGCCCTGCGGTGGCATAACACCATGTGGATCGATCAAGAAGAGGTAATTAGGATGATCCGGGTGAATTCCGTTGCCTATAAGCATGTGCTCTCCCACGAGTGGGAACGCGCCCACCATCTGCGCGAATTTCGCGCTGGGCAGCTCACACGGGAAGAGGTATGCGATGCCGATTTTCTGCTGCGCGCCGCAGCTGAGCACCACGGGCGCACCATGGATAAAGAATGCCCAGTGTGCGGCGAGCCTTTGCGGCTTACCCGCTGGGTCTATGGAGAGAACCTCGGCCGGCGTGCTGGGAGCGCCCGTAGTGATAAAGAAATAGCGGAATTTGTAGCCGAGGGCTTGGAGTTTACGGTGCACGAGGTGGAGGTATGTCGCCAGTGCCGGTGGAACCACTTGTTGCGTTCTGCTACTGCTTTTAACGCGTGTTAGTTTCCGGCGCACCGCCTTAGGCAGTAAGCTGCAATTATTTAGTTTGTGATCAGGGATGAATGAGGACACGAATCAGTGACCGAGAAGGAATCTACCGGCAAGTCCACTAAGGTGGCTCGCCCCAGCAAAAAGCAGGCGAAGAAGAAACGCCGCATCTGGCCGTGGGTCGTTTTGGCGTTCCTACTGGTCTTTGTGGCATTGCCCGCAGGACTTTTTGCCTATGCGTACTCGCAATACACCGTTCCGGAGCCCAAGGACCTGGCCAATAACCAAGTCTCCACCATTTACGCGGGCGATAACCAGACCCAGCTCGCCCGTTTGGTGCCGCCGGAAGGCAACCGTACCCACGTAAACCTGGATGAGATCCCGGACTATGTGCAGGACTCCGTGCTTGCCGCGGAGGACCGCGATTTCTGGGATAACTCCGGCTTCTCCTTCACCGGCCTCGGCCGCGCCGTGGTGGGTAAGGTAACCGGCAACGCTGATGCTGGTGGCGGTTCCACCATTACCCAGCAGTATGTGAAGAACACGCTGGTGGGTAATGAGTACTCCTATGTGCGCAAGATTCGCGAGCTTATCTACTCGGTGAAAATGACCAATGAGTGGGAAAAGAAGGATATTCTCAACGCCTACCTCAACACCGTGTACTTCGGACGCAATGCCTACGGCATTCAGGCCGCATCCAACGCCTACTTTAATAAGGACGCCAAGGACCTCACCCCGGAGGAAGGCGCCATGCTCGCCGGCCTCATCCAGTCCCCGTCCGGACTCGACCCCCGCGTGAACCAAGAGGGCTCCGAGGACCGCTGGAACTACGTCCTAGATGGCCTCGTGGGCATGGGTGACCTCACCCAAGAACAGCGCGATGGGATGACTTTCCCGGAGACCCGCGACCCAACCGAGTACTCGGCTTATACTGAGGCCCCGGGCGCCAACGGTCACATCAAAGATCAGGTCATCCGTGAGCTGGAAGAGGTAGGCATCACCGAAAACGAGGTGTCCACCGGTGGTCTGCGCATTACCACCACCATTGATATGAACGTGCAGAACAACACCATCCAGGCAGTCGATGAGCAGATGGCTCCCCTGCAGGAAGATGCACGTGCGGCTTCCGTCACCATCGACCCAAAGACCGGTGCGGTCCGCGGGTACTTCGGTGGCCACGATTCCAATGGTTGGGATTACGCCAACTCCCCGCTGCAGACCGGTTCGACTTTCAAGATCATGGCCCTAGCAGCTGCCCTGCAGCAGGGAATTAGCCTGGATACTAATTACTCTTCTGCTCCTTATCAGCTGCCGGGATCCGATGTGGTTACCAACGTGGGCGGTGGCTGCGGCGTATGCAACCTGCGCGAGGCTACCAAGCAGTCCCTGAATACCTCCTTCCTGCGCCTGCAGGCGGACCTGAAGAACGGTACGCAGGACACCGCGGATATGGCGCATGCCCTGGGTGTGGCTAAGTCCCTGCCGGGCATTGAGAAGACGCTGACGGAAAAGGGCAAGCAGCCATTCGAGGGCATCGTCCTGGGTCAGTACCAGTCCCGCCCGCTCGATATGGCTACCGCGATGTCCACCCTGGCTAACCAGGGTGTGTGGCATAATCCCCACTTTGTGCAGCGCGTAGAAAACGCCGCCGGCGAAGTGCTGTACGAGCACCCTGAAGATGAAGGCGAGCGCCGCGTATCGTCCAATGTGGCCAATAACGTCCTCGAGGCCATGGAGCCGGTAGCCGCGTGGTCCAATGGCGCCCTTGCGGGCGGCCGCGCTTCTGCCTCTAAGACCGGTACGACCCAGATGGGCGATACCGGAAATAACAAGGATGCCTGGATGGTTGGTGCCACCCCGCAGCTGGCCACTGCCGTGTGGGTAGGTACCGCAGATAACACCTCCGCCATTTTCGATCAGTACGGTGGCATCATGTACGGCGCGGGCGCGCCGACCAAGATTTGGAAGGCCGTGCTGGATAACTCCCTGGCCAACTCCGAATTCCAAAACTTCCCGGCCGCCTATCCACTGGGATTCGGCAATATGGGCGCCGGAACGGCCGCCCCGGCCTATGACCCGAGCTGGGATAGCGGCGCTGGCGATACGCAAAACTACGAGGCTCCAGAGCAGCAGGCTGCGCCGGAAGAAGAGACCAAGCCGGTCCAGCCACAAGAGAAGCCGGAGAGCCCGAAGCCAGCGCCAAGTCCACAGCGTGGCAACCGTGGCAACAATGGCAACAATGGCAACAACAACCAAGCACCGGCCCAGCAAGAGGCTCCGTCCTTAGATGACCTCATTGGTCCGAATAGCGACCTGGCAGACCTTCTAGGGTAGGCGGCAGTGACAGTGAATTCGCACCAGCGCATTCCCGTCTCCTCAGAGCCGTTGGCCCGCGGAGTAATTGAATTCCTCGGCGGGCCAATGGGCCGTTTTGCCGGCGTTCGCCCCACTCAATGGTGGACCCCGCTGCGCGCCATCATCGCCGTCGGTTGGGTATTTCTGGCTTGCGGATTCCTCTCCAAAGCCAATTGTGCCGGCGGTACCCGCGGTGATGACGGGGTTATTAGCTTGAATTGGGCAGCAAACCGCCAGTACACCTCTTTCTGCTATAACGACATCATCCCGCTCTACGGCGGCCGTGGCCTCGATGAAGGCGGCTTCCCCTATGCCTATTCTTGGCAGGAGGGCGACCTGACCCGCTATATGGAATACCCGGTCCTCGCGGGCTTATTCCAAGGAATGATGGGGTGGATCGCCCGCAATACCTATTCCCTTGTGGAGTGGGCCGGAATCCCGGAGGCCGGTTGGTACTTCGGCCTCACCGCCCTGGTCATGTCCTGTATCTGGGTCGGCGTGCTTTATATGGTCTACCTGTTGGTAGGCAATCGCACGTGGGACACCATCCTCGTAGCGGCCAGCCCCCTTATCATCATTCACGCCTTTAGCAACTGGGATATCCCCTCCATCGCCTTTGCCGTAGGCGCGCTTCTGGCCGCCGCGCGCAAGCGGCCGGTGGTAGCAGGTGTCCTTATCGGCCTTGGCGCCTCTTTCAAGCTATGGCCGGTCTTCATCTTGGGGGCATTCTTGGTCTTGGCGGTGCGCAACCGCCGTTGGTCGCAATTTTTCCTAGCCTTACTTGGCGCGTCCGTAGCTTGGATTGCGGTCAACGCGCCGGTGGCAATGAAATACCCGGATGCGTGGCGAGAATTTTTCCGCCTCAACCAAGAGCGCGGTGCGGAGTGGACCACCATCTACTCAGTGCTCAGCCGCAATACCGGCATGAGTTTTAGCCCAGAGTTTCTCAATACCTTCAGCTTGGTGGCTTTTTTGGCTCTTTGCGCAGCAATTGCGGTGCTGGGTCTGCGCAGCGCGCGAACCCCGCGCATGGCAGAGCTGGTCTACCTCATCGTGGCTGCCTTTTTATTGGTCAACAAGGTGTGGTCGCCGCAGTATTCGCTGTGGCTGGTGGTCCCCGCAGCTCTGGCGTTGCCGCGCTGGCGTCTGGTCTTTAGCTGGGCGCTTGTCGACGCCCTGGTATGGCCGCTATTGATGTGGCACATGCTGGGCACGGACAATAAGGGCATTCCGCACGAGCTTCTCGACGTCGCCGTTATTTCCCGCGATGCCCTCATTATCGCCATGGCTGTATTTATCATTCGCCAGATGTGTGGGAAGGTCACGGATAAGGTGCGCGATGCGCATGGTAGCAGTGATCCTTTGGCAGGAGCATTCGCATGATTGTTACCTATATCGGGATGGCCTCCATCTTCTTAGGCTTTCTCTGCGTGATGGGTGCCTTTTGGCTGTTTCATAACCGCGAGGATCGGCGCGGGCCCATCGTTTTAGGGATCTTGGCTATCCTTTTCCTCACCATCATTCCGGCGACAGCCGCTGTGTTTTTCGCCGCAACTACCACCGGTTAGATTTCTTTTCGCCGGTCACTTGCGGTACTGTAGTGGGGTTGCTTGACGCAACGTACCCTCCTGCTGCATCCGCAAAGGTGATGCAGCCGAAAACTACTAGACCATAGGAGGTGATGAGGTCCGTGCGTCACTACGAAGTCATGATCATTCTGGATCCTAATCAGGATGAGCGCACCGTAACCCCGTCCCTGGATAAGTTCCTCGAAATCGTCCGCCAGGATGGCGGCAAGGTTGAGAACCTTGATGTATGGGGCAAGCGTCGTCTTGCATACCCCATCAACAAGAAGGAAGAGGGCATTTATGCCGTCGTCAACCTGGAGTGCGAGCACACTTCGGTTGCCGAGCTCGACCGCCGTCTGAACCTGAACGACACCATCCTGCGTACCAAGGTTCTGCGCACCGACAGCAAGTAACGGATACTGGGATCAAGCACAATCCACGTAACCGATAAGGAGTAAAGACATGGCACAGGGAGATACCAATATCACGGTGGTAGGCAACATCGTTGCTGACCCCGAGCTGCGCTTCACCCCGGCGGGTGCGGCAGTAGCTAACTTCCGCGTCGCCTCCACCCCTCGTCGCTATAACTCGCAGACGAACCAGTGGGAAGACGGCGAAGCTATGTTCCTGACCTGCAACGTATGGCGTCAGGCGGCAGAAAACGTCGCCGAAACCCTGTCTAAGGGCATGCGCGTCATCGTTACCGGACGCTTGAAGCAGCGTTCCTTTCAGACCCGCGAGGGTGAAAACCGCACCGTATTCGAGATTGACGTCGACGAAGTCGGCCCGTCTCTGCGCTACGCCACCGCACAGGTAAACCGCAATCCACGTGAGGGCGGCAATAACTTTAGCGGCGGCCAGCAGCGCTCGAATAACAATAATCAGGGCGGTTTTGGAGGCGGCCAGCAACAGCAGCCGCAGCAGCAGAACCAGGCTCCTTCTGAGGATCCGTGGAACTCCGCGCCACCAGCTGGTGGTTTCGGAGGCGCTGATTCTGAACCTCCGTTCTAAGTCTGTCACCCGCAACTATTCAACTAACTCAATTGAAAGGCAGGGATCATGAAGCTGATCCTCACCGCTGCCGTTGAGAACCTCGGCGCCGCTGGCGAAATTGTTGAGGTTAAGGACGGCTACGGACGTAACTACCTGCTTCCTCGCGGCCTGGCTATCGTGGCTACCCGCGGCGCAGAGAAGCAGATTGAGGGCATCAAGCGCGCCCAGGAAGCTCGCGAGATTCGCGACCTGGATCACGCACGTGAGGTCCGCAACCAGCTCGAGCAGCTGACGGATGTCAAGGTAGAGGTTAAGACCTCCGAATCCGGTAAGCTCTTCGGTTCCGTTAAAGCAGAAGACATTGTCAACGCCGTCTCCAAGGCCGGTGGCCCAAAGCTGGATAAGCGCATTGTTGTGCTTCCAAAGGGCCTGGTCAAGAAGACCGGCAACTACCAGGTCGAGCTGAAGCTGCACGCTGATGTTATCGGCAAGGTGAACTTCTCGGTCGTTGCTGCCTAACTAGGCGCACGACGGTCCATATAGACCCAAAGACAACAGCAACGCTTTAGGCCTCAAGTTCCTGCTATGTGAGGTGGCAGGCTCTTGGGGCCTTTAGCGCGTTTTCACCGGCTTGTGGATAACTGTGGAAATCTGTGGATAACTCTCCAGCTCATTAACTTTGCGTTTACACCTCGGTTGCTTTATTAACCCGCAGGTCAGGGCCCTTATCCACTGTTAATGTGCCACTTTTCACATCTGCGAAAACCCGTCGTGAGCAGGGGATATGATGTGTGCAGGTCATGGAGGTTTTGAGTTATCCACAAGCATATGCAGGGCAATTGCGGCCCGAGTATGCCGCGACCAGCAATTTCCACACCATCCTGTGGATAACTTCCGGCTTTATACCCAGGGGGTAGTGTCCCGGCGCTAGACTAAACTGAAATTCCGTTACGCTCGCTCGAATAGCTACAAGGGGGAAGACATGACCAACGCCAGCTTTGACGATGAACACCTGCCGCCGGAGCCGCCGCCCGAGGAGGAACCGGCCCCACGCCGTCGCTTTCAGCAGGAAGAGCCAAAGCGCTATGGAGAATTCCGCCAGCCCCCCGCAGACCGGGAGGCGGAGCAGGGCGTCCTAGGCGCAATGCTGCTGAGTCCCCATACGGTGATGGAAGTCATTGAGGAACTGGAACCGGAGGACTTTTACTATCCGGCCCATACCCTGATCTACCGCGCCATGCTGGACCTTTATTCTGAGGGTAAAGACGTCGATGCTGTCATTTTGGCCTCTCAGCTGGATCGCTTTAATAACCTCGAACGCGTTGGTGGCGCCCCCTATCTGCACACGCTGCTGGCCACGGTGCCGACGGCGGCAAATGCCCGCTATTACGCAGAGATCGTGGCGGAGAAGGCCGTGTTGCGCAAGCTGGTTGATGCCGGCACCCGCGTAGTACAGCTAGGATTTTCCGGCACCGAGGATGCAGAGATCGAGTCCGTCCTGGACCGCGCCCAGCAGGAAGTCTTCGCCGTCGCCCAGCGCAAAACTGCGGAAGATTACCGAGTCTTGGGTGACCTCATTGACCCCACCATTGATGAGCTGGCAGCACTGCAGCAAGCCGGCGGTGTGGAACTAGGCGTGCCAACTGGTTTTATCGATCTAGATAAGCTGACTAACGGTCTCCACGCGGGCCAGATGGTCATCGTCGCTGCTCGTCCCGGTGTGGGTAAATCGACCCTAGCCATGGATTTCATGCGGTCCTGCTCCTTGCAGCATGGTAAGTCCTCGGTAATCTTCTCCCTCGAGATGTCAGCCTCGGAGATTGTCATGCGCCTGCTCTCGGCGGAATCAGAAGTCAAGCTGGCCGATATGCGCGGCGGCCGTGTCTCCACCGAGGACTGGGCGAAAATTGATGAGACCCTCAACCGAGTGCAAGACGCCCCGCTGTTTATTGATGACTCTCCAAACCTGACGATGATGGAGATTCGTTCCAAGGCTCGCCGCCTAAAGCAGCAGCACGGGCTGGATTTGATCGTCTTGGACTACCTGCAGCTGATGTCTTCGGGTAAAAAGGTTGAGTCCCGCCAGCAAGAGGTTTCCGAATTCTCCCGCCAGCTCAAGCTTTTGGCCAAGGAGCTAGAGGTTCCTCTCATCGCAATTTCGCAGCTGAACCGTGGACCCGAGGCGCGTACTGATAAAAAGCCGCAGCTTGCTGACCTCCGTGAGTCCGGCTCCTTGGAGCAGGACGCCGATATGGTCATGCTGCTGTACCGTCCTGACTCCCAGGATCGCGATAATGAGCGCGCCGGCGAGGCGGATATTATCCTAGCCAAGCACCGTGGCGGTCCAATCGATACCGTGCAGGTGGCACACCAGCTGCACTACTCCAAGTTCGTCAATATGGCCCACGGATAAATTACAGGTCGACCACCGCATTGGGATCGCCCAATCGTGGGCCGAGGATAACCAACACCAGGAAAACCGCAGCTGCGGCAAGCGCTAACCAGCGCCAGACGGGGAAGAAGCGTTCGCCACATAGGCGGGCGAACGCCGCACCGATGAGTGCGCCCACGGTGTTAAATATGAGGTCATCAATATCCGTTCGCCCAAGGGCAAACGCATATTGGCACACCTCCAGCACTAGGCTCAGGCCAAATCCCCACGCCACAGTGGTTTTAATGGAACGGCACAGACTAAACACCAGCATTCCAAACGGGATAAAGAAGGCCGTGTTTCCCGCGTACTCAAATAGCGGACCAAACCAGCTGCCGCCGCAGAATTCATCCAGCGGCACCCAGCGCAGTTCTCGCGCACGCTGATTTTCCGGTTTCCACAAATAGCCGATTTGGTAGAAAGGCTTGAGCGTGGTCAATGCGACCATAACGGCCGTCCACGCGGCGAGGGAGAGCCTACTGAGCAAGCGCTATTCCTTTCTGCTCGGGCAGACTGAAGGCGGCGGCAGCCGCAATGCCAAATGCTGCGGCGAATACAATAAATAACCAGGCCGTCCCACCCGCAGCAAGCAGTGGCGGGACGATTAGTGGGGCCGCAATAGATGCTAGCCTACCGAAGCCTGCTGCCGCTCCCGTACCACGCCCTCGCAATGAAGTGGGATACAGCTCCGGACCGATGGCATAGAGGGCTCCCCAGGCGCCGAGGTTGAAGAAGGAGAGCAGACAACCAGCCAGGATGATCAATGCTTCCGTAGCTGCTGCTCCATATAGGCCGGCTGCTGCTGCCGAGCCGAGCAGGAATACCGCGAGGGTTACCCGCCTGCCCCAGAGCTCGATGAGCCAAGCTGCCACCGCGTAGCCAGGCAGCTGGGCAAGGGTGATAATGAGGGTAAAACTAAAAGACTTCACTAGGGAGAAACCGTCGGCTACTAGCAGAGAGGGAATCCAGATGAAGGCGCCATAGTAGGAGAGGTTTACACAGAACCAAATGGTCCACAACGCCGCGGTCCTCCTTCGTAGCTGCGGACTCCAGATAGACGCTGCGGGGGAAGGTGTGGGCTCTGGGAGGGCATCGTCCAGCGGGCGATTTTCCGCCGCGGCTTCGAAACTGGCAACGATAGCTTCGGCCTCATCATGGCGGCCTTTGGATTCAAGGAAACGCACAGATTCTGGTAGACCGCGGCGCACATAGATTGAATACGCGGCTGGCAGCATGCCAAGGGCCAGGGCCCAGCGCCAACCGGATTCAGATGTGCTCATCACGAAAGTGCCGATGATGGCCGCAAGGATCCATCCCAAGGCCCAGAATGCCTCGAGAATGACTACCATCCTTCCGCGGACCCGCCGAGGCGCGAATTCGGATATGAGCGTGGAGGCAACTGGTAGCTCGGCTCCGAGGCCCAACCCAACGATGAATCGGAAGAAGATGAGAACCGTAAGTCCCCCAGCTAGCGCGGATGCCCCTGTTGCCAAGCCGTAGACAAGCAAGGTGAGAGAAAAGACATTGCGGCGGCCGAATTTATCTGCCAGCAATCCGCCAAAGGTTGCACCGAGCGCCATGCCAAGGAAGCCTGCCGAGGCCAACCAGGAGGTCTGGCTGGCACCTAGATCCCAGTGAACGGCAAGGGCGGCCATGATGAAGGAGATTAACCCGACATCCATAGCATCAAGCGCCCATCCAAGGCCGGAACCTAAGAGTAGGCGCTTGTGCTTAGAGGTGACGGGAAGGCGATCGAGACGTTCGGTGCGGCTGAGCATGCGATAATACTATCGCTGAACAGAAAAACCTTTCAGGCGTAGTGAGTTGGTAACCACAAAAACCGAGCTCAGTGCCATCGCGAGGCCGGAAAATAATGGGTTGAGCAGGCCAAGCGCGGCAACAGGAATGAGTATGACGTTATAGGCAAAGGCCCAGAAAAGGTTGCCCTTGATAATTGCTAGCGTGCGGCGCGAGAGCCGAATGGCATCAGCAGCGCAGCGTAGATCGCCGTTCATCAGGGTGATATCAGAGGCTTCAATTGCCACGTCGGTACCCGCGCCCATGGCGAGCCCAAGGTCCGCCTGGGCAAGG
The DNA here is from genome assembly GCF_030232125.1 of Corynebacterium sp. MSK071. NCBI lineage: Bacteria > Bacillati > Actinomycetota > Actinomycetes > Mycobacteriales > Corynebacteriaceae > Corynebacterium > Corynebacterium sp. MSK071. The sequence goes on along the minus strand of NZ_JASPJA010000011.1, from coordinate 7,091 downwards.
GCGGCGGCGTCGTTAATGCCGTCGCCGACCATCGCCACGGTATGCCCGGAGCGTTGCAGTTCCTTGATGCTATCTACCTTGTCTTCTGGGAGGACTTCGGCTCTGACGTGCTCGATTCCTACCTCGGCGGCCACGGCGTGGGCGGCTCCAGCGTTATCACCGGTTAGCAGGTAAGGGGTAAGCCCAAGTTCCTTCATCTGTGCCACTGCGGCGGCAGAGCTGGGCTTGATGGTATCGCGGACCTCAATGATTCCGGCAGGTTGGCCGTCCACGGAGACAACCACCGGCGTGGCACCAGAGTCTTGTGCCTCGCGGAATGGTGCTTCTAAGTCCCCCAAGGGGCCTTGCGGCTTGCCGACGCCCACTCGGACCCCCTCTACAGTTCCTTCCACGCCGCCTGGAACTACTGCGAATTCGGTAGCCGGTTCCACGCTGCATTCCTGGGCAATGGCACGGGCGATGGGGTGTTCGGAATTGTGCTCGACGGCCGCGGCCAGCTCGAGCACGTCACCGTGGACGGCGGTAACGGACATCTCTCCAGCCGTGACCGTGCCGGTTTTATCCATCACAATGGTGTCGATTTGGCGCGTAGACTCCAAGATTTCCGGGCCCTTAATGACAAGCCCGAGCTGTGCCCCGCGGCCGGTGCCGACGAGGATAGCGGTGGGCGTCGCCAAGCCCATGGCGCATGGGCAGGCCACAATGAGAACGGATACGGCGGCGATAAAGGCCGGGGCTATCCCGCCGAAGAAGAGGTGAACAATCAGCGTAAGCGCAGCTACCGCAATCACCACAGGGACGAAGACCTGCGCGATGCGGTCCACGAGGCGCTGCACTGGTGCCTTGGAGGTTTGGGCATCTGTGACGAGCTGGGCCATCTGGGCCAGTACCGTATCCTCGCCCACCTTGGTGGCTCGCACCTCAATGCGGCCCGAAGCGTTGATGGTTGCACCAGTGACCGCATCGCCGGTACTCACCTCAACGGGTACTGGCTCGCCGGTAATCATGGACGTATCGACGGCCGAGTTGCCCGCCTTCACGATGCCATCGGTGGCGATCTTTTCGCCTGGGCGGACTACGAAGACATCGCCTACCTGCAGCTGTGCAATAGGGATGCGCCGCTCGCCCTGTGCGGTAAGTACCGAGGCTTCCTTAGCTCCTAAGGAGAGCAGCTCCCGCAGCGCCTCCGAAGACTGGCCTTTGGCCCGCGCCTCGAACCAGCGGCCGAGCAGCAGGAACGTAATGACCATGCCTACGGATTCAAAATAGATGTGGTCCATTTGTGCCGCGTTTGCATCCAGCGACATGTGCATCTTCATGCCCGGTTCGCCCGCGTTGCCGACAAACAGTGCCCACAGCGACCAGAAGTAGGCCGCCGAAGTTCCCATGGTGATGAGCGTGTCCATGGTGAAAGAACCGTGCTTAAGGTTCGTCCACGTGGCGGTGTGGAAAGGTGCGCCACCAAAGATGTAGACGATGGTAGCGATGATGGCGCAGGCCCACTGCCAATTGGGAAATTGCAGGGCCGGCGACATCGATACCATCATGAGCGGCAGCGATAAAGCTCCGGCGACAATGGTGCGGCGCAGCAACGCGTCGCCATCATCCTTCTTAGGCTGGGGATCCTCCGCCTTCGTCTCGGCCATGTCGAAAGCGCCGTAACCTGCGCCCTCTACCACCGAAATGAGCTCCTGCGGACTAACCGTCTGGGAGTCATACTCGATGGCCGCTGCCTCGGTGGCAAAGTTGACGCTGGCGCTTACCCCGTCAAGCTTGTTGAGTTTGCGCTCGACGCGGGAGGAGCAGGAAGTGCACGTCATGCCCGTGACGCCAAGGTCCAAGTGGGACATGGCGGTGCCTACTTCAACGTGTAGCCGGCCTCAGTTACAGCGGCCGCTACCTGTTCATCGGTGAAATCGGTGCCACTAACCGTAACCGCGCCGGTGGTGTGGTCTGCAGTGACTTCGCTAACGCCGGAGATTTCGCCGACTTCTTCCTTTACTGACATTTCGCAATGTCCGCAGGTCATGCCCTCTACGGTGTAGTTCTTGGTGCTCATAATGATCCTTCCTTTGGGTTGATTTCTGTACCGATTTTATACCCCCTAGGGGTATGTGACAAGGATGATTCAGGTACGTTGGGGGAATAAAGCGATACGTAAAGGAGTTAGATCAAGCATGGCTACTATCGATGTCACCGAAGAAAACTTTGAAGAAACCGTTACCGGCGAAGGCATTACGCTCGTAGACGCTTGGGCCGATTGGTGCGGACCGTGCAAGCGCTTTGCGCCGGTTTTTGAAAAGGCCTCCGAAGAGCACACGGATGCTACCTTTGCCAAGCTGGATACCGAGGCTAACCAAGGCCTCGCATCCGCACTGGAGATTCAGTCCATTCCAACGCTGATGATTTTCCGCGATGGCATCTTGGTATTCCGTGAGGCTGGCGCGCTGCCCCCTGCAGCATTGGAAGACCTACTCAAGCAGGTTAAGGAACTCGACATGGCAGAGGTCCGCCGCCAGGTAGAAGAGCAAAATGCGCAGGGCTAATACCTACTAGCTTCCTCGGCGCTTTCTGGTGAGTATCGCTAAACTCGCTAGAAAGCGTCTTTTTTATTTCCAAAGGAGAAGATAGGAGAAGATAATGGCTAACCCTTTCAGCAAAGGTTGGAAGTACATGATGAGTTCCTTCGATCAGAAGATTGATGAGAACGCTGATCCGAAGGTGCAGATCCAGCAGGCTGTTCAGGCATCCAAGGAGCAGCACCAGCAGATTTCTGAGTACGCCGCAGAAATCATCGGCCATAAGTCTCAGCTGGAAATGCAGATGGACCGCCTGGTGAAGTCCCAGCAGGACTACCAATCTCAAACCCAGCGTGCATTGGAACTGGCAGATGCGGCGGAGGATCCGCAAAAGGCTGCCGAATATAACCAGGCTGCGGAAGTTGTTGCTTCTCAGCTGGTTGCAGTGGAGCAGGAACTGGAAGACGTCAAGCAGCAGTACGCTGCCGCAGAGCAAGCTGCCGCGCAGGCCAAGAGCCAGCAGCAGCAGTCTGAGGCGCGCTTGAAGGAGCAGCTAGCCCAGGTTAGCCAGCTGGAGGCCCAAGCGGATCAAGCAGCGATGCAAGAAAAGAACGCTCAGGCCATTGAATCCATGAATCAGCTAAACCCGGATGATTCCGTGCCTACTCTTGATTCTGTGCGCGCCAAGATTGAAAAGCGCTACGCCGATGCCCTGGGCGCGCAAGAATTGCAGCATGCTACCGGCGGTGATCGCATTAGTGAGATTAAAGCGGCCGGCAATGACATGAAGGCGACTGCGCGCCTTGATGCCATCCGGGCGGATATTAAGAAGAAGAAAGAGCTCGAGTCCGGCGATTAATTCTGCCGGCGAACGTTAATTAAAACCCCACGAATCCCCGAGTGGAAACCATCGCGCAGGTTCACGCGCTGAGTTTCGGTCAGGGTGTATTCGTGCAGGGTTTCGCAGGCAAATTGCAGTAATGGGCGGTCGATCTCCGGGGGAAGCCCGCCGCCCGAAAGCAGGTGTGCCTGGTCGCGCTGCTCGGTGCTAGCAGCGTTATCGAACCACCACGAGGCGTATTGCTGGCCCACGTCAAAGGGGGACTGGAATCCAGCCGAGCTCCACACTTCTTCTGGCAGCGGAACATATTTAGAGCGCAGTTTGCGGCGAGGAGCCATCATGGATGGCTTTGGTGCTGGTTTCTCCGCGGGAGAGTCCTCCTCGGCGGGGGAATCCTCTGCAGCATCCACCTTGGGCGGAGCCGGCTTGGGCGTTGGGGCCGGGGTGGGCTTTTCGGTAGCACCGAAGGCTGCTTCCACCTCCGAAGGCTCGCCGCATTCGTCCGGCTCCGGCATTTCCTCGCTGTCCTTGTGCGCGTTTTCGCGCACCACTGGCGGAAGCGGGCCTTCCAATACCTGCAATTCCATAGCATCGGCGAAGTCCTCGCGCGGGTCCAAAATGGTGGTGGAATCGCACGCATGGCGCAGGGCGGAGGACATGGAGTCCCAGCCAAATCCATAAAGATGCACGCGGATGCCATTGTCCACGGCTGCCTGGGCACCGGGAATCATGTCTGCATCGCCGCTGACGAGAACAAAATCAGTGAATTGACCCTTCATGGCGGCGATGACCATATCCGCCACCAACCGGGTATCCACGGCCTTTTGGGTGCGGCGCTCACCCCACTCGATGAGCTGGCCAGTGCGTAGTTGTACGCCTTCGCAGGTGCGCAACGCCCGTTGGTAGCGGTGCGGGCCGGTATCGGGAATGCCGTCATACCAGTATTGGCGTTGGATCGGGGTTCCCAGTTGGTTCTCGATCATCCCGCCCATCGTGCTGACCACCTCGGGTAGATCGATTTCTAGTTGCGCGCGAGCTCCGGTGTCCCATGAGTTATAAAAGCTTGCGAGCAAGTATGAGGTATCGACAAAGACAAGTGTGCGTTCAAGCATGGCTCCTAAGTTCCGTTCTAATTGTTCTAAATAAAATTCTTTGTGGTTTCCAGTGTGCCCCATTAGTCACAAAACGTCGATAACATTGGACAAAATCCCAGCGCAGTAGGGGCAAAAAAGTTTTCTCTTCGGAAGTATTGCAGCGGTGGACTGTTGCCGATATGGTTGGTTACACAAGTAGCTAACCAACGAACCGAGGGTTAATGGATAATTCCACCCAACCACTCTTCCGCCAGATTGCTTCCTTGGTGGAAGACGCCATTGTGGACGGAACCCTGGGCGAGGGGGACCGGGCTCCGTCCACTAATGAGCTTGCTGACTTCCACAACATCAACCCGGCCACCGCTCGCAAGGGGATAAGCCTCCTAGTGGATATTGGTGTGCTGGATAAGCGTCGCGGCATCGGCATGTTTGTCGCAGACGGTGCCCTGGCGAAAATCCGCGAGCGCCGCAGGGCCGATTTTGCGGCGGAATACATGGCCCCGCTTGTGGATGAAGCTGTGCGGCTGGGGTACCACCGCGCCCAACTCCATGACCTATTTGATCGCGTTGCAGAAAGCCGAGGAATGTACTCATGATTAAGACACGAGATTTCACCTTTGCCGATGGCCTGACGCACGGCCTAGTTGGCCCCAACGGCATAGGCAAAACCACGCTCCTGCGCAAGATCGCCGGCCAAATCCAATCAGGCGGGATAACGGTCTTCGGGGAGAACCCTTTTGATAATCAATCGGTTCTCAACCGAGTCATTTTGATGGGGATTGATAACCCGCTACCGGATTCCTGGGGCATCGGAAAGCTGGGCGTCATAGGAAAGGCACGGTGGCCGCGATGGGACGATGAGCGGTTTAATGAGCTGCTGGTTCGCTTTGATGTTCCGGCCAAGGCTTATTCTTCCCTTTCCCGCGGGCAAAAGTCTGCGGTGGGCTTCATCTTCGCCGTTGCATCTGGCTGCGAAGTCATGCTTCTCGACGAACCCTATCTCGGCCTCGATGCACAGCGCCGGGAGCTCTTTTATCAGGTGCTGCGAGAGGAACACGGCCGCACCATGGTCATTTCTACCCATCACCTCAATGAGGTGGCGGGCCTTCTCGATACCGTTTCTCTCATGGGAGATAATCCAATTTCCGGTCCAATCGATGACTTCATCGAGGGGATTCTGGAGCTCACTGGTCCATCCGAGTCTCTCACCGCAGCGGCCGAGGAGCTGGGCCTTCCTGAGCTGACTAGGACAACCACGTCCTTAGGGGATCGCGTGCTTATCGACGCCCGCTCCGCTTCGACCGATCCCATTTTTCGCATTGCCCAGGCCAACGGCCTGCGTGTCAATGAGGTCTCTTTAGAGCGTGCGGTGCTGGCATTAGAGGAGAGAGCATGAAACTACTGTGGTACCTAGGCGATTGGTGGCTCTGGACCTTTTTCCTGTTCGCATTATTGGTCATGCCAGTCATGGCAGAGGGAACATGGAGCGTGCTCCCCGTAATCGCTTCCTTGGGGCTCGTGCTCTCCCTGCAGCCTGACTTTCAGAAATATCAACTAGTGGGCTTGGGATCGAAAATCTGGAACGAACATCGTCGCATTCTCGTCGCGCTACTCGCACTAGCGGCAGCCGTGGGCGCTCTCACTGTGCAGCTGTGGTGGGCATTGCCTGTTTATGCAGTCGCGACGCTATGGGCCATGTATCGCAGCGCCACTCCGAAACGCTCCGGGTACACCACTGTTGGCGTGCAACCTTCGAGCGGATTTGGTTGGTTCCCCCGCACCTTGGCCGGGCAAACGATCTATCGCCCGCAGGCCAAAGCTTGGTGTGGGGCGTGTTTGGCGCAGATGATTGGCTTAGTTCTCTACCAGTATGAGGACGCGGCTTCAGTGCTCGAATTCCTCGGCATCTTCATCTGGGTACTGACTGTTGTGCTGCTCGGGGCGGTCTTGGGCAGCTTAAGAAAATCCCTCCGCGAATACACGGTTATGGGAGGAAGTCGTAGAGATTGGGCCCTGCATACTGCAGTGCTCGGCCTGATACCTGTCCTCGCAGCCATCAGTATCAGCGCAGCACTGACGAATGACAGTGAACTCGTTACGGCCATCGCATTGCTTAGTGCGACCTGTGCCCCGGTTTTGGTCACGCTGGAATTTCTGGGAAAGAAGAACTGGTACCTATTCATCCTCTATGCGGTCCTCATAGCCGGAATAGTCGTCATTTACGTCCAGACCCCCATCCCCGCAATTGCCAAGTTCTTCTTGGCGGTGGCCTTCTATGCAGTATGGGCATTGACCCTCCCCAGCTACATTCGCCGAGCGAATGTTCACGGCGGCGGAATGAGTCGTTGGATGGGCGTATCTTAAAGCTCCCAAAATAGTAATTGTCCTGGGGATTTGTGTTTGTTTGAGTCGCTGTGTAACTTAATACGAGTCAGCGCGACCGACAGCGCCCCACAGGAACAAGAAAGTTCCTGGCTGAAGCGGCGATAGGAAAACAGGCCCTGACAAAATAAATTTTTCGCTCACGACGAGCTACACACGCAAGTGTGTCGTTGTTGTGTGGTGGTGATGTTTGAGAACTCAATAGTGTGCCAATGTACTTTTTATTTTTTGTGTGCATGGTTGTGTGTTGATTGG
>NZ_JASPJA010000010.1:0-101057 GCF_030232125.1 Corynebacterium sp. MSK071 | reverse complement strand
ACTCAATCGGCATTCAAAAAGGCCAAATCTAACCCCCGCGACACGCCGAGCCAGACACACATTTTGACCCTTAACCCACGAAACCCCGCAAGCATCTGCTTGCGGGGTTCATTCTGTGCCAGGTAGAAGATTCGAACTTCTGAAGGCAATGCCGGCGGATTTACAGTCCGCTCCCTTTGGCCGCTCGGGCAACCTGGCATGCACTGTGTGGTGCGAGTAAGTACTTTACTACGAACCACCCACCTACCTACAAATCGCCAGCACATAAGGGGAAAAGACGATAGAGGAGGGCGTCGCCAAGCAGCTAGCCAACGCGGCGCACAGTGTAATCCGCCAATTGGCGCAGGGCCTGGCTGGCCGAATTCTCCGGCAGCACGGCGAGCTGCTCCTCTACCACGCGCAAGTAGGCAGTGATGTCCTCCAGCGCCTTCTGTCGGCCGCCAGATTGGTGCAGGAGCTCAATGGCACGCTCCACCTCGGCGTCGGAATGCAGCGGCCCAGTGAGCAGCTCACGCAGCTTATCGCCCACCTCACCCTCTTCTTCCAAGGCATAGAGAACCGGCAAGGTAAATACGCCCTCACGCAGGTCCGTGCCCGGGGTCTTGCCGGATTCCTTAGGGTCGGAGAAGATGTCGATGACATCGTCCACAATCTGGAAGATCATGCCGATGGCACCACCAATGCGGTGCAGGGCTGCGGCATGCTCGGCCGAGGCACCGGAGTGATAGGCGCCCAAGTAGCCCGCAGAGGCAATGAGCACGGCGGTCTTTTCGCGGATAACCGCCGTATAGTGCTCCACGGCATTAGCCTCGCCCGCGCCGATGGTCTCGCGCATCTGGCCGGTAACCAGCTCTTCAAAGGTATCGGCAAAGTGGCCTACGGTGTGGGTATCCAGCTCGCTCATCAGGCGGGAGGCATGCGCCAAGAGCGCATCGCCGGCGAGGATGGCCACGGAATTATTCCACCGCGAATTCGCGGATTCCACGCCCCTACGGCGGTCTGCCTCATCCATGACATCGTCATGATAAAGAGTGGCCACGTGCACCATCTCCACGACGGTGGCGGCCTTAACAACCTCTTCGCAGCCCGGACGCGAACCATACTCGGAGGCCAATAGCGCCATCATAGGGCGAAAGCGCTTGCCACCGGCCTTGGACAGGTGGCTGACCTTATCCTTTAAGAAGTCCTGGCCGCGGTCGATTTCACTGCGCAGCTTGTCTTCTACTGCTTCCATGCCCGCACCAATGCGCTCGTTGAGCTGCGGATCACCAAGATCCACGTGCGTGGCATGCGATTGACCGTGAGTCATTAAATAGTGTTCCTTGCAACTAAAAGCCAGAGATAATCGATTACCTACCGTAGTCCAATCCGCGCCCCTAAACACACTCGAGGGGGCGAACTCATGCAATGATAGTCCTCATGTCGGAGCAGATCGATTCCCAAACCTATGTCGAGGTCGCCATCATTGGCGCTGGACCTGCCGGAGCCGCCGCCGCGATTCACGCCGCACGCGCGGGCTTTGACACCCTCCTTATTGATTCCGCGACGTTTCCCCGCGAGAAAACCTGCGGTGACGGGCTCACCCCACGCGCGATGCATCAGCTCGACGAGCTGGGCCTTAAGGTCAACGCCTCCTACCGCAATCGCGGCCTGAAGCTGCACGGATACGGCGGCGATATTACCGCGCCGTGGCCGAAGACCTACCCTTCCCAGGTGGGTACGGCCCTGCCACGCTATCGCTTTGATGCCCTGCTTGTCGACGCCGCCGTAGACGCCGGCGCCACCCTTATCACCGGCACCCCCGCTACCGATCCCATGCTCGAAGGAAACCGCGTGACGTCTTTCCGCGTGGGCGAAGCCACCGTACACGCCACGTGGGTCATTGTGGCCGATGGCGTGCGCTCTACCTTTGGCAAGAAACTTGGCCGCACCTGGCACCGCGAGGAAGTCTATGGAATCGCCGCACGCTCCTATGCTTCCTCCGCACATGCCGATGAACCCTGGATGCACTCCCACGTGGAGCTCAAGGACGAAGACGGCGAGGTGCAGCCGGGCTACGGGTGGATCTTCCCGCTCGGCCTTGAGCTCGGCCAGGTCAACATCGGCCTTGGCGCGCTCTCGACCGCGCAGCGCCCCGCCAAGATCAACACCAAGAAGCTACTCGAGTTCTACGCCGCCCAGCAGCGCCCCGAGTGGGGCCTAGGGGGGATTGAACACGTCACCTCTGCCCTACTGCCCATGGGCGGCGCGGTATCCAACGTGGCCGGTGCCAATTGGATGCTCATCGGCGATGCCGCCGCCTGCATCAACCCCCTCAACGGCGAAGGCATCGATTATGGCTTGGAGACTGCCGCGCTTGCCGTGGATCTACTCGGCCCAAAGGATTTCACCCTCGCCTGGCCAGCCGTCCTGCGCGAACACTACGGCGAATCCTTCCTCCTCGCCCGCACGGCCGCGCGCCTTTTGACCTACCCGCAGTTCCTCCCGATTGCCGGTCCGCTGGCCCTGCGCGGGCCCATCGGCCGCATGCTCATGCCGGCCGCCGCACGCCTGATGGGCAATCTCATCACTGACGACGACCGCGACCTCATCGCGCGCACCTGGCGCGCTGCTGGCCGCACCGTATCGTCTCTCCGCCGCGATACTCCCCTGTGGGATTCCACCGCGGCTTAGTCCCCGTCCCCCTCATGTCTCTAGGCGCGGGCCCAGGCCCGCACCTAGGCGGGCTTGACCGCCGAGTGCAGCGCCACGATGCCAAAGGTAAGGTTCTGCCAACCAGCCTCGGCCCAGCCATTGCGATTGATAGCCGCCGCGAGCTCCTCTTGCCCCGGCCATGCACGAATGGACTCCGCGAGGTAGATATAGGCATCCGGATTAGAAGAAACCACGCGCGCCACCGGCGGCAACAGGCGCATTAAGTATTCCTTGTACACGGTGCCAAAAATCGGCACCACCGGGGTGGAAAATTCCGCCACCGCTAGACGCCCGCCCGGCTTGGTCACGCGCGCCATTTCACGCAGCCCGAGCTCAAAGTCGTGGATATTGCGCAGTCCATAAGAGATGGTCACCGCATCAAAAGTATTATCCGCAAACGGCAGCTTCATGCCATCGCCGGCCACCTTGGGTACGTCACGCTCACGGCCAGCGGCCAACATCCCGCGGGAGAAATCGCACGCCACGCACCACGCACCGGACTTGGACAATTCCACGGTGGATACGGCGGTGCCGGCCGCAAGATCGAGGACCTTCTCCCCCGGCTGTAGGTTTAGTCGCTCGCGGGTGCGCTTGCGCCAGTGCGCGTCCTGCCCGAAGGACAAGACGGTATTAGTGAGGTCGTACTTCTCGCCCACGGCGTCAAACATGCGCGCCACATCGAAGGGCTTTTTATCCAGATCTGCCTTAGACACAAATGATCAGTTTAGGCCACGCGGGCGCCGAGGGCACGAGCCGCCCACCGCGGCAGCGCCGGGCGCTGCCCCAAAATGGTCAGGGGCACCCGGCGGGTATCCTCCAGCACCTCTTCGTAATAGCCCACGAGCTGCTCGCACAGCGCCTTCCACGTCTTGGAAGAAATGGACTCGCGGGCATTATCGCGCATCTCCTGATGGATCTCTGGGTTGAGCAGCGCATCCACCGCATTGGGGAGGTCTTCCACAAAGGTCTTCACGTCCAACAAAAGCCCGTTATAGCCCTCCTCAATGAGGTCTACCGGACCACCGGCACGCGGCCCAATGGTAGGCACGCCGGAGGCCTGCGCCTCCTGAATGGACTGGCAGAAGGTCTCAAACTCACCGGCGTGGACAAAAACATCCAAAGAGGCATAGGCCGCGGCAAGTTCTTCGCCAGACAGAGCGCCAGTAAACACGGCCCCAGGAAGCTGGGCTTCCAATAATGGCCGCTCCGGCCCATCGCCCACGATGACCAGCTGGATATCTTCGCGTCCATTGAGCGCCGATAACCGGTGCACCCCCTTTTCCGCAGCCAAACGCCCAACGAAGCCGACGATATTCTTCGTGCCGCTCGGCTCCCAGCTGCGGCGCAGCTCAGCAGAGCGCTTGGATGGGTGGAAAAGCTCCGCATTCACGCCGCGTCCCCAATGGCGCACGTTTTTGATGTGGTGCTTTTCCAGATCCCGGATGGTCAGAGAAGACGGTGCCAGGGTCATCTGGCAGGAGTTGTGGATGGTGCGCAGCCACTCCCAGACGCCATAGGCCAGCGCGGAAGCATGGTATTTGGTGGCGAATCCGGCGACGTCAGTCTGGTACAGCGCCACGGCCGGCACGCGTTGCTGACGGGCGGAGAAGGCACCTGCCGCGCCGAGTACGAAGGGGCTGGCTAGGTGGATGATATCCGGCTTGAAATCACGCAGCGCCTCATCCACCGCCGTTGTAGGAACTCCCACCGGAAGCGAATCCACCAGCGGCACGCGCACGGTGGGCACGCGGTAGATGGGGAATCCGAGGTAGTCCGGAATTTCCTCTTGGCCTTCGCGGGCGCCCGGCGCGATAACAATGGCCTCCTGCCCCGTCTCGTGCAGATGCTCCAAAACGCGCAGCACTGAGTTGGTCACACCATTGACATTGGGAAGGAAGGATTCAGCCACGATCGCAACACGCATGCCACCATAATGACCTATTTTCTTAAGTTAATGGTGAAGCTAGTGGAAAATCTTGGTTAATTATTTCTCCGCACGGCGGGTAAAGAAGCTAATCAGCTTCCACAAAGCGGCCGCAATAAGTGTAGCCACCACCCCTACCGAAGCCGCTGGGATGATAGCCAGCGTCCACTTACGGCCTTCTACCTTGACCAGATCAGGGTCATCGAGGGCGTATTGCACCCACACCTGCTGCCCCTCACCCAGGCCGCTGGGATAAAGCAGCCCGTGCTTCGGGGTGTGGTAAATCCCCTCACTGTCTTGGAAATCCACCGTGGTGCGCAGCATTCCCACGTCTTTGACCGTGGCCAGAGCACGCGCGGGGTGGGCGGCGATGGCGTGATCATTAAGCGCCGGTCCGATGACCATGCCTACCACACCCACGAGTGCGGCCAGATACAACGCCAGCGTCAGCTGGTGCAGGCGGCGACGATAGACCGCAGCCGTATAGCGCGGCACCACGGCTGCGTGCGGTTTATGCTGCGGCGAAGCCACTTACTGGCCCACCTTTGCGGTCAACTTCTCAGTGAGCGCCCGGCGCGTGGCACGGGTGGTCTTTGCTTCCACGATGGTGATACCGGTGGAGTATTCCTTAAGTTCCGCCAGCGTATCCAGCAGCTCCTGCGGGGTAGTGACCTCGCGGTAGTCTGCCTCGTAGGCTTCTGCCAGCTTGCCGACGTCCACCCCATGCGGCGTCCCAAACGCCGGCTCGAATGACGCGCGCAGCGCATCGGCCCCCTGCTCAAGGGTCTCAAAGATGCCGCCACCATTGTCATTGGCTACGACGATGGTGAGGTTTTCCGGACGCGGTTGGTCTTCCGGGATGAGTAGGCTATTCGCATCATGCAAGAAGGTGACATCGCCCATCAGCGCCATAACGCGTGGGGCACGCCAATTGGTGGGATCCAGCGATTGTGTGGCCAAGGAAATGCCGATGGCCTGGGCGATGGTTCCGTCAATACCGGCCGCCCCGCGCGGCGAGTACGTATCGACACCGTCGAAGGGCAGGCCCACTAATGCAGCATCGCGCACCGGGTTCGAGGCGCCAAGGACCAGGGTGTCGTTGACGGAGAGCGTATCGCCCACCGCGGCCGCCACGTGCAGCCCGGTAAATCCTAGGTCTTCGTCCTCAAGAGTCTCGCGCACGGCTTGCCCCGCCATGTCGGTAGCACCCTCGCAAATCTTCATCCACTCGCGGCTCGGCTCGCCGGTGACCTTGACAGTGGTGCCCAACCGAGCATCGTTGCCGCGCTGATTGGTGAAGTCCTTGGTGCGCGAGAGCACCACCAGATCAATATCCGGATCATTCATCAGCGCCAAAACGCTGCGGTGCAGCGTCGGGTGCCCGACGACGATGACCTGTTCCACCTTGGTATTGACCACATAATCATTCGCGGAGACCTGCGCCTTGCGGAAGATATGCGCCGTCGCCGGATGTACCGGATGGTACGGGCCCGGCGCGCTTGGCTCTGCGATGGTCGGCACGTCTTCTAAGCCTTCTACCTCCCAGGCTTCATCACCGGCAATGACCAGTGTGTTCTTGCTCAAGTCCACGGCTACTTCGCCGTGGTCCACAAAGGCCGGTGCTGGCTCGCGCACGCCGTCGCCGGAGGTACGGGCGGGCAAGGCGGCGTCGACAAGCGGGGCATCAAAGGCCACATTGATGTGTACTTGCAGGTCTGTGCGGAAGCGCTGGGACATCGCCTCCAGATCATCTGCGCTGGTGACCTGGGTGGTTTTCGCGTATACGCCGAAGATGCCCTGTTGTTCGATGGTTTGGGAGGCACCCGTGCCTACCAGACGCTCTGGCCGGTCGGCGCTAATGATGGCCAGCGGCGTATGGGAATAATGTGCCTCCACCACGGCCGGCAGGGTATTGGCCACGGCAGTTCCCGAGGTCATCACCACGCCCACGTGGCGGCGCTGCACTCGCGCCATGCCTAGGGCGGTAAACGCGCCTCCGCGCTCATCGAGGCGGGTGTGAACGCGGATATCATCACGTGCTAAAAGCGCCAACGACAGCGGCGCGTTGCGCGAACCAGGGCACAAGACGACATCCGTGAGGTGGCGCGCCAGTTGGGTGGCTACCTTCTCAGCCAACTGCATCGATTCATTCATGCCGCCCGATTTTACCTGCCCGCGCGCCATTTCCCTTACCGGGCAGGTGCCTGGCGCTTAGTTCTGAGTGCCTTGCTGGTCGGCCGGCTCCCCGCCGCCGCCCAAGAGATCATTGAGGAGGCCCTCGACGTCCACGTCGCCGCCCCTATCCAACTGGTCTTGCACCTCTGGCGGTAGTTCGGTCGGAATATCGGAGGGCAGCTCGTTTTGGAAATCCGGCAGCTTCGGCAGCTTATTGGAATTTTCATCCTGCGTATCCGGCTCATTTGTCTGCGTCACGGTAGTGGGAACCTGCGTGGTCAGTGTCTCCGTCACCGGCTCTGGTTCCGGCTTATCTGCCTCGTCCGCGGCATTGCGCCACAGGAAAAACAGCACAGCCGCGGCAAGCACTGCCAGCACCGCAATAGCCGCAAAGACGCCGACCATAGCGCCGCCTCCGCCGCCCTTCTTCTTGCGCTTTTCCGGCTGGTCCGGATCATAGTTCGACGGCACCGGTTCGTACTCGGGCTGCTGCGCGTATTGCTGGCCATATGCCTGCCCGGCCGGCTGCTGATAGTTCTGGCCGTAGCTTTGCTGCTGACCGTAGCCCTGCTGATAGCCAGCGGCCGCATCAAATTGACGAGTCTCATTCTGCGTCTGCTGCTCGCCTGGGAAGTACTGCTTGGGGTACTCGCGGCGCGCTTGGTCGCGGCTGGGGCCTGCGGCATTATCGGGCACGCGGCCAATCTGGCGCGTGGCATCATCCGCCGGGCTGGACCAGCTGCGGGTTTCATTATTATCGCCATGAGGGCCTTTAGTAGTCATACCCTCTACCTCTACCCCATTTTGCTGTGAGATCCCAGAGAGGTCTCCCACAGCTAACGGGTAGCTAAGGCTCGCCGCTTAATGCGCTCGGCGTGCACTCAAGGCGCGGCCCGTGGCGGTATCCTCTGCGGCAACCTGCGCCGGGGTGGCATCCGCGATGATGCGGCCGCCATCTTCGCCAGCGCCCGGGCCCATCTCAATGATGCGGTCCGCATTCGCCATGACCGAAAGATCATGCTCGACGACGATCACCGTATATCCAGCATCCGCCAGCTTATGCAGCTCGGTATTGAGCAGGTCGATATCGGCTGGGTGCAGGCCCGTGGTGGGCTCATCGAGCAGGTAGACCGTGTGGCCGCGGCGAGAATTGCGAGAGCGCTGCAGTTCCGTGGCGAGCTTGATGCGCTGGGCCTCTCCGCCGGACAGCTCCGGTGCACCTTGACCCAAGCGGAGATAACCCAGGCCGACGGCCTGCAGTGTGGCGATGGCGCGGTAAATCTTTTCCTCTTCGGCGAATACCTCTGCGGCTTCGTCGACGGTGAGCTCCAAGATATCCGCGATGGTGCGACCCTGCCAGGTCACCTCAAGAGTCTCGTCGTTGAAGCGGGCGCCGCCGCACTCTGGGCAGGTGGTATACGAGCCTGGCAAAAAGACCAGCTCCACTTCGATTTTGCCCGCGCCGCCACAGGTGGGGCACTGGCCTTGCTTCACGTTGTAGGAAAAGCGCGAGACCGTCCACTTGCGCTGCTTGGCCTCGTCGGTGGAGGCGAAGAGCTTGCGGACGTTATCGAAAAGACCGGTATAGGTTGCCAGCGTGGAGCGCGGGGTGCGGCCGATGGGCTTTT
Source organism: Corynebacterium sp. MSK071 (assembly GCF_030232125.1). Taxonomy (NCBI): domain Bacteria; kingdom Bacillati; phylum Actinomycetota; class Actinomycetes; order Mycobacteriales; family Corynebacteriaceae; genus Corynebacterium; species Corynebacterium sp. MSK071. Next base: position 92,636 of record NZ_JASPJA010000010.1, on the reverse strand, counting down.
GGGTAATCTGCACGACGCGCTTGACTCGGTCAAAACCTTCCGTGCTCTCTACCGACCAGCCCTTCTCCTCGGTCTCTTCTTCATCGGAGACGGCCGTAGCGGATTGGCGCAGCAGGCCGGCAAGTACCGTACTGACCAGAGTGGACTTACCGGAACCGGATACTCCAGCGACCGCCGTGAATTGGCCGAGACCAAAATCTACATCGAGGTTGTCGATGCTGCGGGCTTTGATGCCGCGAAGGGTGAGGTGGGAAGAGGGGGTACGGGGGTCGTCGGCAAGCGCGAGCGTGCGATTAGCCAAGGCACGGGCGGTGGGGGTGTCCGCGTCGTAGTCCGCGACTGGACCCGAATAAACGACGTTACCGCCGCGCTCGCCGGCCAGCGGGCCGACGTCAACGAGCCAGTCCGCCTGCGCGACCAAATCCATGTCATGCTCTACCAAGAGCACAGAATTGCCGGCCGCGATGAAGCGGCGGCACATGTCCATCACGGCATCGCGCTCATCTGGGTGCAGGCCGGCCGAGGGCTCATCGAGCACATAGGCCACGCCAAAGAGACCGGAGCGCAGCTGCGCCGCCAGTCGGATACGCTGCATCTCGCCGCCAGATAGGCTCTGCGTTGGCCGATCCAGGCTTAGATGCGCCAGGCCGAGCTCGAGCGCCGAGGTCAAGGCAGGAAGAATCTGTTTGAGCAATAAGTCCTCGGCCGAATTCTCCTCCGGATTCTGCTTGCTGAGCACCGCGTGGACCCTATCGAGCGGCAGCGCGCCCAGCTCATCAATGGGCATGCCCGCATAAGCCACCTTCAGCGCGGCTGGGTTGAGACGGCGGCCTCCGCAGGTTTCGCACTCGCGCGATTCCATATAGGACAGGGTGCGCTTGCGCAGGGTATCCGATTGGGTCTCTGCCAGCGTCTTCTTCAGGTAGCTGGCCACCGAACGCCACGTGCCCTCATAATTGCGCTGAATCTGGTCCTTGCCGCGCAGGGGCTTGACCGTGACTACTGGGCGCTCCTCGGTAAAGAGAATCCAGTCGCGGTCTTTCTGTGGCAGCTCTTGCCAGGGCGAATCCAGGTCATAGCCTAGGTTCATCAGGATGTCGTGGAAATTCTTGCCGGCCCAAGCGCCCGGCCAGGCTTGGATGGCGCCTTCCTCGATGGAAAGGGTGGGATCCGGGACCATCGAGTCCTCGGTCGGCTCATGCACCACACCCGTGCCGTGGCACTGCGGGCACATTCCCTCAGGCGTATTGGGCGAGAAGGAATCGGAGTATAGGCCCTCCGGGTTATCCCCAGCGCGCGAATAGAGCAGGCGCACGCTATTGGAGAGTGCGGAGACTGTGCCGACCGTGGAGCGCGCCCCGCCGCCGGAGTTCGATTGCTGCAGCGCGACCGTCGGCGGCAGGCCCTCTACCTGGCTGACCTGCGGGTCGACGGCCGAGCTAATGAGGCGGCGTGCGAAGGGGGCTACCGATTCAAGGTAGCGACGCTGGCCTTCGCCGTGAATCGTGCCGAAAGCAAGCGAAGACTTGCCAGAGCCGGACACCCCAGTGACAGCGACGAGTTTGCCACGGGGCATATCGACGTCGACGTTGCGCAGGTTGTGCAGGTGGGCATCGCGGACCTTGATAGTAGACATGTCCTCTAGCGTACGCACAGGTGGCGGGCTGGGCAGCGACCTCTATCTTGGCTTTCCGCCGCTGATCGCGCACCGATCGCGATTTTCGTCCATCTAAACCAGGGATTTCGTCGACGGTTTAAGCGGTTTGTATGGACGAAAGTCGTGATCCCAGCAGTTCCGCGGAACCGAATCCTCAGCGCAGCAGTCTAAAAGGCTATGTACACACGAAAAGACCTGTTCGAAAAAGGAATGACTCAATATCGAATTGAAAAGGAGGTGGCAGAGGGCAGACTCCTCCGGCTTAGGCGCAATTGTTACGTCCCGGCGGAGGCAGAGGCGAAAGATAAGCTCAACGCGGTGGCACAGCTTTATCCGGACGCGGTGTTTTCAGGGACAGCGGCTCTCGCGGCCTATGGCTTATGCGAAGTACGCCTGCCGGCGGTGATCCGGGTGGATAATAATAGCCGGATGCGGGCGGATGATCTGGTGCATATGGTGAGGTCGCGACCGGTGCCGGCGAATCGAGTGAGGGGCGTAAAGATGGCGTTGCCGGCGCAGGCGGTAGCAGATGCATTGAGCTTTGAGCACTGCAGCAAGTGGCTGCTGAAGGATGCGCTGGCGCAGGCGTATCGCGGGCTCAACGGAAGGGGGAGGTTCGCGGCCGATTTAGAGCTGGTGATCAGTAAGAAAAGGGACGCGGTGCGCGAGTTGGCGGAGCAGGCGCCGGTGGGGACGGCGTCGAAATGGGAGCAGCGGATGTACCACGAGATGCGGCGGGTGGGGCTCAAGCCGGTGCCAAATTTCCGGCTTGGGCCGTATACCTGGGATTTAGGCTTCGAAGCGGGGACGACGGTGGTGGACTTGGACTCGCTTTATTATCACGCGCCGGAGAATAATCACCGGGAATTCCTCATCGGGACGTGGAAGACCAATCACGCGGTGCAGCACGGATGGGCGCCGCTGAAGTTTACGGATGAGTGCACCGACTACCACCTCAAACTAGTGGTGGAGACGGTGCAGGAAACGGTGGCGCATCGGCGCAGCGTGCGCGGGCTAAAGAGCAGTCCGCAAAAGGTGCGGCGGGCGTTGGTGACTCCGGCATGGCGGTTTCACCAAAGCTTGCTCTAGGGCCTAGTCAGACAGGTGCGGCCAACAGGCGCGAAGGCGGTCGAACCACCAGTCGCGGCGGTCGGCGGGGGCGGCGAGTGCGGCGAGGCGGTCTGGGTCGGGGGCGAGGATATCGGCGGGAAGGTGGCCATCGATAAGCGGGCGCGGGGCGGTGACGTCCTCTTCAAAAAGGGAGCCGGTGGCAAGGCCGGCGGCGGCCGGGGTGACGTCGATGTCCTCGTCGTCGTAGATGCGCGGGAGGGCGGCGACGGCCGCCAAGCCCATATTGATGCCAATGGAGGTATCCAGCGCGGAGGCCACCGTGATATCCATATGGCGCTGGCGCAGGTGCTGGGCCACCTCGAGGACGCGGCGCACGCCGCCAAGCGGGGCGGGCTTGACCACGGCGACATCCGCGGCCTGCAATTCGGCCACGCGATAAGGGTCCGCAACCTTACGAATGGATTCATCGGCGGCAACGCGTACAAAGAGGCCGGCGCGCATAAGGCGGCCGCGGACCTGGGCGAGCTCCTCGGTGGTGGCGCACGGCTGCTCCATATAGTCCAGCGGCATCATCATCTGCGCGGCCTCGACCGCCTCATCGACGGTCCAGCCGCCGTTGGCATCCACGCGAAGGATGGGGATATCGCCGCGTTGGGTGACGGCGTCGCGGACGGCGCGGACGCGAGCGGCGTCGTCGGCAAGCGTGTGCCCCTTCTCCGCCACCTTGATTTTGAAGGTGCGGCAGCCGGGGTAGCGCTCCACCACGGCCGGGACTTCGCTGGCGGGTACGGCTGGGATGGTGGCGTTGACCTCGATGGAATCGCGCACCGGCTCCGGGAAGCCCTCGTAGGCGGCCTCGAGCCCGGCGCGCAGCCAGGCGGCGGACTCGGCCGGGCCATACTCTAGGAAGGGCGCGAACTCGCCCCAGCCGGCCGGGCCCTCGATGAGCAGGGCCTCCCTCGTGGTGATGCCGCGGAAACGCACGGCAAGCGGGAGGGAGACTACGTGGGCGCGGTCGAGAACGTCATCGATATGCATGGTCTTCATGGTAGCGCCCGCCGGCCATTGACCTCTCCCCCGCTCTGCGCTATTTTGAGAACCTATACCAATAAAGGAGGAATTATGCTGCTAGCTGAGGCATTAGCGGAGCGCGCCCAGGCACAGGAGCGCCTCAATAGCCTGCACGAGCGGCTGCTCACCGTGGCCCGCGTGCAGGAGGGCGATACCCCGGATGAGGATCCGCAGGAGCTGCTGCGTGAGCTCGACGGCGTGGCCGGGCGCATCGATGAGCTGGTGCAGGCCATCAATGCGACGAATATCGCCACCGCCTTTGATGAGAAGAGGAACTTGATGGAAGCCCTCGCGCTTCGCGACGGCCTCTTGCGCAAGCGCCGCATCTACCACGACCTAGCGCAGCGGGCGGGCACGCGCTCGGATCGCTATTCCCGCACCGAGATCAAGTTTGTCTCTACCATCCCGGTGGCGGAGCTGCGCAAGCGCGTCGATGATTTGTCTAAGCAGTACCGTGAGCTGGATACCCGCATCCAGCAGCTGAACTGGAATACCGAACTGAAAAACGGATAGTCATATCGCGCGCTGCTCAAAGCGCGCGATGGTAGCCCACACACCTGCAGCGAGCAGGCCCCCACCCTGGAGGGGAAAATCCTGGGACACTGGCCCCCTTTAGCGCTTTAAGGGGCGGGGAGTTCGAGTCTCCCCATGGCATGGAGTACCGCGCTGGTATGGCGTACACGGGTATTATGCGGGGCAACAACCTCGCAGTATCGCGTATTGATTATTACCGGCCTGCTGGGCAGCGTGTGTGGGTGAGGGTTGGGAATGGGGACTATTCTTCTTTTGCCACTAAGCTGGCCATCATGAGCGAGCAGAAAAAATACAGCACCGATAATCCGTTCCGTCCGGAATTATGGCATGCCGTAGAAGGTTTTGAGGACCTGACGGATATCACCTATCACCGGCTCAACGGCGAGGGCCGCAAGAACGGCATCGTGCGCATCGCCTTCGACCGCCCGGAGGTGCGCAATGCGTTTCGCCCGCATACCGTAGACGAGCTCTACCGCGCCCTCGACCACGCCCGCCGCACGCCGGATGTGGGCACGATTTTGCTCACCGGCAATGGCCCTTCCGAAAAGGATGGCGGCTGGGCGTTTTGTTCCGGCGGCGACCAGCGCATTCGCGGCCGCTCCGGGTACCGCTACGCCACCGAGCACGCCCATGATGACGCCACCGCGGATGAATCCACCGTGGACACCGCCCGCGAGAAGGTGGAAGGCGGCCGCCTACATATCCTCGAGGTCCAACGCCTTATCCGCACCATGCCCAAGGTGGTTATCGCCGTGGTCAATGGTTGGGCGGCCGGCGGCGGACACTCGCTGCACGTGGTCTGCGATATGACGGTCGCCTCCCGCCAGGAGGCGCGCTTCAAGCAGACGGACGCGGACGTGGGTTCCTTCGATGCCGGCTATGGTTCGGCCTACCTAGCTAAGATGGTGGGCCAGAAATTCGCCCGCGAGATCTTCTTCTTGGGTCGCACCTATGATGCCCAGCGGATGTATGAGATGGGCGCGGTCAATGAGGTTGTCGATCACGCCGACTTGGAAGACGCCGCAATCCAGATGGGCCGCGAAATCAACGGCAAGTCCCCAACAGCCCAGCGCATGCTGAAGTTCGCTTTCAACCTGACCGATGACGGCCTCATGGGCCAGCAGGTCTTCGCCGGCGAGGCGACCCGCCTGGCGTACATGACCGACGAGGCCGTCGAGGGCAAAGAAGCATTCCTCGAAAAGCGCGACCCGCAGTGGGAGCAGTTCCCGTATTACTACTAGCCAGGAGTTAGCACGATGTGGATTTTCGCCATCGGCTTGGCCACACTTGCACTGGCGGGCGTCATCGTCTCGCGAGTGTGGATGCTCAAGCGTATCAAGGATGCGCAGGACAGCGGGGAGCGTCCCTTCGATCAGGAGGACACCCCGCGCAATCCATACATGTAGCGGAGTAAATGGCGTGGGACGCCCTCGGACCGGAGTGAGACATCTCAAGCAATTGTGGACATGCCCATAGTTAATACTTAAAGTGTCGAACATGAAACTCTGCAACTCATTCGTCATGCTCGCAGCACGCGTCGCCCTGGGCGTAATTCTCATCGCCCAGGGCTGGCAAAAGTTCTCCGAATGGACCGTCGCCGTCGCGGGCCTGATGCTCGCCGCCGGCCCCGGCATACGCTCCCTGGATCAGCTCCCCTTCAGCAAAAAGGCAAAAGTAGCCAAATAAGGCCACCGCTTCCTAGCCTCTCACTTCACTCATTGAAGTGAGAGGCATTTTTAAATTTTGGCAGCTTAAGGAAGAGATAGGACCACCTAAGTTCATTACGTTGAACAATCTAGTTCAAGGGTGCTAGTGTTTGTTGAGTTCACTTCTCCTAATACAAAGGAAGTTCATTATGAACTCAAATCACAGCACCCCACGCCGGCCCCTACAGCGCATTCTCGCAGGCACCTGCGCCCTCGCACTCGGCGCCAGCCTCGCCGCTTGCAGCGCCTCGAAGGAATCCATCGACGCTGCAAAGCCGAAGGACGGCGACACCGTCAAGGCCGTGGCCACGACTACCCAGATCTGCGACTACCTCACCCAGATAGCCGCCGGCGGCGTCAAGCTCCACAAGGTCGACTCCCAAGGTGCAGAGACCACCTCCGGCGAGGGCCCAGTGACCCTCGACCTCACCTGTTTGCTCGCCCCCAACGCCAGCGCCCACGAGCACGAGATGACCCCACAGCAGATGCAGGCGCTCTCCCAGGCCGACTACATGTTCGTCAACGGAGTCGACCTCGAGCACTTCCTCGACCAAGCCGTGGACTCCTCCGGCTTCCACGGCGTCATGGCCGTGACCTCGGGCGTCAAGAGCGAAGGTATGGGCGATGGCAACGGCAAGTACACCATCGACGAGGGCATCGAGCACGTGAGCCCGCGCCCGTGGCCTTTCCCGGGGGAGGACGGCGAGGCCCCAGAATTCAAGTACGACCCGCACGTGTGGACCTCCCCGAAGCAGGCCAAGATTCAGGTCGACAACATCGTCAACACGTTGTCCCAGGCCTCCCCGCAGGCCAAGGACGCCTTCACCGCCGCCGGCAAGAAGTACACCGACCAGTTGGAGGACCTCGACAAGTGGGCCAGCGATTCCATGTCCGCAGTTCCTGAGCAAGACCGCGTGCTCTTCTCTTCCCACGACGCCTTCGGCTACTTCTCTAACGAGTATGGCGTGAAATTCATCGGCTCCGCACTGTCTGACTTCAACCACCAGCAGGACGCCACCTCGAGCCACATCGATGAGCAGGTAAAGAAGGTCCGCGAGTCCGGCGCCAAGGCCATCTTTGCGGAGAATTCCAACAACTCGAAGTCCATCGAGGCCATCGCCCGCGCCGCAGGCGTCAAGGCGGTTACATCCGACGACGCTTTGTACGGCGACTCGCTAGGTGTGCCAGGCAGTGAGGGCGAGACCTACATCGGATCCATCGTCCACAACATCAACACCCTGGTCAGCGCCTGGGACTCCAAGCAGCAACCGTTGCCAGAATCGCTGCAGGAATTCGACTTCGCCAAGCGAAAGTAGCTCTTTATGTCTTCCCCATTAGTCACTCTGCACAATGCCACCTGCGGCTATGGCGCCCGGGATATCCTCACCGACGTTGACCTTGAGATCCGCGCGGGCGAGGCCGTGGCGCTCCTAGGTTCCAACGGCGCGGGCAAATCTACCCTGCTCAAGGCAATCACTGGCCTGGCTGCCTTGCGCGGCATGGCCACCATCGACGCCTCGCTCGGATACGTCCCGCAGTACCAAGACTCCGACCTGAGCTTTCCCGTCACGGCTTACAAGGTCGTGGAAATGGGCCTTTTGCCCTCAGTGAGCTGGTGGCACAGGTGCACGAGCATGCGTAGCTACCGCGACTGCGTACTCAATGCCCTGCGACAAGTGGGGATGGAGCACCTCGCCGAGACGCGGTTTGGCCAGCTCTCGGGTGGGCAACGCCAGCGCGTGCTCATCGCGCGCGCGTTGGTTTCGGCCCCGGAGCTGGTGCTTCTCGACGAACCCTTCAACGGGCTTGATCAAGAAAGTCGCCGAATCCTGATTCAGATCATTGCGGATCTCAAGGAAGCAGGAATCGCCCTGCTCGTCTCCACTCACGACCCCATCTTGGCGCAGCACACCTGCGACTGGGCGGCGTTTGTGATCGACGGCAAGGTCCGCACCATGGGAACCGAGGAAGCAGTGGAAACCTATATGGAGCAAGGCGCGCGACTGTGATAGAGCAGATTCTCTTCGCCCCGTACCTGCGCAATGCTTTCCTCTTCCTGCTGTGCCTATCGATTGCGGGAGCTGCCATTAGCGTCCTCGTTAATCTCCGCCGCATGGAATTTACGGTGGAAGCCCTCGTGCACTCGGTTTTTCCGGGCATCGTGGTAGGGCTCATCGTGGGCGGCATCCCGGGCATCGTGCCGGGTGCGGCCGCGGTGGCCACGGTGACGGTGCTGGTGCTGGCTTCTCTGGGTTCTGGGCAGGGCCAGTCAGCGCAGAAGCTGGATATGGAAGCCGGAACGGCCGTGGTGCTGACCTTTATGTACGGCATCGGCGTGGTCATCAGTTTGGCCTATGGCGACAAGTCCGGGCAGCTGGAGGCCCTCATGTTTGGCCGGCTTCTCGACGTCACGCAGTCCAGGCTGGCAACCTCCGTCACGCTCTGCGTGATTGCGGCACTACTCATCCTGACAACCTGGCGCATGCAGATTCTCGTCGCTTTCGATACCACAGCGGCCCGCGCCATGGGCATCAACGTGGCGGCTTATGAGCTCATTGCGAATATCGCGGTTGGCCTAATCGTGGTGGCGGCTAGCTCGGCAGTGGGTGTGTTGCTGGTTATCGGTTTTATTGTCATTCCAGGCCTCTCGGCGCGCTTGATCGCAGGATCCCCGCGCAGCATGTGCTTCTGGGCTGCGGGTTTGTCCACGCTGGCAGTGGTGGTTGGATTTGCCATCATGCTGTCCCAAACCACGCACCAGATTTCGCCGCAGGCAATCGTCAGCTTGATGCTGGTTGCCACCGTGCCGCTAGCGGGCTTGAAGGGGGTATTTAGCTAATGGGACTGTCTCATCTTGATCCAGAGATCCTGCGGATGCCCCTCCTTGAGGCCATTGCTGTGGGATGTTTATCTGGCTTGGTTGGAACCTTGATGGTCATGGGCAAGCGCGTCTTTTTCGCCGAGAGCCTGTCGCACGGAATCTTCCCCGGCGCGGTGCTCGGTGTAGTAGTGGCCAACCTTCTGAGCTTGGATCTCTCCACGGGTTTGATGGTGGGGGCGGCACTGTTCTGCCTGCCTTTGGCCTGGCTTATGCGGTGGTTGAGTACCGTCGAGGGCATTTCTTCGACCGCTGCCGCCGGCGTGACGCTCACCTTGGGATTTTCCCTGGGCATCTTGTTGCTGCGCTGGTTCCAACCGCTACCTATCCACGTGGATAGCTTTCTCGTGGGCTCGCTGACCACTGTCAATGCGCAGGATGTCTGGTTTGTCGGCGCCCTGGTGGTGGTCAGCCTTGGCGTGCTGGTGGCATTTCGCCGGACGTTAGTCTCCTTCTACTTCGACCAGACGTCCTTCCGCGCACAAGGCGGAAAGCCCGGCCGCTATGACTTGCTTACCCTCACGCTTATCAGCGTGACCATGGTGGTGGTGATTCCCGCAGTGGGCACTATCTTGTCCCTGGCGCTGCTGGTAGCCCCGGCGGCGGCGTTGCAGCCGTGGATCAAGCGCCCGACCCAGCTCATGCTCGGTGCCGGTATCGCGGGCATTGCGCTGGCATGCGGCGGGCTCTGGCTGGCGGCCGCACTCAGTTTGTCGGCGGGCGGCTGCATCGCGGTGCTGGCGGGTGTGTTCTATTTGCTCAGCATGGGGCTGCGCGCCTTGCTCTAAACGCCCGGCGCGCCGCCTCCCGGGACGAGCGATATGCCCGGGTAACCTGATTATTCGTGACTCATATCCTCGCCCCACTCCCAGTCGATCCCCGCAATCCCGCAGGAATTTTGGATGACCTCGAGAAGGCCATCGCTGGGCAGACCACGCTCTTACCCCTTCCCGCAGCGGACCGCACGCGGACGGAATTGCTGCGCAACCACATGCGCGCGGGCGAATCGATTGCTGAGGACATTGCTTTGGTGGTGTCCACCTCGGGTTCCACGGGCACACCGAAGGGTGCGCAGCTAAGCCCGCTTAACCTGGTGGCGAGTGCGGATGCCACCCATTCTTTCCTGGGTGGCCCCGGCCAATGGCTACTGGCCATGCCCGCCCACCACATCGCGGGCATCCAGGTGCTCGTGCGTTCGTTGGTGGCGGGTGTGGAGCCACTGTGCCTCGACCTGTCCCAAGGCTTTAACATCACCGAGTTCGCCCGCGCAGCAGAAGAACTCGCCCACACCGAGGACCGCATGTACACCGCGCTCACACCGATGCAGCTGCACAAGGCACTCGATTCGCTGGACGGCATCCAAGCACTGCGCCGTTTCAACTCCATCCTGGTAGGTGGAGCAGCGCCACATCCCCAGCTATTGGAATCTGCGCGCAAGCTCGACATCACCGTGGTAACCACCTATGGCTCCTCGGAGACTGCGGGCGGTTGCGTCTACAACGGCACTCCCCTGCCCGGCACCGAGGTGCGCATCGGGGAAGATAACCGCATTTTCCTGGGCGGGCCGACCATTGCGCAGGGCTACCGCAATGTGGAATCGCGCGACTTCGTCGGTGGCTGGTTCGCAACTTCCGACGCCGGGGAGCTCGACGCCCACGGTCAACTCACCGTCACTGGACGTCTGGACAGCATCATCAACTCGGGCGGGTTGAAGTTGCACCCAGAACAACTGGAACAGCTCTTGTTGCAGGTACCGGGCGTCGACAGTGTATGCGTGGTGGGCATCCCTGATCCACGTCTTGGCCAGATGATCGCCGCAGCTTACACCGGCTGGGCCTCGCGCACCGACATCCTCGAAGCGCTCGATGACCTGCCTCGGTGGCAGATTCCGCGCGAGATTATCCGCATTGCTGAGATGCCGCTGACCGGCCCCGGCAAGGTGGACCGTCGTGGTGTCGCAGGGCTCTTTAAGAACTGATTAGACTTCGTTAGCGCGCACCGTCACGTCGGCGGCCGCGACTTCCGCAAGAGAGAACTCCTCGTCCCCTGCGTGCAGGTTGAGCAGGCCCGCAACGCGGGAATCGACTACGACCTCGACGCCCAGGCCGACGCCATGGCTGTCGAGGTAGCGCAACAGCTCGGTGTCTCCGTCGCATACCCGCTCGATGGTGACAGGGGTGTGAAGGGGGACGTCGTCAAGCGTGAGCGTGCCAAGGTCCTCGATGCTGCCCTGCGCGTCGGGGATGGGATCGCCGTGGGGATCGCGCTGAGGATGGCCCAGGTGCTGATCGAGTCGATCGATGAAGCGATCGGAGCATGCATGCTCGAGGAGATCGGCATCCTCGTGAACCTCGTCCCAGGTGTACCCCAGCTCTTTGACCAAGAAGGTCTCGAGGAGACGATGGCGGCGGACCATGCCCATGGACAGTGCCTGGCCCTCTGGGGTCAGCGAAACGCCAGCGTAGCGCTCATGTTCCACCAGCCCTTGGGCAACGAGACGCTTTACGGCTTCCGACGCCGTGGGCACCTTTTGGTTCAATCGCCCCGCCAGCTCCTTGAGCGCGATGGGCGCGCCGCCGGAGTGCTCGGAGAGGTCCCACAGGACTTTGAGGTAGTCCTGGGTACGTTCAGGGAGATCGCTTAAATGCATGACATTCATCGTAGTAAAGGCCTTGCCCCGCGAGCGATTCACATGATAACTTTAAGAACGTTCAACGCATTGAACTTTTGTCACGGGTGTGGCCCACAGCCGTCCTTTCTTGGGTACGTACGACGCGCTTCCGCCATACCCGTGGCTTTTATATATCCGCCGTGTGCGTCCCTTGTGCACAGCATGCCCGCGGTGGCGTGGCACAATAACTGACATGTCACTTTCTGCCTATCCCGCAACTGCCAAAGACTGGCTCCAAGGCGCACGCCCGCACACGTGGGCTAATGCCTTCGCCCCAGTCATCGCTGGTACTGGTGCCGCAGCGGCTGCCGACGGCGCGCACTTCGGCCGCGCGCTTCTCGCCCTCGTGGTGGCGTGGGCGCTCATCATCGGTGTCAATTACGCCAACGATTACTCGGATGGCATCCGCGGCACCGACGACGACCGCACCGGTCCGCAGCGCCTCACCGGCGGCGGCCTGGCCCGCCCGCAGCAGGTGAAACTCGCGGCCTTCGCCGCCTTCGCCGTGGCCGGACTCGCCGGCATCGCGCTGTCTTTTGCGGCGCACGCCTGGTGGCTCATCCTCGTCGGCGCGCTATGCATCACCGGCGCGTGGTTTTATACCGGTGGCAAGAACCCGTATGGCTATCGCGGGCTCGGCGAGGTCGCCGTCTTTATCTTCTTCGGGCTCGTCGCTGTGCTCGGCACCGAATTCACCCAGGCCGGCCGCCTGTCGTGGTCGGGCCTCGCGCTGGCCGTGGGCATCGGCGCGATGAGCTCCGGGGTGAACCTAGTCAATAATATCCGCGATATTCCCTCCGACGCCGAAACCGGCAAGATTACGCTCGCCGTACGCCTCGGCAACGAGAAGGCGCGCCTGCTCTTTACGGTGCTACTCCTACTGCCATTCCTGCTGACCATTGGCATTGCCTTCAGCAGCTGGCTCGCACTCGCCGGCTTGGTCTACTTTCCCTTCGCGCTGCGCGCCATTCGCACCGTCAATCGCGGCGCTCAAGGACCAAAGCTTATCCCCGTGCTCGGCCTGACCGGCCGCGCGATGCTCCTGTGGGCGATTATCGAGGCCGCCGCACTCATCCTCGTCTAGTCCTGCGCGGCGCGCCCTTCTAGCTCCGCCTGTACCCAGCGTTTGTGGGCCTTGCGCTGGGCGGAGTACTCGGCCAGCGTTTGGGTGGCCTCGATGCGCCACTTTTTAAAGATGAGCATCGATAGCGGCAGCGCCACGAAGAGCGCCAACAGCGCCGAGACGAGCACCGGGATGGGAAAGCGGATGGCGATGGACAAAAGCTCGATCACCACGGTCAAAGCGATAAAAAGCACTACGCGGGCGAGCCCATACTTCCACAGCGCCGCACGGGAACGGCGTCGCAGTTCTGGGTCCGGCTTGGGTGGCTCAGGGTTATGCGTCATGGGGGTTGATTGTACGCGGTGCAGGTAGAATTCCACGCATGGGCCGAATCATCCTCCTTTTACTCTTTGTCCTCGCCGCCTACTTGGTGTGGAAGGCCTTCGGGCCCTCCACATGGAAAAAGCGCGAGGTGGAACAACCCCGCGCCATCAAGGGACCCGACGATGATGAAGAATTCCTCTGGAACTTGGAAAAGGAGCGCTTCAAGCAACGCCGCGCACAGGAGGCAGAGGAAGAAAAACGCCGCCAGCGCCGCAATCGCGACACCGACGGCGAGAAGGATTAGGATTCCTTCGGCACGAAGCGCATCTCCAAGCCGAGGGCCTCGGCCACGGCGGTAACCTTTTCCCACCGCACGCCCGCGCCCCCATGCTCAATGGTGTGGAGGGTGGAGCGGGAGATACCGGCGGCGTCGGCAAGCTGCTGCTGCAAAATGCCCAACTCGCGGCGGCGCTCGGCAAATTGCGCGCCCAGGCCTAAAATCACCGCATTATCACCAGCCGGCTTGCCCGGCTTATGGCGCGGGCTCGTATGCTCCGCCATTTAATTCAGCCCCGCATAGGAGTGCAGGCCGGAGACAACCATGTTGATAAAGAAGAGGTTGAAGACCATCAGCGCCATCGCCATGACATTGATCCACGGCGCCGCCTTGCGGAACGCCGGCGTTGCACGCGCGTGCAGGTAGGCGGCATACAGGATCCAGGTGGCAAAGGACACGGTTTCCTTCGGGTCCCAGCCCCAGAAGCGGCCCCAAGCGGACTCAGCCCAGATGGCACCCAGGATAATGCCCAAGCCCAAGGTCGGCAGGGTGATTACGGCCAGACGGTAGGCCAGCTGGTCAATCTTCGCGGCAGAAGGCAATGGGCGGGCTACAGCACCGAAAAAGCCATGCTCGGCATGCTTCGGCTGTGCCATACGGAATAGGGTCAGCAGCGAGACAATGCCGGAAATAATACCAATGGACGCGCCCAAGGACACCACGGTGACGTGGATGGGCAGCCAGTGCGACTGCAGCGCCGGCACCACTGGGGCAGACTCGGCATAGAGCTTGGTGGAGCCATAAAACATCAGCGCCAATACCGGGGTGAGCAGCCATGGCCACACGGTGCGCCACTCCTTACGCTGCATGGCAATATTGCCCACCAGCAGCACACCGAAGCTCACCATCAGCACGTACTCGTATAGGTTGCCAAAGGGGAAACGGCCGGTAGCCAGGCCACGCAGCACAATCGCCGCGGCGTGGAGCGCAATGCCTACCCACATCAGCGAGCTGGTCATACCGCCGAGCTTATCGGCCTTGCGCTCCTTCTCCTTCAGCTCACCTTCCGTGATACCGGAAGAGGACTGGGCCACCTCGCCCGCATAGCTCTGCTTATCGACGCCCCCAGCGCCCGCCCCCACCAAGACCTTCGCGGCCTGGGACTTCACGGCACGGCGGCCCTCGATAATTCCCTGCATGCGGCCGTAGTAGAACAGCGACATAAAGAGCGCGACGCAGTACACCACAAAGGCGGTCTGCACCGCGATATCCGAGAAATTAGACAGATTCTGATCGATCTGCATGAACGCTCCTAGCCAATACACGTGCGGGATAGTGCTGATTACCTTACTCAGCGAAACGGCCTAGTCCAACTTTTGTTGGACTAGGCTGACGTACTAATCATCGGTATAAAGCTCGTCTTCTTCGACCTCATCTGGGTCCGGCAGCTCCAGCAGCGCGCGGTGCAACTCGTGGAATTCCTCGGACCAACCGGCGCGGTCGGTGCGGGCGAGACCGCCCATTTCCACATCGGTGCCGCCGGCCGCGTTCGGCCGCAGGCGGATATAGACGCGGCGGCGCTTAATCACCAGCGAACCCACCAAGGAGATGAGCATTACCAGCGCGGAGACCAGCACCCACTTCTGGAAGGGGTCATAAGAGACCTGGTAATTGGCAAACTCGCTGGCGCCGTTGAAAGTGATCTTGGTGCCATCGTCCAGGGTGACATCCTCACCCTGGTTGAGGTTCACGCGGTCAATCTTTCGCAGCTGGCCGGAGTGCACCAGGTTTGGATCCAGCGAGAAGAAGGACTGCGGGGTGCCGGTATCCAAGCCGGCATCACCGCGGTAGATATCGATGGCCATGGCCGGATCCTGCAAACCTGGGTAGGAGGACTGCAGCAGCTTGCCGTTCTCACCGGCCCACTCGGCCGTAGGCGCGAAGAGACCCTGAATGGCGATCTGATTCTGACGACGCTCATAGAGGTCCGGGTGCATGCCGGCCGGCGGGTCAAAGCGCATCGCGCCGGAGGACAGGAAGAAGGTCGTATCATTCGGCTGGAACTGAATAGTCTGGGTGCGCTTTTCCCCATTGGGCCATTCCACGGTGACCGTCGGCGCGTAGCCATGGCCCTGCAAATAAACGCGGTTATGCGCCAGGCGCAGCGGATGGTTGACCTTGAGCTCATAATCCTTCCACTCGGAGTCATCCTTGTAGATGTCATCGCCCTCCGCGTAGGAGACGTTGGAGGTAAACATCTCGGCCTGGCCGTTCGGCAGGTACTCGGCCGCGAAGTCATGGGCGACGAGGCAGAAAGGGTGGAGCCCGGTGCCGTCGAAAAGCGGGCCGGCGCGGAAGGAGTCAAAGTTAGACGTAGAGGTATTGCAGAACTCCGTAGACTGATCCAGGGTCTGGTCGCCGCCCTGCGAGCCAGACTCAGTGACCACGATGACCTGGCCTTCGTAGTTGACCAGCTTGCCGGCGGCAACCGTGACCAAGATGGCTACCAGCGCCACGTGGAAAATGAGGTTGGCTAGCTCGCGGCCGTAGCCGCGCTCCGCGGAAAAGGTATGCACGCCGGCACGGTCCTTCTCCGGGGAATACTCGGCCACGCGCCACCTCTTCAGGCGCTTCTTAATTTCCGCGGATAGTTCCTCCTCGCTCTTTTCCGAGTGCCCCTCGGCCGCCAGCGGCAGCTTGTGGAGGTACTTCGGGGCGCGCGTTGGCGGGGTCTTCCACGCCTTATAGTGATCCCAGGAGCGCGGCAGGATGCAGCCAACCAGGGAAATCGCCAAGAGGACGAAGATGGCTTGGAACCAGACGGAGGAAAAGACGTCGAAAAGCTGCAGCTTGTCGTAGATCTTCGCCACGTTGCCATTGGACTCAATAAAGTCCTGCACGTTCTGCTCGTTGAGATCGCGCTGCGGCAGCAAAGAACCGGGAATCGCGGCCAGCGCCAGCAAGAAAAGCAGCGCTAGCGCGGTGCGCATACTGGTCAGCCAATGCCAGGCTTTGCGGAAATATTTCACGTCTCTCCTAAATAAGGGTTGCGCCGTAGTTGCCGGTCCACTGGCGGATGAGGCTAATAAATTCGCCCCATAGGCCGGTTACCAGGGCCAGGCCGACGAGGATCATGGCCACGCCGCCGATTATTTGGATGGTATGCGAGTGTTTGCGGGCCCACGAAATCGTGCGCATCGCCCGCGCGGAGCCCAGCGCCACCAGAAGGAACGGTAGGCCCAGGCCCAGGCAATAAAAGATGATGAGCAGCACGCCACGCGCGGCCGTCATGCCCTCGGTGCCGGCCGATACAGAAATGATGGCGGCCAGCGTTGGGCCCAAGCACGGCGTCCAGCCCAGCGCGAATATCCCGCCCAGCAGCGGCGCGCCCAGCCAGGTGGTCCAGCGCTTCGGTGCCATGCGGGTGTCTTTCTGCAGCGCTGGAATCGCGCCTAGGAAGACCACACCCATCAGGATGGTCACGCCGCCGCCGACCCGCATGAGCATTTCTTCGTTGAGCCTTAGCGCGGAAATCGCGCCGAATACCGAGACCGTCGCTAGGAGGAATACCACGGTGAAGCCGAGGATGAACAAGGCCGCGGCCAGCACAACAGCCCATTGCCTGCGCTTGCCGACGCCCACCCCCAGCTCCCCATCGAAGGTAACCTCACCGCCCACCACGCCGGCCAGGTAGGAAATATAGCCGGGAACCAGCGGGATCACACACGGACTGGCGAAGCTCACCAGCCCCGCCACGGCGGCCGCGAGGAGACCCAAAATAAGTGGGCCGGAGGTCACGGCCTCGGCAAAGGAGTTGCCGAAGCTCGCTGCGTTGTCCATTTATTCCTTTTCTAGCTTGTCTACTACATCCATCACGTCTTTAGCGGTGATGGACCGCAAAAAGACCGTAGCCGGGCGGTGCTGTTTATCCAAGACGATGGTGGTGGGCACCACGGAAGTCGGCACGCCGCCTAGGGCCGCAGCCGTCTTAAACGGCGGATCATAGATGGAGGGATACTTCAGCCCATTGTCTTCGAGGAAGTCATTAGACACCTGCGGGTTATAGTCGCGCACATTAATGCCCAGGACGGTGCCAATCTTGCGCTTTTGCAGCTCGGAGTGGACCTCTTGGAGGTCATCGGCCTCGGAACGGCAGGGCGCGCACCACTGGCCCCAGGAGTTAAGCACGACGATTTCGCCGTCATAGTCTTCCAAGGAGATGGTCTTATCCGTATCGCGCACATCCTCGCCGGAGAACGTGCGCAGCGGCTTGCGCTCGGATTCCTCGTAATTGATGACCTTCTCGCCGCCGGGGGTGATGAATTCGAAGTTACCGCCGGTAGCAACCGCATTTTGGGCGTTATCGGAATCCTGCGCGCACCCAGCAAGGGTCACGGCTGCTGCCGCCAGCACCGCGCCAACTGCGCGTTTGCGTCGTAGTGCCATTAAATCTCCTGCGCCGGCGAAGAGTAGAAAATATCGGTGACCTGGTTGTCTTCAAAAAGCAGGGAGGTTACCGAGGCCAAGTCGCATTCGCGGTTCCACGGCGCGTGCGGCAAGCGCTGGCCGAGCACGGTGCGCTGCACCATCACGATGGGCAGC
The DNA here is from genome assembly GCF_030232125.1 of Corynebacterium sp. MSK071. Lineage (NCBI taxonomy): Bacteria > Bacillati > Actinomycetota > Actinomycetes > Mycobacteriales > Corynebacteriaceae > Corynebacterium > Corynebacterium sp. MSK071. The sequence continues at coordinate 74,782 of NZ_JASPJA010000010.1, read as the reverse complement.
TGGTGGCTGACCAAAATCGCCTCGTGGCCGGCGGCGGCGGTACGGGCGCGCTCGATGGAGCCCAGCATGCGCTCGGCAATCTGCTCATAAGGCTCGCCCCACGATGGCTCCAGCGGATTGACCAGCAGCGGCCAACGGCGCGGATTCCACAGTGCGGAGCGCAGACCCTTGGTGCGCAGGCCCTCGAAGCGATTGCCGGATTCAATGAGCGTCTTATCGACTTCCACGTCCAGTCCCGTTACCTCCGCAATCGGCCGCGCTGTCTCTTGGGCGCGCTGCAGTGGCGAGGCTGCCAGGTAGGTCACATCATGGTCGCGAAAGGACTCCGCGGTCCGCGCCGCCATGGAATGCCCGCGCGAGGATAGGTGATAGCCCGGGATGCGACCGTAGAGGATCTTCTCCGGGTTGTGGACCTCGCCGTGGCGTACGAGGTGAACGATGGTGCGTGTCATGTCTCTCCTTAGTTTGCGGGACGCGCAGCGGCCGCAGCTTGGGCGGCGGGCTTGAGGGCCGCCTCGATGAGTTCAAAGTCGGCGTCGTTCAGTGCATCCGAGACAAACCAGGTCTCGAATGGGCTCGGCGCGACATAGATGCCGTTATCCAGCAGAGCGTGGAAGAACGGGGTGAAGCGGAAGGTCTCGGCCGCCTGCATATCGGCGAAGTTGCGACCCTCGCCCTCGGCAAAACGGATGGAGAACATCGAGGAGGCGCGCTGAATGTGGTGCGCTACGCCCTCGGCCGACAGCGCATCAGAAATCATGCCGGTCAGGCGGTCCGCATTGGCCTGCAGGCGCTCATAGAGCGATTCATCGGCCAGCTCCAAAGACTTCAGGCCCGAAGCCATTGCCACCGGGTTACCGGAGAGCGTGCCCGCCTGGTAGACCGGACCTTCCGGCGCGAGGTAGTCCATGACCTCGGCGCGGCCGCCAAAGGCAGCGGCCGGCAAGCCACCGGAGACGACCTTGCCAAAGGTCACCAGGTCCGCCGCCACGCCGTCGACGCCGTACCAACCCTTATAGGAGGTGCGGAAACCGGTCATGACCTCATCGAGGATGAGGAGGGCGCCGTCTTCATGGGCGACGTCGGCAAGCGCGGCGTTGAAGCCCTCATCTGGTGCCACGGTGCCCATATTGCCGGCCGAGGCCTCCGCGATAATGCAAGCAATCTCGCCCGGGTGCTGCGCAAATGCCTCGCGCACGGCCTCGATATCGTTATAAGGAACGACGATGGTATCGGCCGCTGTCGCGCCCGTAACACCCGGGGAATCCGGCAGCGCAAAGGTCGCCACGCCGGAGCCGGCCGAGGCCAACAGCGCATCCACATGGCCGTGGTAGCAGCCCTCGAACTTCAGCACCTTGGTGCGGCCGGTGTAGCCGCGGGCTAGGCGCACCGCAGACATGGTGGCCTCGGTGCCGGAGTTAACCATGCGCACCTTATCGGCCGCGGTGCGCGCGACGATGGCCTCGGCGAGCAAAGTCTCACCCTCGGTGGGCGAGCCGAAGCTCAAGCCACCCGCAGCGGCCTGCTGCACGGCCTCCACAATCTCTGGGTGGGCATTGCCGTGAATCATCGGGCCATAGGAGCTGACCAGGTCAACGTACTCGTTGCCGTCGGCATCCCACAGGCGCGAACCCGCGCCGCGCTCAATGACGCGGGCCTGGCCACCCACGGAGCCGAACGCGCGCACCGGCGAGTTCACCCCGCCCGGAATCACCTTGGAGGAACGCTCAAACCACTGTTGCGACTGGGAAGTATTAGGCATGTCTGACATTCTAGCGATTCGCGCGCTATACAAAAGTTGGACTGCGCGATTCACAGTCAGCCGCTAAACTTCGGGGCGTTGCACTTTTCAATTCGGGGGGATTTTCAATGCAGCGCACTGTCATTTTCGCCATCCTGGCCGCTTTCTGCCTCGCCGGTTGTGCCCGGCCCGCGCCCGAACGGCCGCTGCCTACCTCGGTAGGTGCCGCCCCGCTTGCCGACGCCCCCTCCTGGCAGCCCCTCCCCACCCTCTCACCCCTCGCGACCTGCCGCAGGAAGACACGGCGCCTCCTTCGCCGCCGGCCGCGGAACCTTCGCCGTCAACCGCGGCGCCCGCGCCTGCGCCTAAGCCTGCGCCGGCCCCTCGCCCAGAACCGGGCCTGGCGCCCGCACCGCGACCGGCAGCGCCACGCCCTCCCGCGCGGGATAAGAGCGGACTGCCGAACCTCAACATTCCGCCGCATGAGGTCCGCGGGCGCATCGAGGACGCGGTGCCTGATATGCCGGCAGTGCCCGCCGTGCCTGCGCCCGCCCCACCGCCTGCGCCGCCGCTGCCTCCCGCGCCGCGGATTCCGGGTCTCTAACTCACCGCTTTCAGCCCCACGATGCCGCCGATGATCATGGAGAGGAAAACACCTTCCACACCGTGGCGACCTCGTGCCCGGCCGCGAAGGAATAGATAACCGCCCCGACGTGCCAACACCCGCCCACACCGCATAGGCCGTGCCTACCGGGATGCTGCGCATCGCCCACGCCAGCCCGCCCATGGAAATCGCGCAGGCCACGAGGAAAACAAGCGAGGGCCACAAACGCGTAAAACCTGCGGATTTATCCAATGCCGCCGCCCACACGGCCTCGAATGCGCCGGAGAAAATCAAGATGAACCACGCCATAACTGCTTCCTGGCCGTCTTGTCGCGTTGCCGGGTACGGCTCCCCCGTCCGGGGCTCGCGCAAGACGCGGCGAACCTGCACCCAATGATGGCACACTGGGAAACCATGAGGATTGCATTTCTTGGAACTGGCCGCATGGGAACCGAACTAGCCCGCCGCCTGCTCAATGAGCAAGACGGCATCGAATTGACCGTCTGGAACCGCACCGCCGAGCGTGCCCAGCCGCTGGTGGAGGAAGGCGCCGAGCTTGCCGCCTCGCCCACCGAGGCCCTAGTGAACGCCGAGGTCATCATCACCTCGCTCTTCGGGCCTGACGATGTCCGCGAGGTCGTCGTCGAGCCGCAGCTCATCCCCGCCGGCGTGACCTGGATCGATACCACCACCGTCTCGCCCAACGATGCCCGCGAATTCGCCGCCGCCGTGGAAACCTACGTCCACGCCCCGGTCGTCGGCACGCTCGGCCCGGCCCGCGAGGGCAAGCTCGGCGTCTATGTGGGCACGCCTGACGACGCCCGCCGCGAGCAAGCCATGTCCCTCGCCGAGTCCTGGGCGGGAGAAGACAAGCTCATCGGGGTGGAGGCGGCGGCCACGGCGGCCATCGGAAAGCTGCTGGCGAACCTCGCGCTCGCCGTCACCGCCGAGGGCCTGCTCGAAGCCCTGCAACTCGGCGAGTCCGAGGGCTTGGACTCCGAGGTGGTGCTGCAGATGCTCGACATCACCGGCTTGTCTTTCATCGCGAATATGAAAGCTCCGTTTATCACCGGCGAGCGCAATACCGACCCGGGCGATTTCACCGTCGACGCCCTGGCTAAGGACGCGAAGCTCATGGAGATGACCTCCACCAAGCCGCTGCCCGCCCTGACTGCCGCCATCGGCCGCTTCGAGGAAATGCAGGCGATGGGCCACGGCAATCAGGACTTCTCCTCCATCTTCGTCTTCCGCAATAAGGGCTAGTTATCCACAGGCCCGCAGCGAGTGCGGGCCGAAATTCGCCCTTCCGGCCCTAGTTATCCACAGATTCGCGCGCTCGCCCTCGCACGGATTGCGCGCGGTGGCTTAGGCTGCGGGGCATGACAGCTCTTCAGACCTATCTCGCGGCCTTGGCGCCCGGCATCGATATCGTTGCCGGGTGCGCTGGCATGTCTGAAGACCAGCTGTGCGCCGCCGGCGCGCCCAATAAAACGGCCCGCACCTTGCTCACGCTTGCCGACGCCCTCTTTGCCCCCACCTCCTTTAGCCGCCTCCAACGCCAGGCGGTTAACGCCGCGCGCGAGCGCGCCCACCCGCTGCCCACGCTGGAGGTAATCGAGCGCTACGCCGCCCGCGCCAAGACTAAGCGCGACGCCTGGCGCCTGCGCGTGGAGTTGTGTCGCACCGCCGCCGATACCGAGGAAATGGAAAAGCTCGCGCGCAAAAAGCTGCGCGAGCTCAATCCCCCGGCCCCTCCGCGCCCCGGCGTGCGCATCCGCCGGCGCAAGGACGCGCCATGGACTCTCGCGATTACCGGGCCTTCCTCGCTCATCGCGGACTTGGAATCCAGCCTGGACGAGGACGCGCCTCTCGATTCCGTTGCGGAGCTCTTCTCCCCTTCCGGCGCCGCCCCAGCCACCCGTCCAACCATTACGACGAATGCAATTATCACGCTCGACGAACTCGACCGCATCATCGATGGCGACGGCGAGGAAATCACCATCCGGCTCACCAACGGTGCCCGCCTCACCGGCGCGGAACTTGTCTCGCGCACGCTGGCAGAGCGCGGGCTTATCACCCTCGTCCATCCCTACGAAGGTGCGGTCAACCTCTACCGGACGGAACGCATGGCCAGCGAAAAGCAGCGGCTCATGGCTGCCGCCGAAAACCCTGTGTGCCCGTGGCCCGCGTGCAACTACCCGGCGGATAAATGCCAGGTGCATCACCTGCAAGCGTGGCGACACGGCGGCGAGACCAACATGTCAAACCTCGCCACCTGCTGCCCGTACCACAATGGTGTCAATGACGATGACCCGAATGCCCCGTCTGTCCGCGGGCGACTCGTTCGCCGCCGAGGTCGCGTGGTGTGGCAACCGCCATGGGCCGATACCGCCGCATCGCCGTCCAGCCCGAACGAGCCAGTGCAACCGACCCCGCCGGATCCACCGCACTAGCACTCATGCCGCTAGGCAGCAGGATGCCCTGCTGCCACTTTGGCATGCCCGCACCACGCCACAGCGTATGACCCGGAATGCACGAATCGTGCGGCACCGCTAGCCGACGATGCGCGCGGCGGCGGCGCGGGCATCCGCAATGACGTTGGGCACTCCAACGCCGCCGGCCCAGGCGCCGGTGACATCGACTCCCGGCGTCGCCGCGAGGGTACCGCGTGCGCTGGCCACAGTTTCGAGGTGCCCGGCGTCGTAGCGCGGCAGGCCGCCGAACCAACGCTGGGTGAAGATCTCCGCGACACCCGCGGCGCGGCCGTCGAAGCCGGTGAGTCGCTGGAGGTCATCGAGGGCATAGTCGACGAGGTCGTCTTCTTCGGCGCGGACGATGGCGTCGTCGCCAAAGCGGCCGAAGGAGGCACGTACGAGGGCACCGCCACGCTCAGCCAAGTGCGGCCACTTGCGGGAGGAAAGTGTAAAGGCCTTGGCGTGCACATCGTCTTGGTCGGTGGCCACGAGAATGCCGGAATTCTGCGGCAAAGCGTTTCCCGAAGGGTCTGTATCGGACTCGAATTTCAACCCCACGACGGCCGACGCTGCCAACTTCACTCCCTTCAGCCGTCCCGCCGCCTGCGGGGCGACCTTGCTAAGAAGGCGCGCCGCGGTCGGAGCCGGGGTAGCTACCAGCACGCGATCAAACGGCGCCGCATCGGCCGGTGCTCCGGCCAGGCGGAATTGCTCGCCCTCGCGAGTGATGCCGGAGATAAAAGTATCGAGGTAGATCTTGGCGCGGGATTGCTCGGCCAGTGCCTCATAAAGCTGCGCGTAGCCGCCGCGGAAAGTCTGGAAGACGGGGCCGCCGCTGCGGGGCGCGGCCGCGCGAGCCTCCTCCAGCGTGCGGACCGCGGCCGAGAGAGTCACTGGGCCGCGCTCGGACAGCGCGTCGAGGGTCTCCGCCAGCGCCGGGATGGTCGCGCGCAAACCCAGATCATCGGCCGAACAGGAGTACACGCCGCCGAGGAGGGCGGAGATAACGTGGTCGACGAGGTCGTCGCCAAACTGCTGGCGCACCAGCTTGCCTGCGGAAACGTCGCTGCCCGCCGTCCACTCGAAGGGCTCCTCATTGTCGATGCGGCGCGCGGTCTCGGCCGAGACCAAATGCGCGACCGGCTCCGAGTGCGAAGGAATGCCCATCATTCCGCCGCGCGGCAACGGCTTGAGCTCGCCGGAGTACACCAGCGAGTGCAGACCGGAGGGCTCGACCAAGCTATCGCCGAGACCGAGGGATTCGATAAATTCCACGGCATCGCGCCGGCGGGCGAGGAAGGCCTCGGCGCCCATGTCGGTCGGGCCGTCGTTAAACGGCACAGAGTACAGCTTGCCACCGATCCGGCCGGCGGCCTCGAAAACCTCGACGTCGTGGTCGCGCAGCTCGTAAGCGGCCGTCAAGCCCGCCAGGCCGGCACCGATAATCGCAATACGCATTTAGCCCTCCTCGTGGATGATGGAAACGGCGCGGGTGATTGCTTCCGCGTCAGTAGTTGGCAGGACCCCGTGGCCGAGGTTCCAGATGTGGCCGTCAATATCGCCGCGCTCGCGCGCCCGATCGACCTCGCCGCGGATGGTGCGTACGGCCTGGCGCACGGCGTCGTCGCCGGCAAAAAGCATGGCCGGGTCAAGGTTGCCCTGCAGCACGCGGGCGCTCACGCGCTCGGCCGCGGCATCCATGGGCACGCGATAGTCGACGCCCATGACCTCCGACCCCGCCTCCGACATTGCTGGCAAGAGCTCGCCGGTGCCGACGCCGAAGTGGATGCGCGGAATATCTACGCCGGCCAGGATTTCTCGCGAATACGGCAAAACGAATTCGCGGTAGTCGCGCTCGTTGAGGTAGCCCGCCCAGGAATCGAAAAGCTGCATGGCGTCGATGCCGGCGTCGACCTGCACCTGCAGGAAGCGGGTGATGGTAGGCACCAGGCGGCGCATGAGCAGATGCCAGGTCTCCGGCTCGGCGTGCATGAGGGCCTTGGTGCGCTCGTGGTTCTTAGACGGCCCGCCCTCAATGAGGTAGCTAGCCAGCGTGAACGGCGCACCAACGAAGCCGATAAGCGCTTGGGTTTCGGTGAGCTCGGCCAGGATGCGGGCAATGCCTTCAGTAACCTCGGGGACGTCGGCCTCTAGCAGCGGCAGCTTGCCGACGTCCTCCCTACTCCGCACCGCCTGCTCCATCACCGGCCCACGGCCCGGCACGATATCGACCTTGACTCCGGCGGCTTTGAGCGGGACCACGATATCGGAAAATAAAATGGCAGCATCAACGTCGTGGCGGCGCACCGGCTGCAGGGTAATTTCTGCTAGCAGTTCTGGCATGAAGCAGGAATCGAGCATGCTAATCCCCTCGCGGGCGGCGCGGTATTCCGGCAGCGAACGGCCAGCCTGGCGCATGAACCAAACTGGGGGTCGGGAGGGGGTGCGGCCGAGGGCGGCGTCGATAAGCGGGGCACGATTAAGTCGAGACATGCCCCAATTATGAATCAAAAGTTGGAGTGGGGGCTAATTAGCCACGCAAGCTGCGGTCCTTAATAAAGCGGTTGGACTGCGGCTGGAAAAGCAGCGCGAGGGCAATGATCAAGGAAATGGGGATAATCAGCAGGCTAAGCCCGCCAATGCCAAGCGCCAGGGCGGCGATATTATTAAAGAGCGCGATGGCGATGACAATGGTGATGATGCGGCGCGCCCACTTGGACCCGCTGGCCAGCTGCGCGGCAAAGAGCGCCAGCACGACGGCGCCGACGGTATTGGTCACCGCAACAAATAGGCGATTGGAGTGGAGATACTCCGCGACCTGCGCGTTCTGGGGTTCTACCTGCGGTCCGCCCGAGCCGAAGATGCCCACCAGACCGCTGACCAACATGAGCACGGCGCTGACGACGAGCACCCAATAGGCCCAGCGCAGCGGCCGTGGCCAGGCGTCGAGGTTCTGGCTGGCGGAGGTATTTCTGGCCGCGCGGTTATAGTCCCGGGGGCCGGGCCGCTCGGTATTGCTCATCGCTTGTCCTCCCGGTCAGTGCGCTTGCTGCGCTGTTCATCCTTGGCACGCTTGCGTTCTTGCTCGGCGCGCTTCTTCTCGCGCTGCGCTTGTTCGAGTTCCTTTTCCAGCTCGCGCATCTGCTCGAGCTCGCCGGTGTAATCCAAGGTATCGACCCGCACGGAGAAAATCAGGCCGAGCACCGCCGCGACGCCGACCAGGATCTGCACCATGCCATCGGCGGCAAAGAGCCAATCGGGCACATCAGCGCCGGCCGGGGTAACCATGAAGGTCAGCAGGATGCGGAAGCCAAAATACAGCGAGAAAGCGAACCACACGCGCCGCGAGGTACCGGCCCGCTTGCCGCGACGCGCCAAGGACCGCAGCAGGAAGGCCAGCAGCACGATAATCGCCAAGGAAATGGCCGCCGAAAGGGCGACGGAGGCGTAGGCGGCGGTGCGGAGGAAGGCGTCGGAAAGCTGGGCTTCATCGACGCCGGCCGGTGCGGACTTGGCCATCTCCTTGGCCTGCGACATGAGTACGTCGTGGTTGAGCAGCGTCAGCACCACGTTGAGCACCTGGTGCACGGCCTCGCCGCACAGCGCGCCCATCCACAGCCACAGCATGTACGCCACGGATTCCGGGCGTTGCGTGCGCGGCGAGCGCGGAGCAGGGGCGGACGACGGGGGCGTAACAGTCACAGGGATCCTTTACTTGAGCAGGCGGGCGGCTTCGGTAGCGAAGTAGGTGAGAATCTGGTCGGCACCGGCGCGCTTGAACGCGGTCAGGGACTCGAGCATGATGGCCTCGCCGTCAATCCACCCATTGGCGGCCGCGGCCTTGACCATCGCGTACTCGCCGGAGACCTGGTAGACCGCAACCGGCACGGGAGAAGTCTCCGCCACGGCCGAAAGCACATCCAAGTAAGGCAGGCCGGGCTTGACCATGACGAAGTCCGCGCCTTCTTCGATGTCGAGCTCGGCCTCGAGCAGGGATTCGCGGAAATTGCGCGGATCCTGCTGGTAGGTGCGGCGGTCGCCCTCGAGGGAGGAACCGACGGCGTCGCGGAACGGTCCGAAGAAGGCGGAGGCGTACTTGGCGGAATAGGCCATGATGGCCACATCCTCGTGGCCGGCCTCGTCGAGGTCGGCACGGATGGCGGCCACCTGGCCGTCCATCATGCCGGACGGGGAGACGATGTGGGCACCGGCGCGGGCCTGGGAGCGGGCCATGTCTTGGTAGAGCTTGACGGATTCGTCGTTAAGCACGCGGCCCTTGTCATCCAGCACGCCGCAGTGGCCGTGGGAGGTGAACTCGTCGAGGCAGGTATCGGCCATCACGATGAGGTCATCGCCGAATTCCTCGCGCAGGCAGGAAATGCCGCGGTTCAAAATGCCCTGCGGGTCCCACGCGACGGAGCCGGTATCATCCTTGTCCTCCTCGAGCGGAACGCCGAAAAGATCGACGCAGGTCACGCCGGCTTCTAGCGCCTCTTCGGTCGCGCGGCGCAGGGAATCAAAAGTGTGCTGGTAAACGCCCGGCATGGAGGGAATCTCGCGCGGGGCGTCGAGACCGTCCACGATGAACATGGGCAAAATCAGGTCCGAGGGGCGGACCTGGGTTTCGGCCACAAGGTTGCGCATCGCGGGGGTGGTGCGCAGGCGGCGTGGGCGGCGGGCTGGGAAGGTGCTCATTGGGTACTCCTTAGAGCGAGACTAAAACTTATGCCTTGTCGACCTTAGTAGCCTTCTTGCGCGAGCGGCGCTTCTTCCTCGGCGCGGGAAGGTTTCCGGCGGCGCGGAGGGCGGCGACGTGGTCTGCGAGGGCGTCGACAAGCGCGGGTACGTCCGCGACCTCGGGCACGACATCAACGCGCAAGCCCATCTCTTCCGCGGCCGCTCTTGCCGACGGCCCGATACACGCAATGATCGTCCGCTGGTGCGGTTTGCCCGCAATGCCCACCAGGTTGCGCACGGTGGAACCAGAGGTGAAGGCGACGGCGTCGAAGCCGCCGGTCTTGATCATGTCGCGGATCTCGGCCGAAGGCGGGGCGGCGCGGACGGTGCGGTAGGCCACGACGTCATCGACTTCCCAGTCGAGGGCCTTGAGCCCATCCACGAGGGTATCGGCCGCGATATCGGCGCGCGGGAGCAGGACGCGGCCGACGGCGTCGATATCTTCCACGAAGTTGGGGAAGACATCGAGCAGGCCCTCGGCGTTCTGCTTTTTCTTGTGCGGTAAAAGCTCCGGAACCATGCCCTTGGCGCGGATGGCGGCCGCCGTCTTGGTGCCCACGGCCGCGAGGTGAACGCCGGCGAAATCGCGGGCGTCGAGGCCGAGCTGGGCTATCTTATCCCACACCGCGCTCACTGCGTTGACGGAGGTAAAGACGATCCACTTATAGCGACCCTCAACGATTCCCTTAATGGCGCGGTCCATCTGTGCCGGATTGCGCGGCGGCTCGATGGAGATGGTGGGCACGTTTTGGGGAATGGCTCCGTAGCCGGCCAGGCGCGCGGACATCGGGCCAGCCTGCTCCTTAGTGCGCGGCACGAGCACGCGCCAGCCGTAGAGGGGACGGTTTTCCCACCAGGAGTATTTGGTGCGGTCGTCGATGCTGCGGCCGAGGGTGACCACGAGCGGGCCGACAAGGTCAGCGTCGAGCTTGCCCATGGTGCCCAGAGTGGTCTCGTAGGTGCGCTGCAGGCGGGTGGTGCCGTGCACGGTGACAAAAGCCTCGGTCTCGGCCGGCATGCCGCGTTGTTGTAGCTCTTCGGAGATGACCGGCAGGTCCTCCTTCGTGGCCTGCAGAACGATGGGCTGCGTGGCGTTGGCCAATGCGTCCCAATCGGCACCGTTGGTGACATCGGCCTCGGTATAAGTCGAGCCGAGTGCAATGCCAGCAAAGGACGGCACGGTCGACGGCAGGGACATGCCCGGCACGACCTGGAATTCCAGGCCTGCGGAGGCCACGGCATTGATTTCGGCCTTGATGGACTCGCGGTGCAGCGGGTTGCCGGTCACTAGGCGGATGACATCTTCGCCGTCGGCCTCAACCAAGCACTCACGCAGCTGGCCGACGATATCCTCTCCCGGTTCATACAACACCGCGGCCGTTGGCGGCGCGGGGCGGGGCGGCTTGCGGCGCGCGCCCTTAGCCTTGGCATCGGCGCACATTTGGGCGTATTCGGCCTCGGCGGCATCGAGAAGCTCTTGCGGTACGGGCAGGGCGGCTGCGACGGCATCGCGCACCCCCTGCATGACCTCTGGATCGGTCACGGCGATGGCACTATTTGCCAGAACCTCGCGGGCGCGGACGGTCAGCAGGTCGGGATTACCTGGACCAGCGCCCACAAAGACGATCTTGCCCAATTGGGTGTCTGGCGCGGCATTGCTCATAAAGTTCTTTTCTAAATTCGGGCGCGCGGCACCGCGCACGGACATGATCGCATGCGGTGTGGTTCCCCGCGCCGGCGGTGGGTGACACGGTCATAACGGCCAAAATCCCAGGCCTTAAGTCCTGGGATGCCCTTAAAGGGGGCCGGATCATTGCGGGACAATGATTTGTGGTATCTACACCTTAAATTATTAGCGCCTAAAGGCGAAATTACTTGCCCAGCAGCTCGGCCGCACCACCGGCGAAAAGCTCGTCGGAAACGCGCGCGCCGAGCTCGGCGGCTTCGGCCGCAGGCCCGGAGGCGGTGGCAGTAAGCTGACGCGAACCATCGAGCGCAAAGACGCCACCGCGCACGGTGAGCTGGTCGCCGTCCCAGCGCGAGGTGGCGGCCACCGGCGCGGTACAGCCGGCCTCAAGGCGGGCCAGCACAGCGCGCTCACCGGCCGCGGCGGCCGAGGCGCGGTCATCGACGATGGCATCGAGGGCCGCGGCAGCCTCGGTTCCGGCCACAGCCTCGATGGCGAGGGCGCCCTGGGCCGGCGCCGGCATGAAGACGGAGGGCTCGAAGATTTCGGTGGCGCGGTCCGCGTAGCCGCCGCGCAGCAGGCCGGCATAGGCCAGCAAGACGGCGTCGAGCTCGCCGTCGGTGACCTTGGACATGCGGGTATCGATATTGCCGCGCAGCGGGCGAATCTCCAGGTCGGGGCGGATGGCGGCCAGCTGGGAGATGCGGCGCGGGGCGGAGGTACCCACGCGCGCGCCCTGCGGCAGCTGCGCCAGGCTCAGGCCATCGCGGGCGACGAGCGCCTCGCGGGAATCCTGGCGCTGCGGCACCACGAGGCGGAAGCGATCATCGGGCGCGGTGGGCAGGTCCTTAAAAGAGTGGACGGCGATATCGCACTCGCCGGCATAGAGGGCCTCGCGCAGCGCTTGGGTAAATACGCCGACGCCGATACGCTCGACCGGTGCCATATTGACGTCGCCGGCGGTGGTGACGATGTGGAGCTGGGAGTCAAAGCCGGCGTCGATAAGCCAATCGCGGACGTGGCCCGCCTGGGTGGTGGCAAGCTTGGAGCCGCGGGTACCAATCTGAAACATTTAGGCCTCCTTAGTCATGGTGGGCAATTCATTAACGGCCACGGACACTCCGGAGCCTTCCAGTTGCAGGCCAAAAAGTTCCTGCAGGGCATTCTCGCTGCTGACACTGCTTTCCGACGCCGCCAGTTTCTTCGCCCGCACCGTTGGTTCATGCAGCAGCTTATCGGCCACGCGCTTGAGGGCGCGCTGGACGTCCTCAAGTTGCTTGCCCGAGATTTCGGGGTGCTTATGTTGCAGGCGTGCGGCCTCGCATTCCACGAGGTCGGCCGCGCGGCGGTGCAGGGCGCTCACGGCCGGGACGACATCGCGTACGCGCTGCGCAGAGGTATAGGCTGCCAGCTCTTCGTCGACGATGCGCCGGGCCTGCGCGTGCGGGCTAGTGCCGGCCGCGACGTCGGTATCGGCGGCCGAGAGCGACTTGCTCAGGCGCTCGATATTGACCAGATCCACGCCCTCGGCCGCAGCGGCGGCATCGTCGATATCGCGCGGCAGGGAGAGATCGATGAGCATGAGCTCGCGGCCGGCGGGAATGTCGGTGGCCTCGATGGTGAAATTATCGGCGCCGGTGGCGGAGATGGCCAGGTCGACGTCGGAAAGCGCGGCGGCACGTTGGGAAAAGTCCACGACGCGGGCGGCAACGCCCGCCTCCTCGGCGTGGCTGGCCAGGCGCTCGGCGCGCTCACGGGTGCGGTTGGCCAGCACCAGCTCCTTGACCCCCAGCCGGCCGGCGTGGGTGGCGGCGAGCGATGCCATAGCGCCCGCGCCGAGGACCAACGCGGTCTTGCCGGCCAAGTCCTCAGCGTCTAGGCGCTGCAGGGCTTGGTCGAAAGCGAAGGACACCATGGAGGAGCCTGCCTCATCGATGTCGGTCTCGGAGTGCACGCGCTTGCCCGCCCGTAGCGCCGACTGCGCCAGCGCGTGGATGCGCGGTCCGGCCGTGCCCTGCTCGGAGGCGGCCTGGTAGGCGCTGCGCACCTGGCCGATGATCTGCTGCTCTCCTACCACCATGGAATCCAGCCCGGAGGTCACCGACATCAGGTGCTCGGCCGCGGCGTCGGCATAGCGCACGTAGAGGTAGCTGCGCAGCTCCTCCTCGCTCACGTCCGATACCTGGGTGAGCACGCGCACGACTTCCTGCACGCCGGCATGGAAGGAGTTAGTAACGGTGTAGACCTCCATGCGGTTGCAGGTGGAGATGATCATCGCCTCTGAAAGTGAGTCGGCCGCCACCAGTTTCCCGCAGGCGGAATCCTGGACCGCACTATCCATGCTCAGCTTCTCCAGCAGCGCCACTGGCGCCGACTGGTGGGACATGCCCACGACGAGCACGCTCATGCACAACACTCCTCAACCATTTGATTGATTTTAACCCACCAAAAGAGTACCCGTCGGTGGCAGGGATCCCGAATTATCTGCTTAGCTCGGCCGCGAGCTCGGCATTGTCTACTTCCCAGCAGGCGAACTCTTCGCCGTCGATAACCACGACGGGTACGCGATCACCGAACTCCATGGCCAGCTCCGCATCCTCATCCACGTTACGCACGGCAAGCTCCGCACCTGCCTGCGTGACAACGGGGGTAATCTGCTCCCTCACGCGCGCACAAGAACCGCAGGTGGTGCGCACCATGAGCTCGACGAGATACTGAGACATATTCTCCTCACAGGGACGGCGGCGGTCGAAACCATTACTATGGACACGTTAGTCCACCCCGCGTTTGCGAAAGCTGTTTGTCTGACTCGTGTCCGCTACCACTCCCCCAGGGTTCCCCGAAACTCCCCGCGAATTCTTGGCCAACTGGACCGCCTCGCGCGGCAATCTGCGTAATTTTTTAGAAAACCAGGCGCTCGCCCCGCTGGACGAGGAATCCCAGCGCACCGCCGGCGAAGCCGCGGCCGCGGCGGCATTGGAAGAATTCGGGCTGGATCTAGAGGATTTTGCCTCCGGTGTGGATTCGGTAACCGGCTCTTATGACGCGGCGGGCGCGCAGCGTATTACCGCCCAGGACCCAGACGTACCGGTAGATGTGGGCGCGGCGGCGTTTTTCGACGTCGACAATACCCTCATCCAAGGCTCCTCCCTCGTGGAATTCGCCTTCGGGTTGGCCCGCAAGCGCTACTTCCGACTATCGGAAATCGTGCCGATTGCATGGAAACAGCTTAAGTTCCGCGTTTCCGGCAGCGAAAATGCCAGGGACGTCGCCGCCGGCCGTGCGCAGGCGCTGGAGTTTGTCAAAGGCCGCAGCGTCGACGAGCTGGTCGAGCTATGTGAGGAGATCGTGGACGCCTCGCTCGCACGCCGCGCGTACCCCGGCACCACCCAATTAGCAGAAATGCACTTAGCCGCCGGCCAGCAGGTGTGGTTGGTCACGGCCACCCCGGTGCAGCTAGCGCAGGTGCTCGCGCGGCGATTCGGGTTTACGGGAGCGCTCGGCACCGTCGCGGAGGTCAAGGATGGCAAGTTCACCGGCCGGCTGGTCGGCGATATCCTGCACGGCCCCGGCAAAAAGCACGCCGTAGCCGCGCTCGCGACCATCGAGGGCTTGGACCTTTCGCGCTGCACCGCGTATTCGGATTCCGCCAACGACGTGCCCATGCTGTCCATGGTCGGTACCGCCGTGGCCATTAATCCAGACCGTAAGCTGCGCACCATCGCCAGCGAGCGCGGCTGGCTGGTGCGCGACTATCGATCCGTGCGCCGCGCTATCCGCACCTATGGCCTGCCGGCCCTGGCCACCGCTGCCTTTTCCTATGGCGGCTGGCGCTACTACCGTCGCTAAGCTACTGCTTGCGGTAGCGGTCGGCGCTGGGAAGGGACTGTAGCAACATGCAAAAACCCTCCGCACAAAGGCGGAGGGTAAGAAGCGAGCTGGGTTTACTTGCCCAGCTTACGGCGCTGCACGCGGGTGCGGCGCAGCATCTTGCGGTGCTTCTTCTTGGACATGCGCTTGCGGCGCTTCTTAATGACGGAACCCATAGAGTCCTCACTTTCAAATAGTACGTACTGTCAAACTTGTCAGCGCTAAAACGGCGAAGGTGCACTCTTGCCGCCGTGGCCACACGGACCGCGGGCCACATCAGCGAGCCGACACGAATGCACACCATCTTACCCAGCCCCCAGCCCGTGACCAAAAAGGGCCCAGGAGAAAGAACAGCGCCCACCACCGCTGACCACGATGGCCAGCAGAGGTGGGCGCTGTCTAGTGCGGCGCGAGCCTAGGCTCCGTAGACGGATGCCTCCAAGTACTCGTTGACGGCGGACTCGTGGACGCGGAAAGAGCGTCCAACGCGAACAGCCGGCATTTCGCCTGCGTGAACCAAACGGTAGACGGTCATCTTGGAGACGCGCATAATCTCGGCGACCTCCGCGATCGTCAGAAAGGTTCCCTTATCTTCATTTGCCATATATATCTAACCCTTCAGCTCGGTGCGCGCTGTAGGCTTCCCCTCCCACAGGACTTCACGCACGTGCTTGTCCTAGCCTATCGTGAAACATGTGACTAATGCGACCCAAGTGCCAAATTTCTTCACAGCATTCATTAGGGTTTACCCCGAAAGCGCTGCTTAACACCCGCCCCAACGCTCCCGGGCGGGTACACCCCCACCACGGGAAGGTCGCGCACGGAAGCTTTAGCCAAGCTCCTTAGCCTTGTCGGAGCAGGCCTCTGCCGCGCGGTAGAACGCTCCGCGCAGGCCGGACTCCTCCAGCTCGCGAACAGCGGCCGCGGTGGTGCCGCCCGGCGAGGTCACTCCGGCACGCAGCTGGGTGGCCGAGCGGCCAGAGCTGGCCAACATCTCACCAGAGCCGGCTGCGGCCTGGGCGGCAAGCTTCTCGGCGACGTCGCGGGGAAGCCCGAGCTGCACGCCGGCATCGACAAGCGCTTCTGCCACGAGGAAGAAATAGGCCGGCGAGGAGCCTGCCAGCGCGGTGGCGGCGTCTATATTCTTCTCCGGGATGACCGCCACCTCGCCCACGGCCTCCAGCAGCTCGCGCACGCCGTCCATCTGGGCGTCGCTCACGTGCTCACCGGCCGCGCAGGTGCACATGCCGCGACGCACCAACATGGGGGTATTGGGCATAACGCGCACCACCGGCACGCCTTCGCCCGCCGCATCCTGCAGCTGCTCTAGGGTCAGGCCCGCGGCCATGGACACGACCACGGCATTCTTGGCCGGCTCAAGGCCTTCGAGCAGGTCCAGGATGGCGTAGGGCTTCACACACGCGAAGATATAGTCCGCGCCGTCTACCGCCGCTGCATTATCGCTGGTGGTATTCACGCCATAGGTCTGTTCGAGTTCTTGGCTGCGCGATTCGGTGCGATTGGTAACCGTGATATCCGAGCCCGCAAAGCCCGAAGCTACGAGTCCCGAGGTCAAAGCCTCACCGATTTGTCCGCCGCCTAAAATTGCAATCTTTGTCATAGTCTCCACCATGCCAAAAATGCGGAACCCCGGCTACCGTGTGGGGTAACCGGGGCGTCGACAAGCAGGGGCTTAGAGCATGACCAACAGCAGCGGCCCGAAGGTCAGGATAAGGCCGGTAAAGCCGGCCAGGAACATGGAGAATCCATCGCGCGCCGTGCGTAGCGCGTGGGTCACGCCGACCATAATCGCGGTGACGCACAGCGCTAGGACGGCCACGACCAGGCGTGGGAAGTTATCCCACAGAATCTCAAAGCCCTTGAAGATGACAATCGCCAGCAGGATGCCCGCGACAATCATCAGCAGGATGGATACCGGATTGAGCTTCTCGTGCTTTTCTTCCACCCAATCCTCGTTGTCCTCGACCTTGGGTAGGTTGCCGGTTTCCTCTGCGCTCTTGGCGACGCCCGCCTTCTTCGACGCCGGCACCGCCGCCGCGGCCGCTCCAGCGCCCGCTGCCGCAGCTCCTGCTCCGGCCGCCTTCGCGCGCTTGTCATCCTTAGGCTTTTCAGCGCGGGCCTTCTCCGCGGCTGGCTTCTTTGCCGCTGGTGTGTCCGCAGCAGGCTTTGCAGCAGCAGGTTTAGCGTCGCCCGCCTTATCCACCCGCTGGATTACCGCGGTGTCATCGGCTGAAGGCTGGTTCTTCTTCGCCGCATCCTGAGCCGCGCCGGTGGCAGCAGGCTTTTGTGCGGCCGGAGCAGCGGCAGCCGGAGTAGCGGACGAAGCAGCTGCGGTCTTTGTGGTGGGCCTTGCGGCAGGCTTGGTAGTCTGCGCCGCCTTAGCTGCGGGCTGTGCCGCGCGCTTTGCCGCCGGCTTTGCGGCTGGGTCCGCGGCGGGCTTCTTCGTGGAATCGGCACCGGCCTTCCCGGCAACCGCCTTCTCGGCACCGGCCTGTTCGGCTGACTTGGGGGAACGGATGACGGGGGCGTCTTCGTCGATAGAGACGGAGGTGTGCTTGGCCTCAGCAGGAGAAGCCTTGACCTTTTTGAGGTTGCCGGTCAGCTCGGCAACGGAAATGCCGCCTTCATCCAGGCTGCGGCGGTGGCGACGAGAACGGTTGTCTTTCTTGCTTTCCTTCTCGCCGCGGGCTTTGTTATTGCGAGCCAGCAGCTCTGCCACGGTCAACTTATTCTGGTCAGCCATGATCTCTTCCTATTCCAATCCCTTGTCGGTCCGGCGCAAAATGACGCCCTCACGCAGCGCCCACGGGCAGATTTCCAGCTTCTCGATTTCCAAGGCTCGCATGGATGCCTCGGCCACCAGAGCGCCGGCAACGATTTGGTGCGATCGGTTAGAACTTACACCTTCTAGGTCCGCTCTGTCTGCCGCAGTCATGCGGGAGATGAAGGAAATCAACTGACGCAGACCCGGTGCAGTCAGCGTGCGCTTGACGTATGGGCCGGCAGACGAGGGCGCAGAACCGGTAAGTCGTGCAAGCGTACGGAAGGTTTTAGAGGTGCCCACGGCGAGGCCGGCGGGACCCATCGCCTTCATCTGTGCGGCAACGTCCTCAAGCTCCGCATCAATAAAATCGCGCAGCGCACTTACCTTCTTCTTCTCTGGCGGGTCGGTATCGAACCAATTATGGGTCAACCGGCCGGCACCTAGGTCGAGGGAGAAGGCAAGGTCGGGGTGCTCATCAGTACCGGTGGAAAGCTCCAGCGAGCCACCGCCGATATCCAGGTTGGTGATACGACCGGCGGACCAGCCATACCAGCGACGAGCGGAGAGGAAGGTCAGCTGGGCTTCTTCCACGCCAGAGAGGATTTGCAGGCGCACGCCGGTATGCTTTTCCACCTCATCGAGCACCTCCTCCGAATTGGGCGCTGAGCGCACCGCCGAGGTAGCAAAGGCAATGAATTCAGCGCAGCCAAGCTTTTCACCCAGCTCGCTAGCTTCAGCTACGGCACTGACCAGCTTCTTTACACCCTTTTCATGGATGTTGCCCTTCTTATCCAGCTGTTCTACCAGCCGGAGCGGGGTCTTCCAATCACTCATCGGAGTCGGTCGTCCGCCCGTCGCGGCATCGACCGCAACGAGGTGGACGGTATTGCTTCCGACGTCTAATACACCTAATCGCACACTAATAGCGTAGTAGGTCTACCGTGGTTAGGTGTGAATCGCCCAAAATCTGACACGGTATATCTAGGTTTTCCCGCGAGCTCGCCCGCGGCGGCGTCGATAAGAGCAGGCCGCGAAGAGGCCCCCGATTTCCCGCGGGAGTGGTTTGAATTTACCAATCCGAACGACCCGCACCACGTCTTTTCCATCGACCTGACATGGGTGGAATCGCACTACAGCTGCCAATTTGGTACTTCGGCATGCCGGGGCATCGACAAGCGCCAGCCCGAAGTGGGCTGCTGCGTGCATGGCGCTTATATGGCCGATGAGGAAGACCGCGACCAGCTTTATGACGCCGTCGCGCGCATGCCCGCCGAATATTGGCAGCTGCGCCCAGCGGGGGTAGATGAATTCCTCGCGCAAGACGCTACGGATGAATTAGAGCCGTGGCTGGAATGGGACGAACTCGACGGCGAGGACGGGGAACCGGAGCCGGCCCTTAAGACGCCGATTGTGGATGGCGCGTGCATTTTTGCCAACCGCACCGGTTGGGCAACGGGCACGGGCTGCGCGCTGCACCAGTGGGCGGTGGATGCCGGCGAAGAACTCACGGTGGTCAAGCCGGAGGTGTGCTGGCAGCTGCCGCTGCGCCGGTACGAGGATTATGAAGAACGCCCGGATGGGCAGGAGATCCTACGCACCCAGATAGGCGAGTATGACCGTCGCGGCTGGGGCAATGGCGGCGAAGATTTTGATTGGTATTGCTCAGCCGATTCCGCCTGTCACGCCAACCCGCTGCCGATGTGGCAGTCGCACGAGGACGAGCTGGTAGCCCTGATGGGCCGCGAGTCTTATGAGATTCTGGCCGCGCACTGCAAGGCCCGAGCGGCGGCGGCCGAACACGGCGTCCAGCTCACGCAGCACCCGGCCAGTGTGAAGGCCGGGAGCCTGCAGGCGGAAGGCCCGCAGGCGGAAGATTAGAGCTCGAATTTATAGCCCAGACCGCGCACCGTGACCAAGTGTTTCGGGCGGGAGGGCTGTTCCTCGATCTTGGAGCGGAGGCGCTTGACGTGGACGTCGAGCGTCTTGGTATCGCCGACATAATCAGCGCCCCAAATGCGGTCAATGAGCTGACCGCGGGTGAGCACGCGGCCGGCGTTGCGCAATAGGTACTCCAAGAGGTCGAATTCCTTGAGAGGCATGGATACCGGCTCATCTGCGACGGTAACGGTGTGGCGCTCCACGTCCATCTTGACGCGGCCGCCTTCGAGGATCTGCTCGGCAACCTCTTCCTCGGCCTCGGCCTCGGCACCGGCTCCAGAATCATGGCCGCGGCGCAGTACCGCACGGATGCGGGCGATAAGCTCGCGGGAAGAATAAGGCTTGGTGACGTAGTCATCGGCGCCCAGCTCGAGGCCGACGACCTTATCAATCTCGGCGTCGCGCGCGGTGACCATGATGACGGGCACGGACGAAGTAGTGCGCAGTTGTTTGCATACCTCGGTGCCGGACATGCCGGGCAGCATGAGGTCCAAAAGGACGATATCGATGTCGTTTGCGGCAAACTTTTCCAGCGCGGTAGGGCCATCATGCGCGATGATGGGCTCAAAACCTTCCTTGCGGAGGAGGAATGCCAGCGGATCTGCCAGCGACTCTTCATCTTCAACGATGAGGATGGTGGTCATTGTGCTTTATCCTTTCGACGTGCTGCAACGCGTGCCACTGCACGCGGGAGCCCAGGCGCCGCCGCGTCGACGGCATCCCTTTTCTCATTATCCTTCATGCCAGCTTCCTGCGCTGGCTTTTCTTCCCTATAGATGGGCAATTCAATGGTGAATGTAGAACCCGTACCCGGCCGGGACCATAGTTTGATATTGCCACCATGGTTGGCCACCACGTGTTTAACAATTGCTAATCCTAGGCCAGTGCCTCCGGTCTGCCGCGACCGGGCTTGGTCTACACGGAAGAAGCGTTCAAAAACACGTTTCTGGTCATCCGGTGCGATGCCAATGCCACGGTCCGTGACGCGGATGAGTACGACCCCACCATCCACCACCTTTTGGGAGACAGACACCGGCATTTTCTCCGGCGAGTAGTTAATCGCATTGGAGACCAGGTTGGATAGTGCTGTTACCAGCAGGGATCGATCGCCTTTAACCTGCACGCCGACAGAGGCGCCGCGGTTGAGCTCGATGGAACGGGCTTCGGCAGCAAGGTGGTTGCGCGAGAGGGCTTCATCGATGAGATCATCTACGGCCAGCGGTTCCATCTCCGGCAGGGCCTCGGCGCCCTGCAGCTTGGACAGGGAGATAAGTTCGCTGACCATATCGGCCATGCGGTTGGCTTCCTTATAGACCTTATTGCCAAAGTACTCCACGGTCTCTTGGTCGCCGGGGTCTTGTAGCAGGGCCTCCGCCAGCAGGGCAATGCCGCCGACGGGCGTCTTGAGCTCGTGGGAGACGTTCGCCACGAAGTCACGGCGGGCGGACTCCATGCGGACATTTTCGCTTTCATCGGTGCCGTAGACGATGACAAAGCGGCCGTCATTAAGAGTCAGTGGCTTAATCACCGCCCTGACCTGCGTGACGCGGTGTCCCGTGCGCCGCTTGGGAATAGCTATGTCAACGGTGCGGGTCTCCTTGTCTTCGAAGACCTCCTGCGCGGTCTCCCATACCTCCGGGTTAACGGCGCGGTCATGCACCAAGGACATCTCATGCGCGGCCGGATTAGACATGACGATTTCCTGGCTGCGGTCCAGCACCGTCAGCGCCGTCGGCGAGCCTTGCACGGCCAAGTGCAGCACCTGGCTAACCGTCGTGACCTGATTGGCCCCGGCATCGGTAGCCTGGCGGTAGCGCGCAATGCGCCCGCGCGCCCAAGAAATCGCCGGCAGCGCCAACCCGCAGGCCACCACGCCGGCGGCAAAGGAAAGAATCAATTCCACGTGTCTAGCCTATCCATCACAAAGTCCCCAGGGAATACTCCCCGGGGACTTTAGCGCAGTTACTTACTTACCGCCCTGCGCAGCAACGGCGGCGGCACCGGCAGCAGCAGCTTCCGGATCCAGGTAGGTACCGCCTGGGTTTGCTACCGAGCCGTCCTCGGTAATCTCATAAACCAGCGGGATGCCGGTGGGGATATTCAATCCGGCAATATCATCATCAGAGATATTGTCCAGGTGCTTGACCAGTGCGCGCAGGGAGTTGCCGTGAGCGGCGATGAGCACGGTCTCGCCCTTCTTGGCGCGCGGGAGGATTTCCTCTTCAAAGTACGGCACAAAGCGGGCGACAACATCCTTGAGGCACTCGGTCTGCGGGACCTTATCTAGGTCTGCGTAGCGCGGGTCATTGGCCTGGGAGTATTCGGAGTCATCGGCTAGCTCTGGCGGACGCGTGTCATAGGAGCGGCGCCATGCCATGAACTTTTCCTCGCCGTACTCTTCCTTGGTCTCAGCCTTATTCAGGCCTTGCAGGGCGCCGTAGTGGCGCTCATTGAGGCGCCAATCGCGCACTACTGGGATCCAGTGACGGTCGGCAGCATTGAGCGCGATATTTGCGGTGCGGATGGCGCGGCGCAGAAGAGAGGTATAAAGGACGTCCGGCAGAATGCCTTCCTGCGCGAGCAGCTCGCCGCCGCGCTTGGCTTCCGCCTCACCTTTTTCGGTCAGATCTACATCGACCCAGCCAGTGAACTGGTTGGACTCGTTCCACTTGGATTGGCCATGGCGAAGGAGAATTAGCTTTCCGTTAGTCATGTTTCCAGCATGCCACGAAATGGCTCCCAGCGTAGGAGGTTTAGTCTCCACTTGCCCGCCGTTGATGGCAGTCTGGAACCTCGATATGGCTGGCCTCGTCATAGATTTCTGCGAGCGCTGCGGCGGAGCTGGCCCAGCTAAAACGCGCGGCGTGGGCGACGGCGGCTTCGCCCATGGCGATGCGCATGGGGTCGTCGTCAAGCAGGCGGGCCAAGGCATCAGCCCAATCCTCCGGATCGTGCGAGTGCACCAGCAGGCCAGTTTCCCCGTCAGCCACGGCAATGGGTAGCCCGCCGACGGCGGCAGCAACCACCGACGTGCCAGAGGCTTGGGCCTCCAGAGACACTAGGCCGAAGGACTCGTTATAGCTGGGCACCGCCACAATATCAGCCGCGCGGTAGACCCCCACCAGTTCCTCCGGCGGGCGGGCACCCAAAAAGCGCACCCGCTTATCGACGCCCAACTCACGCGCCAACTCCCTATATGCCTCCGGCGCTGTATTGGCCCCCGACGGGCCACCGCAGATAACCACCCGCAGGTTGCGGGCCGGCTCGCGGCGGAAGAGCTCGGCCGTGGCGCGGATGAGTACCTCCGGGCCTTTGAATTTTTGTAAGCGGCCGACAAAGGCCACCACCTTGGTGTGCAGCGGAATGCCCAACTCGCGGCGGGAGCGCTCGGTATTGCGGTCCGTGCCAGGGGTAAAAAGCTCTACGTCGGCGCCGGGCGAGACCACGCGAATATTGGCTCTCTCGGCATCATAATGTTCGGCCAAGTCGCGGGCTTCTTGCTCGGTATTGACCACCAGCAAGTCCGCGTTATCCACCAATTGCTGTTCGCAGATGCGGCGGGCTTCGGACTCCAAGGTGTCATCCGCCGTCCGCGAGGCGTTTTTCACCGCGGCCAAGGTATGCGCTGTGTGAATAAGCGGGATACCCCAGAGATCCCGCAACAGCCAGCCCACCTGGCCAGAAAGCCAGTAGTGGGAGTGAATAAGGTCATATTTTTTACCCTGCCATTTGGCAAATTGCACCATGCCGCCGGCGAAAGCGGCCAGCTGGGTAGGGAGATCCTCTTTATCTAGCCCCTCGTACGGGCCCGCGACGATATTGATAACGCGCAGGCTAGGCTCCACCGCAATGATTTCGCCTTGGCTGGGCCGGGTGGCGCGGGTATAGACGTCTACCTCGATTCCCCGGCGGGCCAATTGGCGGGCAATATTGAGGACGTAGACGTTCATTCCACCCGCATCCCCTGAGCCAGGCTGCTCGATAGGGGATGTATGCATAGAAATCATGGCGATGCGCATGGCGCTCCATTCTAGCGGCGCTATACTGGCCCCTGCCAGAAACCTACGCTACCGAAAGGTCACGTTTTGTCCGCATATGAAACAAAGGCTTGGCTCCAGTATTACCCGGAATGGACACCGCATACGCTGGACTACGGCGATACCACGCTGCTGGATATTTATGACAACAACCTAAAAATCAACGCGGATCGGCCGGCTACCTATTTCTTTGGCCGTACGCAGTCCTATGCTGAGCTAGACCGCCAGGTTCGCGCAGCGGCCGCGGGCCTGAAGGCCTTCGGCGTGCGGCCAGGTGACCGCGTAGCGATCGTCGCGCCCAACTCGCCGCAGTACATCGCGGCGTTTTATGCCATTCTGAAGCTCGGTGCGCAGGTGGTACTGCATAACCCGCTCTACACCGCCCACGAGCTGGAAGGACTCTTCCAAGATCACGGCGCGCGCATCGCCATCGCTTGGGACAAGGCCGCGCCCACGCTGGAGAAGCTGCGGGCAACCACCAATCTGGAAACGGTCGTGTCCATCAACATGATCAACGCCATGCCCACCCTGCAGCGCGCCGCTTTGCGCCTGCCTATTCCGCCGCTCAAGTCCAAGCGCGAGCAGCTATCTTCCCCGGCGCCAAATACCGTGCCGTGGGAAACTTTGGTGGGCAACGCAATCGGTGGCGACGGCAGCGATATCACCACGCCGGAAGACGTGGACAAGGACACCATCGCGCTCATCATGTACACCTCTGGTACCACCGGCGCCCCGAAGGGCGCCATGCTCTCGCACGGGAACCTGTTTTCCAACCTCCTGCAGGGCAAGGCGTGGGTACCGGGCTTGGGCGATAAGCCTGAGCGCATGCTCGCCGCCCTCCC
Organism: Corynebacterium sp. MSK071; assembly: GCF_030232125.1. NCBI lineage: Bacteria > Bacillati > Actinomycetota > Actinomycetes > Mycobacteriales > Corynebacteriaceae > Corynebacterium > Corynebacterium sp. MSK071. Next base: position 50,067 of record NZ_JASPJA010000010.1, on the reverse strand, counting down.
CTTCTTCCATGCTTATGGCCTGACCATGAACGTGACCCTGGCGCAGTTTATCGGCGGCGAGCTGGTTATCCTGCCTAAGCCAGATATGTCGCTCATTATGCAGCTGATGAAAAAGCACACCCCAACCTGGGTACCGGGCGTGCCGACGCTCTACGAGCGCATCGTGAAGGCCGCCGAGGATCAAGAAATCCCCATCAAGGGTGTGCGCGCGGCCTTCTCCGGCGCATCTACCCTGCCTTCGGACACGGTCAATAAGTGGGAGAACTACACCGGCGGCCTCTTGGTGGAGGGCTACGGCCTCACCGAGTGCTCGCCGATTATTGTGGGCAATCCCATGAGCACCGACCGCCGCCCAGGCTACGTGGGCATTCCGTTCCCGGATACCCAGGTGCGCATTGCCAACCCGGATAACCTGGACGAGACCCAGCCGGACGGCGTCGAAGGCGAGGTGCTGGCCCGCGGTCCGCAGATCTTCAAGGGCTACCTCAACAACGAGGAGGCCACCGAGGCCGCCTTCCACGGCGAATGGTTCCGCACCGGTGACATGGGCGTCATGGAAGAAGACGGCTTCATCCGCCTGGTCAGCCGCATCAAGGAAATCATCATCACCGGCGGCTTCAACGTGTATCCGGGCGAGGTGGAAGAAATCCTGCGCGAGCACCCGAGTATCGATGACGTCGCCGTGGTCGGCCGCCCGCGCGAAGACGGCTCCGAGGACGTCGTGGCCTGCCTCGACCTCGCCGATGGCGCCGCCCTGGACCCGGAGGGACTCAAGGACTACTGCCGCGAGCGCCTGACCCGCTACAAGGTCCCGCGCACCTTCTACCACTTTGAGGAGCTGGCCAAGGACCAGATGGGCAAGATCCGCCGCCGCGAGGTCCAGGCAGACCTCATCCGCCGCCTCGAGGCCGAGCAGAATTAACTTGTTCCGCCTAATCGATAGCCCCCTCGGACCCCTGCGTTTGCAGGCGAGCCCGCGGGGGGTTTCCCGCGTCGAATTCACCGCGGCCAGCACCCTGCAGGAAGCGGTGGGCGGTGTAGAGGAAGGGGGCATCGAAAAGCGCAGCGCGGACGTGCTCGACGCCGCCCAGGCACAGCTCGCGGAGTATTTCGCCGGCCAGCGCCGCGCCTTCGAGCTGCCCCTCGACCCGCCTGCGACGACCGACTTTCGCGCCGCAGTGCATGCGCAACTGGCCGAGATTGGCTATGGGGAGACGGTCACCTACCGCGACGTCGCCAAGCTGCTGGGCCGGCCCGGCGCGACGCGGGCCGTGGGCAGTGCGTGCGGTGCCAATCCCCTGCTCATCGTGCGGCCATGCCACCGGGTGCTGCGCAGCGACGGCGGGCTCGGCGGCTATGCGGGCGGTCTGGAAGCCAAACGTTTTTTGCTGACACTGGAAGAAAACTAGAGGGCTTCTTCACGTTTTCTCTATACTGATTTTTTAAAACTAATTATTTACCCAAACGAAAGGTTTTTGCGTGTCCGCTTCCACCTCCCGAGCTTGGCTCGATCACTACAGCGAATGGACCCCTCACACGCTGGACTACGGTAATAAAACCATCGTCGACTATTACCGCGATAACCTGCGGGTCAACGCCAATAAACCCGCCACCTATTTCTTCGGCCGCACGCAGACCTACGCGGAGCTCGACGCCCAAGTGCGCGCCGCCGCGGCCGGGCTCAAGGCTTTTGGTATTCGCCCAGGCGACAAGGTGGCCATCGTGCTGCCCAACTGCCCTCAGCACGTCGCGGCCTTCTATGCGGTGCAGCTACTTGGTGCCACCGTGGTCGAGCACAACCCACTTTATACCGCCCACGAATTGGAAGGCCTTTTCCGAGATCATGGTGCCCGCGTAGCAATCTCTTGGGATAAAACCGCCTCCACGCTGGAAAAGCTGCGCTCGACTACCCCGCTAGAGACCATCGTCTCCGTCAACATGGTCGATGCCATGCCACCACTCAAGCGCCTCGCGCTCCGCCTGCCTATCCCACCGCTAGCTGCTAAACGCGAGCAGCTCACCGAGCATGCACCAAACACAGTAGCGTGGTCTACCCTGATCGGCTCAGCTATTGGCGGCGACGGCAGCGCCCTAGAAATGCCACGCATCAGCCAGGCTGACGTCGCGCTCATCCTTTACACTTCCGGCACCACCGGAAAACCCAAAGGCGGAATGCTCTCGCACGGTAATCTCATAGCTAATTGCGTCCAAGGCCAAGCTTGGGTTCCAGAAATGGGAAAGCACAAAGAGCGCTTCCTCGCCGCATTACCGATGTTTCACGCCTACGGCATGACCACACTGTGCATTTTTAGCGTGTACATGGGCGCCGAGCTTATCTTGCTTCCTTCCCCACAAATGCCGCTCATCCTGGACATCGTGAAAAAGCGCACGCCTACCTGGCTGCCAGGGGTTCCCACCCTCTATCAGAAGATCATGGACGCAGCCGAAGACAAAGACGTGGACTTAAGCGGCATCCGCAACGCTTTTTCCGGTGCCGCTACACTGCCCGTAGAAATCGTGGAACGGTGGGAGTCCATGACCGGCGGACGACTCGTAGAAGGCTTTGGCATGACCGAGTGCTCCCCCGTGTTAATTGGCAACCCAATGAACGGAAAGAATCGCCCTGGCTATGTGGGGCTCCCATTCCCAGATGCCGAGGTACGCATTGCCAATCCGAAGAATCTGGATGAAACCCAGCCTGATGGCCAGCCAGGCGAGTTGCTCGCGCGTGGTCCGCAAATTTTCCAAGGCTATTTTGGCAACCAAGAAGCAACAGAGGAGTCCTTCCATAACGGCTGGTTCCGCACCGGAGACATGGCAGTCATGGAAGAAGACGGCTGGGTCCGCCTAGTCAGCCGCATTAAGGAAATCATCATCACCGGCGGCTTCAACGTCTACCCCGCAGAGGTAGAAGAGGCAATTGCAGAGCACCCCGACGTGGTGGATGTCGCCGCCGTGGGCCGCCCGCGCCAGGATGGCTCCGAGGATGTCGTCGGCTGCGTCACCCTGCGCGATGGTGCCGTGCTCGATCCCGAGGGATTGAAGGAATTCTGCCGCGAGCGCCTTACCCGCTACAAGGTCCCGCGCACGTTCTATCACTTTGAAGATTTGGCGCGAGACCATCTAGGAAAGATTCGCCGCCACCAGGTGCGTAAGGACCTGCTCGAGCTGTTGGAGGCAAAGGCCTAAACTTAACGGCTATGGCAGAAATTCACTATGGCGCTACCTTGACGGATTTCCTCACGGCGGCCGTCGCACAGTTTCCACAGCGCCCGGCCACCTACTTCGCCGGCCACACGCTAACCTATAGCGAGCTCGATGCCCAGGTGGCGGCCGCGGCCGGCGCCTTGCACGAGATGGGCGTGCGCCCCGGCGACCGGGTGGCGCTCCTGCTCCCTAATTGCCCGCAACACGTGGTGGCATTCTTCGCCATCCTGCGCCTGGGCGCGGTGGTGGTGGAGCATAACCCGCGCTATACCGCGCACGAGCTCACCCCGCTGCTCGCCCATCATGGCGCCCACGTGGCCATTGCCTGGGAGGACATTGCCCCCACCGTATCCGCGCAGGTGGAGACCACTATCTCCGTCTCTCTCACTGAGCCGCTTCCCCTTTCCGGTACCCCGGTGGAGCCGTACCCAGCCACGCTTGCCGACGCCGCCCTTATCCTCTACACCTCCGGCACCACTGCCCGCCCCAAGGGCGTGGTCTTAACCCATGGCAACCTCGCTGCCAACTGCCTGCAGCTAGAAACCCAGGCCCCGCTGCGCCCCGGCCATGAGCGCTTCTTGGCCGCTTTGCCCATGTTCCATTCCTATGGCCTGACGATGAGCGTGCTGCTCGCGGTGCGCTGCGCGGCCGAGATTATCCTGCTTGCCGCCCCACACACCGACGCAGTGACGGAAGCGCTTGCCACCCGCCGCCCCACCTGGATGCCGGGCGTGCCGACCATCTACGAACGCGCCATGAACTACGCTGCCACTGCCGCTGATTCCGAGTCTCCCTCGGATCTCGGCGGGGTGCGCTATTCCATCTCGGGCGCGGCCTCGTTGCCTTCGCGCATCATCGACCCCTGGGAGGCACGCACCGGTGGCATGTTGGTGGAAGGTTATGGGCTGACGGAAACCTCTCCCGTGCTGACCATCAATCCCCTTGATGACACCCGGCGCGCCGGCACCATCGGCCTGCCGCTGCCGGATACGCAGCTGCGCATCGGCGATCCTGCCGATCTCAGCCGCACCCAACCGGATGGCGTGGCCGGCGAGATCCTCGCCCGCGGCCCGCAGGTTTTTGGCGGCTACCTTGCCGACGCCCCCGCTACCTCAGCCGCCTTCCATGAAGGTTGGTTCCGCACAGGAGACATGGGCGTGCGCGAACCCGATGGCCATATCCGGTTGGTGGGCCGCATTAAAGAAATCATCATTACCGGCGGATTCAATGTTTATCCCGGCGAGGTTGAGGAGGCCTTAACCTCCCACCCCGATATCGCCCAAGCCGCCGTCGTAGGCACTCCCCGCTCCGATGGTTCTGAGGACGTCGCTGCCTGCGTGGTCCTAGCCCCCGGCGCCCGGGTCGACGAAGCTGCCTTGCGCGAGCACTGCCGCGGGCTGCTGGCGCGCTATAAGGTGCCGCAAAGATTCTTTGCCATGGATAAGCTCGCCGAAGATCAGCTAGGTAAGCTGCGCCGCCGCGATGTCCAGCGCGATCTCCTCGCCCGCCTTCACCGCGACTAGTCTGCGTCGTTTTCTGCTTTGCACACCGCTTGTTTGTAGATGCGCTCGGACCGCTCTTCTAGGTCAAGTTGGGCGCGGGCTTGGGATTTGGCGGCGGCATCGGAACGCGGCGGAGCCTGAATATGCCGCGCGGCGTGCAGACCCAGTTGCAGCTCTTTGGCTCGCAATACCTCCGCATCGATTTTGATGCCCAAAATGAGCATCGTATTAGATAACCATACGGCCATGAATACGGCCATGATGAGGCTGAAGGCGCCGTAGACGCTGGCCCCAGCAAAGCGCTGGGTATACAGCGCAAAGGCTCCCCACACCACGACATTGGTGCTAAGCGCCACCACGGAACCGAGAGTTATCCAGCGGAAGCGCGCTGGCCGCACATTCGGGGAAAAGTGGTACAGGATGGCAATCAACGTCAGCACGACCACCACGGTGAGCGGGAAGCGCAGCCAATTCCACACCGGCATAAAGATGCCGCCCAAAAAGTCCGCGGTGCCTTGCATCTCTAGCTTGCCGGCTAACGGTTCGACCACACCGCTGACAATGGTATCGCGCAGCAGGTTAGCAAAAAGCACGATCACCGCGCCGATGACCAGGACGATAGTAAGCCCCCACATGAGTGCCCAGGTGCGGATTATTCCGCGGCCCTCTACCCGCCCGTAAACGGTATTGGCGGTGCGCGAGAAGGCACGCACATAGGCCGAGGCGGCAAAAAGAGAAACCAGCACGGATACCACCAGCGCGAAGGTGCCTTGGGCTGTGGAGCCAATGATGGAGCCCACGAGGTGCTCGGCCTGCTCCGTCATCGAACTCGGCACGTAATCCGCAATGAACTGCGAGGTTAATTCATGTACCTCGGCGCGCCGAGAGGAAAAGATGAGCGTGGCTATCGAATAGGCCGCGAGCACCGTAGGAGCAAAGGCCATGAGCGTGAAATACGTCATCGTGGCGGCGCGATCCATCAAGGCATCGTGGAAGAAGTCCGCCCACACGCGGCGGAGCACCAGCCCCCAGCTTTCCTTGCGCAAGCGGTTACCGCGGGCCAGCGGGTCCACATTTTCGGTGTGGCCTTCGATCTTGACCACGGTGGGCGCGGTACTCGGCACGATTTTATCCGCGCCCTCATAGACGGATTCTCTTACCGGAGTGGCTGAAGCGCTCGGCCGTGCAGTGGCGGACGGGTCGCCAGCAGACAGATCGTCGGCCGCCATGTTCGCGGCGCCAGGAACCTCGGCGGAATCGTCCAGTGTGCTCATATTATCCCAGCGTATGCGGTAAAGAATCTATTTCAGGAAGTGACACTCAGCTGTGATTACACTGGAGAAGCATGACTGAACAGAATGATAAGAAGCTCAACGTAAAGTCCTTCGAACTCGACCACCGCCTCGTCAGCGCGCCGTATATTCGCGTGGCCGACCGCACGGACTTGGGTGGCGGCGTCGAAATCATTAAGTACGACTTGCGCTTCTGCCAGCCTAATCAGGATCACCTTGATACCAAGGCGCTGCATTCGGTGGAGCACATGATGGCCAACTTCATGCGCAATTACACCGATAAGCTCATCGGTTTTGCCCCAATGGGCTGCCGTACCGGCTTCTACGCCATCACTAATGGCATGGAACAAGACGAGCTGCTGCGCGCGGTAGAAGGCGCGCTCAACGATATTCTTAACGCCACCGAGGTACCCGCAGCCAACGAAGAGCAGTGCGGCTGGGGTGCGCACCACAGCCTGGAGGGTGCGCAGGAGGCGGCCCGCGCTTTCCTAGGTGCTAAGGATGAGTGGCTTCAGGTCATGGCGGCCTAATCCAGAAACCTTCGCGGGCGCGACAAACGCGACAGTCGCCACGCCCGCAAAGCGGCCACGATAGACCCGAAAACCGTGTGGTTTAGGGCGCTATCGTGGCTGCTTTATAGGTTTTAGGCCCCAGTGTGCAGGGGCAACCCCACGCTACTCGTCGAGGGCGAGGCCAATCCAGACGGGTTCGGGCACGAGCTCCACGCCGAAAGCATCGCGGACGCCATCGCGGATGGTGCGGGCAAGGTCCACGATATCGGCAGCCGTAGCCTCGCCGCGGTTGGTAAGCGCCAGCGTGTGCTTTGTCGAAAGCGTAGCCCAGCCAGAGCCTGGGTAGCCCTTGGCAAACCCGGCGCGATCAATGAGCCAGGCCGCGGAAAGCTTTTCCCGGTCGGCCTCGGAGGAGGGGTGGCGGGGCATGGAGTCCGCGGTGGCGTCGCCAAGCGAGGCACGAACCTTGGCCTGCACGGCGTCGGCAAGAGCGGAGTCCACCACCGGGTTGGTAAAGAAAGAGCCGGCGGACCAGGTGTCATGATCGGAAGGGTCGAGCACCATGCCCTTGCCGCGGCGCAGTTTTAAGACCTCCTCGCGGACCTCGGCCACGGGGCGGCGCTCGCCGGGGTTCTGAGTAAGTTGGCCAAAGCGCAACGGGCGGGATAAGCCATCGTTGTTGAGCTGGAGTTCTACCTCGAGCACGACGGCGCGGCCGGTGAATTTCAAGTTGGAATAGCGATACGCCAGCTCCAGATCGGAGGCGGGGACCCACTCATTGGTATCGGTGCGGCGATTATAGAGGCGCACGCGGGTAAGTACCTCGGAGATTTCCGCGCCATAAGCACCCACGTTTTGCACCGGAACCGCGCCCACCGTGCCGGGGATGCCGGACAGGCACTCGATGCCACCCAGGCCAAGCTGAACGGAGCGGGCCACCACGTCATCCCAGTTGGCGCCCGCCTGCGCGCGCACCAGACCGGATTCGGTGTCCATGGACACCTCAGCAAAGTCGAGGATGACGGCGACGACGTCCACGGAGCCATCGGCCACCAAGAGGTTGGAGCCGCCGCCGACGACTATGAACTTCACCGCAGCGCGATCCAGGGCGCGGACAACGGACACGGCGGCATCCGGCTGCGAGCAGCGCAGTGCGGCCTGCGGTTTTCCACCCACACGCAGCGTAGTCAGATCCGCGAAGGTGGTGGTGGAGTCCAGTTCCACGCCGTCGATCGCTGTGAGCTGTTGCGTCAAAGATTTATCAAGCACGCCTACCAAGGTAGTCTGTTAAGCATGTCAACCCGTAGTGAAAACACCGTAACCATCAATCAGCCCATCGAAAAGGTGCACAAGGCGCTGCTCACCAAGGAATACTGGGAGTACATCGTGGCCAACCTCTCCCCTGAGGCGGGTCAGGTGCATGACTTCAGCGATAACGTTGCCACCCTTTTCGAGGTTCTGCCGACCACCCTGCTGCCAGAGGCAGTGCGCGCCATGGTCTCCCAGGACCTCAAGGTCAAGCGCGTGGTCACCGTAGGCGAGCTCAACGGTGAAGCCGCTGACGTTAACTACACCGCAGATGTCAAGGGCACCCCGGTGGACTTCAAGGGCGATATCTCCCTGGCTGGCGAGGGCGAGATGACCAAGCTGTCCTACGTCAACGAGGTTTCCGTCAATATCCCGATGATGGGCGCCGCCATCGAGCCGAAGGTGGGCGAATCCCTGGCTGAGCTCTTCGATAACGAAGGCAAGCTCACCGAGCAGTGGATCTCTGAGAACGCCTAAGTTCTACAGCACCGAAATCTATGGCCGACCACGCACATAATCTGCGCGCTAGCGCAGCTGCGGGTCGGCCTTTTGGCGTTATTACCCGCGGCACCACCAATCACAATCGCCTGCGCCGCTGCGATAGATGGATGCTCGCGCACCCGGAGATTTCCACGCTGCTGCGGCACGTGGAAAAGCCGCTCGCGCTCGACGTAGGCTACGGGGCCTCGCACGCCACCACCGTGGAATGGGCAGGGTGGCTGCGCCGGGCGAATCCGCAGGTAGACGTCCGCGGGCTCGAAATCCACCCGGACCGGGTCCTGCCACCGCGCGACGGCGTGCGCTTCGAGCTTGGCGGCTTTGAACTGGCCGGCTACCGGCCACAGCTGGTGCGCGCATTCAATGTGCTACGCCAATACGACGTGGACCAGGTCCAGGAGGCCTGGCAGACGGTGTGTTCTCGGCTTGCCCCCGGTGGCTTCTTTGTGGAAGGCACCTGCGATGAGCTGGGCCGGCGCGCGGCCTGGTTGCTGCTGGATGCCCACGGCCCACGGACTCTCACCCTGGCGTGGGACCCGTTCGATGTGGCGCGCCCCTCAGACATCGCCGAGCGCCTGCCCAAAATCCTCATTCACCGCAACGTTCCCGGCGAGCCCATCCACGAGCTGCTTAAGGCCGCCGACGAGGCCTGGGACCACGCGGCGGGGTGGGCGCCCTACGGCCCGCGCGTGCGTTGGCGCATGGCACGAGCCGCGCTTGCCGACGCCCCCTTTACTATCCACACCATCCGTCGGCGCCTGCGCGATAATGTGCTGACCGTGGACTGGGAGTCCGTCGCGCCACGGGACTAAACGCGCCGCGCGATGATGGCAGCTGGGGCAGCTGTGAAGTGCCTAGCAATGTGCCCGAGAACTCCCGCAAACTTTGCCCCGCGCCGTCTCATGCGCCACACTGGTACGCATGGCTTCGAAGAAATCGGCGGGTTCACTCGCCTGGAAAATCATCATTGGCATCCTCGTGGCACTACTCGTGCTCATCCTCTTGGCCGAGTTCGGCCTGCGCTGGTTCATCGGTCACCAGATGACCTCGCAATTTAACCAGGCTGCCGAGGAAGAAGGTATCCAGGTCAAAGAAGATCCCTCCGTCAGCTTTGGCGGCAGCCCGCTGCTCGTCGGGCTATTTAAGGGCTCCATTTCCCAGATGGACATGACCACGCCGTCCACCCTGCAAATCGATGGCACTGATATCAAGGGCCAGCCTGCCTCCGAGATCCACGTAGAAGATATGAGCACCGACCAGGAGAATCCGGTGGCCGGCAAGCTGCGCGCTTCTACCACCGTGCCGGATGACTACCTGCTGGCGTCCTTCCAGAAGGGCATTTCCGAGCAGGCCGGCAGCGAAAAGGTGGGCAATATGGTGGTCACGGAGATTAACGCCAACGAGCAAGACCACGTGCTGGACGTGAAGTTTGCCGGCGGCCTTGCCAACCTCTCGCTAGAGCCCACCGCCCACGATGGAAAGCTCGATATCCGCGCCACCGAGGCCTCCATCTTCGGCCTCGAGCTGCCGGATCAGGCCACCGAAGCTATCTCTTCCGCCCTGCAGAACGGCATGTCGGATCAGTTCGTGGGTTCTGACATGAACGTCGATTCCGTAGAGGTGCTCGATGGCGAGCTCAAGCTCACCATCACCGGCACCGATGTCCCGATGAACGACATGGATAAGTTCGCCGGCGGCGGTGACTCCGCGGGCCAGGGCGGCGCCACGGGCAATGGCGCGCCGCAGCAGGACGCGCAGGAGAAAGCCGCCTAAACCGCGGGAGCGGGAAACTCGAGGACCGGAAGTGTGGCAGCGGCCAACTCCGGTCCTTTTTTCTTGCCTTCTTCACCGGCCGCGGATTCCGCGTAATCCGCGGCCTTGCGGCTGCGCACAATGAGGCGCTGGTAGCCGGCTTGATGGGCGGCTTTAAGGGTGGCGTCGGCAAGCGGGGCGTCCGGCACGATGAGGCCCAAGCGGGCCGGATCCGGGCAGGCCTCGCGGATGGCAATGAGCTCGGAGAGCACGGCATTGGCATCCGTTAAGGTCTCATCGAGGCTGACCCATACCTCGCTGGCGCCCGATTGGATGGCCAGGCGCGCCTCGGAGGCCTTGATGAGAGTATGGTGGCGGCCGGTAGGATACCCCGCGACAGAAATAATATCGGCCGCGCCCGCGCCTGCGGCAAGGGAAACATGGTGCGGGGAGACAAGGACGGTGTTATCGGCGGCGCGCTCCTTGACCGTCGCGGCCGGGGCGTCAAGCAAATTAAGCATTAGTAGCTGTAGTCGCCGTTGATAATGGCCTTGAGCTGCGGGCGCACATCAAACCAGTACACGCCGGTAATGACCGCGCCGATCCAAGACAGGAATGGCATGCCGGTGGCCATCGCTACCGCCGAGCCCGCCAGCAGGCCTACCCACACCCACTTACCTTGTCGGTCACCGGCTCGGAAGGCATCCTCGCGGGTGGTGGCAGCGAGGACCGCGCCGATGATGGCGGTCAGGGCGAGGACCTGGAAGAGGTAGCTGTCTAGATGCAAGGCAAGATCATAAAGAAAATACATGTAGTTTAATTCTGTGGATCGTCAGTCTCGATTACTTCACCATCGATAATATTATCGCCCTGCGAAGGAGCCGAATCCTGGCCAGGGCGCGCCGCATTCTTCTTTTCCGCGCGGCGGGCCTGGGCGGAATTATAGGCGTCCATGACGCCCTCGCGGGTCTCGTTATAGACGGTGGAGAACTTGCCCTTAGCGGCGTCGAAAGCAGCGGACTCACGGGTGCCATCGGCGGCCTTCTTCACAGTGGCACCGAGCTCCTTCGCGGTGGCAGTGGCCTTATCCACCAAGCCCTCCTTGCCGGAGGCGCCATAGGGGCTTTTGGCCTCGGCGCCATGAGCGTGCTGGGCGCGCTCCTCCTGCAGGCGACCGCCGAAGTCCTTGGCTACGTCAAAGGCAGCGCTGCCAGCATCCTTCAGGGAATCAAAAATCTTCTTATTATCGTTCATTGTTCATTACTCCTTTTTTCTAAGCGCCAAAGATAAGGTGATTGACCGCGAATATCACCAATCCTGCCAGGGAACCGACGACGGTGCCGTTCAAACGAATAAATTGCAGGTCCTTGCCCACCATGAGCTCGATATTTTGGGAGGCTTCCTCCGCATCCCAGCGCTTGATGGTCTCGGGGATAATCGCAATGATTTCCGGGGCAAATTTCTCCACCGCGTAGCGCGCGGCTTTGTCTACGAGCGCATTTGCCTGGGCTAAAAATTCGGAGTCCTCGAGTAGGCGGTGCGCCAGCTCCTTGACCTTGGCCGTAATCTTTTGGCGCAGGAAAGACTCCGAGTCATTGAGCTGGTCAATGAGCGTGGTGGAGACCGTGCGCCACATGGCCGCGGGTGCCTGCTGCGCTTGCTCAGAGGCGAGCATCTCTTGCTTGATGCCCTCGATGCGCCCGCGCATGTCCTCATCCCACTGCAGATCGGAGGCCAGCTTGGACAAGTTGCGGCGAATGGCTAGGCGGGCCTCGTGGTTGCCGTTGCGGCGGACCTCATCGGCGAATTCTACGAGCTCGGTATAGACCTTCTCCCCCACCATCTCGCGGGCAAAGCGCGGCGCCCAGCCGGGCATGCGCTCATCGATGGCGGTGACCACGGTGGACTCCATGCTGAGAATCTTGCCGTGTGCCCAGTCGATGAGGTCATCCTCCAAGGGGCGTGCCTTGCCATCTGCAATATAGCCCTCCAACAACCTTCCCAGCGGCGGGCCCCATTCCGGCGCGGCTAGGCGGTCCATGACCTGGGTGCGAATAAACTGCTCCGCCTCTTCCGCATCCAAATCCGACACCACGCTGGCCGCACGCTCACCAATCCAGGCGGAGACCTCCTCCGCCTTGCCGGGCTCGACTCCCTGGCGTGCCAGCCACAATGGCAGCTCCGCCTCGCGCACCTTGGCGCTCAGCGCATCCGCGGTGAGGAAGTTTTCCTCCACGAAGTCACTCAAGGCATCGCCCACGCGGTCCTTATTTTTCGGAATCAGCGCGGTGTGGGGAATGGGCAGTCCCAAGGGTCGGCGAAAGAGCGCGGTCACCGCAAACCAGTCCGCAAGGCCACCCACCATGCCGGCTTCGGCCGCTGCACGCACGTAGCCCACCCACACAGGTGCCCCGCTTTCCGACGCCTGCCACCACGAACATCCCAAAAAGATCACCGCCGCACCAATCAGGAACGACAGCGCAATCGCCTTCCACCGCCGCAAGTCCGCCCGCCGGGCCTCCTGGTTACCAGCCTGCGGCACGGGAGCAGCACCCGACGATGCCAACTCCGGTGCCGACGCCGATGCGGCTGCCGATTCGAGGCCTTCGTCCGCGCGGTGGGTCATGAGTTCTCCTTGGGGTTGTGAAGGTGCTTTCGAGCTTCATTCTCTAACACTAGTGCCAGCAACGAACATGCTCGGTGGCAGTCGTCGTTGCAATGATGTCCTGAATCGCCGGCTGGTCCATCTGACATTGCCACTTGGGTACTGAGAGATCACGCAACCCCCGCCTCCTTGCATGGATTGCATGCTGTGGAGACGGGGGTGACGTCGAGTCAGTACAGAAACTTAGGCATTGCCTGGTACAGCAAGCGCCTTAGTTAGCTCGGCCAGTTTCCTTGCGGTACTTGCGGTAGTAGCGGCGGCCATAGTGGACGGTGCTGAAGGCGGCGATAGCCACAACGGCTAGAGCGATGATGCCGATGATGGTGGTCAGGGTGTAGTCACCCTCGCCGGCGGTGCCCAGCGGGGTATCCCACACGCCGAGGCCCCAGATGAGGATTCCGGCAGCCGGGAGGCAAGACAGGATCAGACCCATGCCCACCCAGGTGGAGGTGCGAATGAGGGAAGAATGAGGAGCACCGAAGGAAACTGGGTCGTAGCCTTCAATGTAGGTGTCCTGAATCTTTCCGGAGAACTCCGGGTAAGTCTCGCTGGTGTAGTCAGCGACTGCGTGGGTGTTATCGCTCATGGCGGAGTCTTTCTGTCTTTCTCTCGTTCCTTGTATTCCTACGGAATAACCTTAGCTTAGTCGTCCTTGCCACGGAAAGCAGCACGTGCACGTTCGCGGGTAACCGCGGATACTGCGGTCAGGGGAACGCCGGCCGGGCAAACATCAGCGCACTCACCGTAGAGGGAGCAGTGGCCGAAGTTGGCTTCCAGGTCATCGACCATGTTGCGGGCACGGCGGCCACGCTCTTCCTTACCCAGCGGCATGAGGGACAGGTGCACCAGCTTCGCACCGGTAAACAGGTGTGCAGCACCATTCGGGCAAGCAGCAACGCAGGCGCCGCAGCCGATGCAGGCAGCGTGGTCCAGCGAGTACTCGGAAGTCTCATGGTTGACGTGCAGGGTATCCGCATCCGGAGCGGTACCAGCATCCATGGAGACGTAGCCGCCCTGCTCCATCACGTGATCCAGTGCCGCACGGTCGACGATCATGTCCTTGATAACCGGGTAGGCAGCGGAACGGAATGGCTCCAGTTTGATGGTCTGTCCTTCGGTGAAGTTGAACAGGCGCTGCTGGCAGGCCGGGGTGTTCTGTCCAGGGCCGTGTGGACGGCCGTTGACGGTCAGACCACAGGTACCACAAATGCCCTCACGGCAGTCAGAGGCGAAGGCGAAGGGCTCCTCGCCGCGCTCAATGTAGCCCTCGTTGACGTGGTCCAGCAGTTCCAGGATGGACATCTGCTCAGAGGCATCGTCCACCTGGACGGTCTCGAAGTGGCCTTCTTGGGTCGGTCCGGCTTGACGCCAGATCTCAAGTGTCAGTTTCATTACTTGTAGTTCCTTGTCATCAGCGGGATCGAATCAAAGTACAGCGGCTCGGCGTGGCGGATGAACTCGTTCTTATTAGCGCCCGGCTCCCAGGCGGAAACGAAGCACCAGTTCTCGTCGTCGCGTTCTGCCTCGCCGTCCTCGGTGAGGTGGTCCTCGCGGAAGTGAGCGCCACAGGACTCGTCGCGGTCCAGGGCGTCAACACACATGAGCTCGCCCAGGTCCAGGTAGTCGGCAACGCGCAGGCCGTATTCCAGCACCTGGTTCATGTCGTTGGCCTCGCCCGGGATGCGGACATTAGCCCAGAAGTCCTCGCGCAGCTCACGGATCTTGGTGATGGCTTCCTTGAGGTCTTCCACGTTACGGGACACACCGCAGCCGTGGTACAGGATGTCGCCTAGCTGGCGGTGGTAGTAGGAAGGACCGTGCGGGTTCTCGCCGCGCACGCCCATGAGGCGGTCGATGCGCTCTTGGGACTGAGCCAGGGTTGCCTGTGCCTCTGGGGAATCCTCCGCCAGCTTCTCCTCATTGAGGTGGTCAGCCAAGTAGTTCGGGATGGTAAACGGCAAGGTGAACCAGCCGTCAACGGAAGCCGAAAGCAGGGAGTTAGCACCCAGGCGGTTAGCACCGTGGTAGGTCCAGGAGCACTCACCGGCGGCAAAGAGGCCGTCGATGGAGGTCATCTCATTGAAGTCGGTCCACAGGCCACCCATGGTGAAGTGGCAGGTCGGAGCGATACGCATCGGAGTTTCGTAAGCGGACTCGCCAATGGCCTCTTCGTACATCTCGATGAGGTTGGAGTAGCGCTCGCGGATCTTGTCCTTACCCAGGCGTTCGATGGCGTCGCGGAAGTCCAGGTACACCGAGTTGTGCAGCGGGCCAACACCCAGACCAGCGTTAATCTGCTGGGAGATAGCACGGGAAGCAACGTCACGCGGAACCAGGTTGCCGAATGCCGGGTAGCGGCGCTCC
This sequence comes from Corynebacterium sp. MSK071, assembly GCF_030232125.1. Taxonomy (NCBI): domain Bacteria; kingdom Bacillati; phylum Actinomycetota; class Actinomycetes; order Mycobacteriales; family Corynebacteriaceae; genus Corynebacterium; species Corynebacterium sp. MSK071. Next base: position 34,967 of record NZ_JASPJA010000010.1, on the reverse strand, counting down.
AGGAAGTAGTCGCGCTCTTCTTCCGGAATGGTATTCGGGTCGCGGTCGTCGCCTTCCTTCTTCGGGGACCAAATGCGGCCGTCGTTACGCAGGGACTCCGACATCAGGATGGTCTTGGACTGCCAATCGGAGTTGACCGGTAGGCCCGTCGGGTGGAACTGCACGAAGGCTGGGGAAGCCAGGTAAGCACCGCTGTCGTACGCACGCATCATGGCGCTGGCGTTGGAGTTCTTAGCCAGGGTGGACATGTGGTAGACGTTGCCGTAGCCGCCGGTACCCAGCACGACTGCGTGGCCGGTGAAGGCCTTGAGCTCACCGGTGATCAGGTTGCGGGTAACGATGCCGCCAGCGCGCTTCTTGCCATTGTCGTTGTAGACGATGATGTCCTGCAGGTCGTTGTGAGCGAAGAGCTCCACGTTGCCCAGGCCAATCTGGCGGTAGAGCGCCGAAGTGGTGGACAGCTGCAGCTGCTGGCCTGTTTGACCACGGGTGTAGTAGGTGCGGGAGACCTGTACACCACCGAAGGAACGGGTAGCCAGGGTGCCGCCGTACTCGCGGGCGAATGGTGCGCCGATGGCGTTCATGTGGTCAATAACGCGCACGGACTCGTTGGCCAGGCGCCAGCAGTCGGACTCGCGGCAGCGGTAGTCGCCGCCCTTGACGGTGTCCTTGGTGTGGCGGTAGGCGGAGTCATTGTCCACCTTCTTGGCACGGGAGGCGTTGACGCCACCCTGCGCTGCGATGGAGTGCGCGCGGCGCGGGGAGTCGTGGTAGGTAAATACCTTTACCTTGTAGCCCAGCTCGCCCAGTGCGGCCGCAGCGGCGCCGGCGGACAGGCCGGTACCAACCACGAGGACCTCAAACTTACGGCGGTTCAGTGGGGAAACCAGCTGCATGTGGTCCTTTTGGTGGGACCACATATCCTTCATCGGCACGCCGTGCGGCTCGTGGGATTCCAGAATGTTGCCGGCAGATACGCCCGGAACGATGGACTGCGGATGCGAGAACTTGGGATGCTCGCGCTTGAGTTCAGTATTAGTCATGGGTTTCTAACTCCTTTAGCTGACCAAGCCCAGGGCAACGGACAAAGGCATAACGATGTTGCCGATGCAGACAACGGCCGGGATGACGTACGCCAGGATCAGGAAGGTCTGACGCCACTTCGCACCGGTGATACCCAGGTCAGAAGCGGCGAGTCGAATGCCGTGGGTGAGGTGCAGGAACAGGAAGCACATGGCGATCACATACACGATGGTGACCGGCCAGCGGCTGAAGGTTGCGATCATATTGGCCTTCACCGCACCCTCCACGAAGTCACCTGGGGCGATGGGCTGTACGCCCAAGGTCAGGTCCAGCAAGTGGAAGATGATAAACAGCAGCAAAACGATGCCGGTAACCAGCATGGACTTGGTGGCGAAGGAATCAAGGCCGCCCATCAGGTTGCTACGGCGGAACTTGCCGCGGGAGGCCTTGGAACGTGCGGTGAGGGCAAACGCACCATAGATGTGGGCGATGATGGCAACCAGCAGGACCGCGCGGATGATCCACAACGCACCCTCATGCGGGAACAGTGGCTCGCCCATGGAGCGCAGGAATGCACCATATTCATCAAGAGCCTCGTCGCCGCCCTCAGCCGGCAAGTACAGCTTCAGGTTGCCGGCCATGTGGCCGACGACGAAAAGTGCAAATAGCAGGCCGGTGACGGCCATGATGAGCTTCAGAACCCAAGAGGGCACTCCCGGCTTCTGACGGATTGGTTCGTTAGTAATGTGGCCGTGAGCTACTGCCTCACGGTCGGGATTTCTTAAAGTCATGACACCTCCATTGTCGTCCTCACCTTAACTGGGCTTAACCGCTGGTTACCAGTCAATTCCGGCGGCGTTTCATCTAACGGTACGGCGGTACGGTTAAACTCAGAATTCTTTTAGGTAAGGGTTGCCTTAGATGGCCGGATTCAAAACGTCACTACCTTGGCTGCTCGCAATTTCGCAATATTGACGTTGCGTAAATCTTCCTCCAGTTGTGAACTTGGTCACCCAGTGTTACGGGAGTGATCCCCTTACCCCTTTATGTGTCAAACTTTCGCATGAAACCCACATATTCCCCACAGGAGGGTGAATATTCTTCACAAGATCTTTGCGATTAAGGTGCACACGCGCAGGCCACCCAGTAACCTTTCCGGCATGAGTAAGACGTATGTGGGATCCCGCCTTCGCCAACTTCGCCGTGAGCGCGATCTCAGACAGGCTTCCTTAGCCGCCACGCTGGGCCTTTCGGCCAGCTACGTCAACCAGATCGAGCACGACGTTCGGCCACTTACCGTTCCGGTCCTCCTTCGCATCACCGAGGTCTTCGGAGTTGACGCCACCTTCTTCTCCCGCGACGATGACTCGCGCCTCCTCGCGGAGATCCAGGACGTCATCCAGGACAAGGAGCTGTGCCCCTCCCCCGTCGAGCTGCAGGAGCTCTCCGAGCTGGTCTATAACCACCCCACCGTCGCCCGCACGCTGGTGGATGTCCACCGCCGCTATCGCAATGTGCGCGATAAGCTCTCACTCGCCACCGATACCCGCCGCACCACCGAGGCCACCCAGGCACTGTCCATGCCGCACGATGAGGTGCGCGATTTCTTCTATGCCCGCCAGAACTACTTGGACGGCCTGGACCACCATGCGGAGCAGCTTGCCGACGCCCTCTCGGTCACCCAATTCGGCATCCGCGACACCGAACATGCCCTAGCCCAGCGCCTGCGCGATCTCCACAACGTAGACATTCACATCACCTCACAGATGGATGGCACGCTGCACAGCTTCGACCGCGAGACCGGCGAATTTCGGCTCGCCTCGCGCTTAAGCGAAGGGCAACGCGCCTTCCGCATGGCCGCGGAGCTGAGCTTCCTCGAGGCTGGCGAGGAGATCGCATCTTTGGTAAAAAATGAGCCGTTTACCTCGGATGCCTCGCGTAACCTAGCACAACGCGGATTGGCCAGCTACTTCGCCGCCGCCACCGTGATGCCCTATACCCTGCTACATTCTGAGGCTGAACGCTCCGGCTACGACGTGGAATACCTCTGCCAGGTCTTCGGAGTGGGCTATGAATCCGTCGCCTCTCGGCTGTCCACCCTGCAGCGCGATAACCTGCGCGGCATTCCTTTTACCTTCGTCCGCGTCGACCGCGCCGGAAACATGTCCAAGCGACAATCCGCCACCGGCGTGCACTTTTCCAATAATGGCGGCACCTGCCCGCTGTGGAATGTCTACGAGACCTTCACCCAGCCGGGCATTATTTCCCGTCAGTTGGCCCAGATGCCCGATGGCCGCAATTACCTGTGGATCTCCCGCGCGGTACAGCACCATCAAGGCCGCTTTGGCGATACCAATAAGCTTTTCGCCATTGGCCTGGGCTGCGAGGCTCGCCACGCCGACCGCACCGTCTACGCAGAAGGTCTCGACCTCAAAGATCTCTCTTCTGCTACCCCTATCGGCTCCGGTTGCCGCACCTGCCCGCGCGAGAATTGTGCGCAGCGCGCCTTCCCACCCATTAACGAGGTCATCAGCATCGATGCCCACCGCTCAGCGGTGGCACCGTACTAGTTACACATCACCACGACGAGCCTTTTCGGGGGCGTAGACATACAAAACGGCACCGCGGTCCCTTTGCCCGGTGGGCGGGGGACGGCGCGGTGCCGTGGGTGTTGCGCTCAAGGCGACGTCGCCAAGCGCCCCTGCTTAGAGGTTAATCATGTGGCCGCCGATGCCCTCGGCAGCTTCCTTCATGGCCTCAGAGAGGGTCGGGTGGGTGTGAACGTTGCGGCCGATTTCCTCAGCGGTGAGGTCGAAGCGCTGCGCCAAGGTCAGCTCCGGCAGCAGCTCGGAGACATTGGAGCCGACCATGTGGCCGCCGATGAGCTCGCCATACTCGCCATCCGCAATGAGCTTGACAAAGCCCGCGGTCTCGTTGAGACCGGCAGCCTTGCCGTTGGCGGAGAACGGGAAGGTAGCGACCTTGATATCGCGGTCCGCGAACTTCTCCTTTGCGGCCTCTTCGGTGTAGCCGAAGGAAGCGACCTGCGGGTTGCAGAAGGTAGCGCGCGGCATGTTCATGTAGTCACCCAGAAGCTGGGTCTCCACGCCGGCGATGGTCTCTGCGGCGACAACGCCCTGTGCCTCAGCAACGTGTGCGAGCTGCAGCTTCGCGGTGACGTCACCGATGGCGTAGATGTGGTCCACGTTGGTGCGCATGGTGTCATCGATGGCGATGGCGCCGCGCTCGGTGAGCTCAACGCCGGTGTTCTCCAGGCCGAAGCCCTCGGTACGTGGGGCGAAGCCGATGGAAATCATGGCGCGGTCCACGGTGAGGGTGTCCTGCTTGGAGCCATCCTTGGACTCGACCTCAACGGTGACATTATCGCCGTTGTCCTTCACGGAGGTGGTCTTGTAGCCGGTCAGCAGCTTGACGCCGAGCTTCTTGTACTCCTTGGCAATGGCCTTGGAGACGTCCTTGTCCTCGTTCGGCAGGACGCGGTCCATGAACTCCACGATGGTGACGTCCACGCCGTAGTTGGACAGAACATAAGCAAATTCCATGCCGATGGCGCCAGCGCCGACGATAACCATGGACTTCGGGGCCTCATCGTTGAGGATCTGCTCCTCGTAGGACACGATGTTGCCGCCGAGCTCTACGCCCGGCAGGGACTTGACCACGGAGCCGGTAGCGATGATGCAGTCATCGAAGGTGACGGTCTTGCCCTTGTCATCGCCGTCAGTGATTTCAATAGTCTTCTCATCTTTGAAGGAGCCAAGGCCGTTGATCTCGGTGATCTTGTTCTTCTTCATCAGGTAATGAACGCCCTTGACGATGCCCGCGGAAACCTTGCGGGAACGCTTGTGGGCTACACCGAAGTCGAAGGAAACATCGCCGGAGATGCCGAAGTCCTTTGCTTCATGGTTGAAGGTGTGGGCAACCTCAGCGTTCTTCAGCAGTGCCTTGGAAGGGATGCAGCCTACGTTGAGGCAGACACCACCCCAGTACTGCTTCTCGATTACGGCAACTTTCTTACCAAGCTGAGCTGCACGGATGGCGGCCACGTAGCCGCCAGGGCCCGCGCCGAGTACTACTACGTCATAATGTTCATTAGTCACGCCCTACAGGATACGTAACTTTCCCCTCCATGTCGCGCATTGGGTCACACTCTTTTGCCCGTGTACCCCACGCTTCGGGGGTAAAACGCACAAAGGCCCTGCACGGTGACGTCGGCAAGCGCGCGACGTCGTGCAGGGCTATGGGCTCGGTATTTTAGAACAGGCCGAGAGCCAGGGCAGCGTTGGAGGACATGGAGGAACCCATATGCAGGAACTGGCCCAGAACTTCGTTGATGGATACGAGGATGGAATCGAAAACGTTCATTTTTCTTCTTTCTGTTTTTGCCTAGAGCGAGGGATGGGCCCGCGGATGGGACCGCACTATTCACACGTTTAGAACTAACGGGAATTGTAGCGCCGCCGTTACATGAGCGCTGGGTTAGCGCTGCGTTCAGAATTATGACACACAAACCACATGCGTCACAGGTTTTGCTACATTAAAAGGGCTATTAAGGCATAGAGTCTTGCTAACACTCCCGCTATGCGGAACGATACCTACTGAGAAGATTCTCTTAACTCGAGGAAGCTAAAAATATGCATACTTTGCGCTCTATCGGCTCCAGCGTCGCAGGCATCGCCATCGCGGCAGGAGTCCTCTCCGCCCCTATCGCCTCCGCCGTCGAGCCGGCCAAGATTCAGGGGGACGCCACCCCATCCACCATCCGCGAGGTAAACCTCACTGACTCGGCAGATCCGGAAAATATCAACTACGCCATCACCACCGAGGGCGAAAACCGCGTGGTAGATATTGCCGGACTAAAGGACAAGGACAAGTGGAAGGGTTATGCCTTCGGCCACAAGAGCGCCCAGGGCAACCACTACGGCAACCACGTCAAGGTCATGACGGCTACCTCCGCCGCCATGGGTGGCCGCGAGGTCCCGCTTGCGGTCATCTCCCCAGACGGCAACTTTGAAAAGAAGCGCCCCACCCTGTACCTACTCAACGGCGCGGGCGGCGCTGAGCAGGGCATGGACTGGATCACCGCCACCGCGAAGCGCGACGTCAACCCAGAGCAAGAGGGCGTGCAGGACATGGTGGATTTCTACACGTCCAAGGACGTCAATGTGGTCATCCCACAGGCCGGTGCCTTCTCCTACTACACTGACTGGGTTTCTACGCCGGATGCCGGCTACCTCAAGGGCCCACAGAAGTGGGAGACCTTCCTGACCAAGGAGCTGCCAGGCGCTCTAGAGGATCATATCGGAGGCAATGGCAAGCGCGGCATCGCTGGCATGTCCATGGCCGCTACCTCCTCCCTGCTGCTGGCGGAGCACAACCCGGGCTTCTACAACGCGGTGGGCTCCTTCTCCGGCTGCGCGGCTACCTCTCGCCCGCTGCCGCGCCTGTACACCCAGCTGACTGTCAACCGCGGCGGCGGCTCGGCCGATCAGATGTGGGGCGCTATGGGCAGTGAGTACAACGTGTACAACGACGCATTGGTCAATGCCACCCCGAAGAATTTGGGCCCATCCGAGACCTACGTCTCCGTGAATAGCGGTTTGGGCGGTGCCAATGACTGGGGCGCTAAGGGATCGTCCACCCTCATCGTGGAGGGCGGCGTCATCGAGGCTGCTATGAGCTCCTGCACCCACGATCTCAAGGCCAAGATGGATTCCCAGGGCATGAAGGCGGATTGGAACTTCCGCAATACCGGCACCCACTCCTGGCCGGGCTGGCGCGATGACATCTTCTCCTCGTGGAAGACCTTCGAGCGTGGCTTTAACAAGGACGCCGCAGAAGCTCCGGCCGAGCCGGAAGTAAAGCCCAACGAGCTTTCCATCGATGCGCCGCAGGCTCAGGAAAATGCGCAGATCAAGGACGCCCCGAGCGCCGCTGACCAGTCCCCTGATAAGGACTTCGTCGAGGGCAAGGAAGCCGAAGCTCCAGAGGCTGCCGGCGCTGCGGAATAAGTAGCGCAGAAGTATAATCAACGAGTTCATTAACTACAGGAAAGAAGCACAATGAAGCGTCTTAGCTCCATCCTGGCCGCCACCGCAGTGTGCGCAGGCTTGGCTAGCGCCCCGATGGCGGGCGCCGCACAGCTCACCCCGCAGCAGGTAGCAGGCAACGCCGCCCAGTCCACCCTGGCCCCACTAGAGGTCACCCCGGAGTTGGAGCAGCAGACCTGGTACCAGAAGTACAAGGACGATCCGCGCGTCGATAAGCTGCAGGCCACCTCCCCGGCTATGAACGGCCGCAAGATTCCGCTGGCTGTCATTCGCGCGACGGATGAGAACCGCCCGACCATCTACCTGCTTAATGGCGCAGGCGGCGCGGAGCAGGACATGGACTGGCTGAAGCTTTCCGATGCCGTGGATTTTTACCACTCCAAGAACGTCAACGTGGTCATCCCGCAGGCTGGTGCCTTCTCCTACTACACCGACTGGGTATCCGAGCCGAACTCCCAGTATCTTAAGGGCCCGCAGAAGTGGGAAACCTTCCTCACCAAGGAACTGCCGGGCGCTATCGAGGGACACATCAAGGCCGATAACCACCGCGCCATCGCGGGTATGTCCATGTCCGCTACCTCCTCCCTGCTACTGGCGGAGCATAACCAAGGCTTCTATGACGCCGTTGGTTCCTACGCCGGCTGTGCGGCTACCGCCTATCCGGTAGAGCACAAGGCCGTTGAGCTCACCGTTAACCGCGGTGGCGCTTCCGCAGAGCAGATGTGGGGCCCCTTCGGTTCCCCCACCAACCGCTATAACGATGCGATGATGAACCACGAGAAGCTGCGCGGCACGGAGCTGTACATCTCCTCCGGTTCCGGTCTGGCCGGCAAGGAGGATACCTTCTCCTATCACGTGGCTCAGGGCACGAACCCTGCGGCGGCCGCGGCAGGCTCCGCTGTCCTGCAGGGTGAGGGCGGTGCCATCGAAGCTGGCGTGAACTACTGCACCCACAACTTCAAGGCCAAGTTGGACCAGGCTGGCATCCCGGCTACCTATAACTTCCGCAATACCGGCACCCACTCCTGGCCGCACTGGATTGCGGACCTCAAGGATTCTTGGCCGGTCTTCGAGCGCGCTTTCAATAAATAAGCTCGTTTCTTTCCGCGGCTAAAAGGGCGGTAGGCTTGCAGCATTATGAAGTTGCTTCCTACCGCCCTTTCGCGTACCCACACTGACCCTTATACCGGCGTGGATTTTAACCTCGGATTTGAGGTGTCCCACTACACGCTGGATCTGACCTACCGCGTGGAGCCCAACTTGCTCCACGGCGAGGCCGTTTTAACAATCCGAGCGACCGCCGATTTAACGTCTTTGACCTTGGATTTGGGCGGGGCGATGGTGGCCCGTCGCGTGACCGCGAAGGGTGCACCGCGGGTGGCAAAGTTCCGCCAGTCTTCCGGTAAGTTGCGTCTTCGTTTCGCTGCGGAAATCGCCGCCGGTACGGAGTTTGATCTGGTTATTCGCTACGGCGGTAGCCCTCGCCCCATCCGCACCACCTGGGGCGAGATTGGTTGGGAAGAAACCGAGTCCGGCTCGCTGGTGGCTAGCCAGCCCAATGGCGCGCCGAGCTGGTTCCCCTGCGACGATACACCGTCTGAAAAGGCGCTCTATGACATCATCATTACGGCCGATGATCCCTTTATCGTTGTGTCTAATGGCGACCTCGTCTCCCGCAGGGCGGGCGGCTCCACCACGCGCTGGCATTACCGTACCCGCCAGCCCATGGCCACCTACCTGGCTACGGTGCAGGTAGGTGAGTTTTCCAGTTTTGCCTTGGGCCCTTCCACTCGGGCTTGGGCTCCAGCCGCGCTGCGCGAGCGGGTGCTGAATGAATTTGCCCAGCAGCAGGAGATGGTGGACTTCTTTACCTCCATTTATGGCCGCTACCCGTTTGCGGATTACCAGGTGGTCATCACGGAAGATGAGTTGGAGATTCCGCTCGAAGCGCAGGGGCTTTCTATCTTTGGATCCAACCATGTGAAGGGAGACCACGCCTTCGAGCGCCTTATCGCGCATGAGCTTTCCCACCAGTGGTTTGGCAATTCCGTGGGCCTAGGCGAGTGGAAGGATATCTGGCTCAATGAGGGCTTTGCCTGCTACAGCGAGTGGTTATGGGCCGAGCACAAGGGCGAGACCACCGCGCGCGAGGCAGCACGGTCCCACTACAACGTCCTAGGCCGCAAGGCGCAGAACCTCACCGTTTCCGATCCGGGTGCGCGCGATATGTTCGATGACCGCGTGTATAAGCGCGGTGCTTTGACCGTGCACGCCATTCACCGCCTGCTTGGCGACGCCTTCTTTAGCACCCTCCGCAGCTACCTCACCGAGCACCAGCATTCGGTGGTGGAGCCTTCCATGTTGCTAAATTCCTTCCGCGCCACCGCTCCTGATGCCGCGCTTTTCGACGCCACCGTAGACGCTTGGCTCAACCACACGGCCCTTCCTTCATTCCCGAGTTAGTGGTTTTGGCCCTGCGTTTGTTTGGGGATTGTCTAATCTATTGACCAATCCCTTCTTTCCTGTTGACGGGGTGTTTTATCTAGATAGAATAGAACATGTAAACGAACAGGAGGGGAGGGATTATGCAGACCACCAAGCACGCGGAGATAGACTCCGCCATCGCCCAAGTTGCCGCCGGGTTAACCCAACTGCGCGGCCTCATGCAGGATCCCTCCGACCTCTCTTTCGAGCTTCTTCACCCTCATTTCGAGCACTTGGAAAGGGCGCTGGGCAACAAGGCCGCTATTGACGCTGCCTTCGCCTTCATCGCGGAGCGCGATGACGCCGGCCGCCGCGTGGGCTCCTCCAAAGCCAAGGACTACCTGACCGCCCGCCTAGGTCTTAGCGAGTCCGAAGCCGCCGCCCGTCTGCGCAATGGGCGCAACCTATTTGCCCCTATCCCCGAACCGGAGCCCACTCCCCCACCTGCTGATCCCGATGCTGATGACGCCACACGCGCACAGGCCGAGGAAGAAGCCCGCCGCCGCGCCGACCGCGAGCGCCGCGAAGAGGAAAAGCGCCGCAAGAAGCTTTTCGAAGAAGAGCCTATCCCTGAGCGCATCCTTAACCTCATCGAGAATGAGCTGCGCAGCCTCAGCAAGTACGCCATCCCCGGCCCAAGCGAGCTGCGCAACCAGGCCCTCGAGCAGGCCAAGCGCCGCTCCTTCGATTCCTTACGCGAGTGGCTGCGTAAGGCAGTTCGCAAGGCGAATAAGCACGCCCTCAATCCTGCCGGCGAGCCCGATCCGCACGCCGCTACCCGCAAGCGGCGCTTTAGCATCTCCCGCCAAGATGCTGACGGCGGTGTGCATATCTCCGGATACCTCGACGCCTCCGCGGCCGCCATCCTTGCCAGTGCCTTTGCTCCCGCCAAAAATAAAGGCAGCGCCGATCTCAGCGCCGAGGATGATACCCGCACTTATGCCCAGCGCATGGCGGACCAATTGACCGCTGCCTTGTCGAGCTACCTTTCTGCCACCCAAAAGGACTCAGCGGGCCTTGGTTCTTTCTTCGTCGCCACCACCTTGGAAGAACTGGAGGCGATGGGCGGCGATACCCGCTTCGCCACCAGCACCGGCATCGAGCTTTCTCCGCTCGATCTCCTCCGCTTGGGTGCCGCGCAGCACGATTTCTTCTGTGCGGTGGATGAGAAGGGCTTTCCCCTCGAACTTGGCCGCACCAAACGCACCGCTTCCCTCTGGCAGAAGCTCGCCCTCGCGGCCTCCGAGCTTGTCTGCACCCACCCCGAGTGCCACCGCCCCTGGCAGGACTGCGATGTCCACCATCTGCAGGCTTGGTCTCACGGCGGCGCCACCGACCTAAAAAATCTGACGCTGCTGTGCCGTCGCCACCACGTGGACAATAACGACTACCGCGATGGCCGCAACGGAATGGGTCACGCCGAACGGGACCCCGGCACCGGCCGGGTGGGCTACCGGGCCGCGCACGCGAGCGGGCTATCGCCCACAGTAGAGGTCAACGACCACCCCGCCGCGGAACAAGCCCCGGGACGCAGGCTCACGGATCCGCCCTCGCCACCACCGTCTCCCTCGGGCGCGGCCTGACCTCTTGCGCGCGGGCCCGCGGCCTGCCACAGCAGCCCGTCCGACTGCCCTACACTGGATAACCATGCAAACGATGCTCGTCACTGGCGGCGCCGGTTTTATCGGCGCCAATTTCGTGCGCCTCATGCGCCAGGCGCGCCCCGATACCCGCGTTACGGTGCTTGATAAGCTCACTTACGCCGGAAACCGCGCCAACCTCGCCGATCTGGATATTGACTTCGTCGAGGGTGATATCGCCGATTCTGCGACGGTAGAACCGCTCGTCGCTGCCGCCGATGTAGTAGTTCACTTCGCCGCCGAATCCCATAACGACAATTCTTTGCGTGACCCCTCCCCCTTCCTCCACACGAATATCGTGGGCACGTTCACGCTGTTGGAGGCGTGCCGGAAGCACGATACCCGCTTCCACCATGTCTCCACCGACGAGGTTTTCGGTGATCTCGAGATTGGGGCAGAAACCAAGTTTGACGAGAACACCGCCTACGCCCCCTCCAGCCCGTACTCCGCCACCAAGGCAGGTTCTGACCACCTCGTGCGCGCATGGGTGCGTTCTTTTGGGCTGCGCGCCACCATCTCGAATTGCTCCAATAATTATGGGCCGTATCAGCACATCGAGAAGTTCATTCCCCGCCAGATCACCAATATTCTCTCCGGCCGCACGCCCAAGCTTTATGGGACGGGCGAGCAGGTCCGCGATTGGATTCATGCCGATGACCACAACGAGGCAGTGCTCGCCATCCTAGAGCGCGGCCGGATTGGAGAGACCTACGCTATCGGCGCGGATCAGCCAGATATCAGCAATAAGCAGGTCATCGAGCTTATCTGCGAGATCATGGGCCACACCCGCGATGGACGCGCGCTCTATGAGCACGTGGCGGACCGCCCCGGCCATGATCAGCGCTATGCCATGGATGCCACCAAGCTGCGCCGCGAGCTGGGCTGGGCCCCGCGGTTTACGGATATCCGCGCCGGCCTCCAAGACACCATCGCGTGGTACCGCGATAACGAAGACTGGTGGAAGCCCGAGAAAGAAGACGTAGAGACCCGCTACAAGCAGCAAGGACAGTAGACATGCGCATAACTGAAACCGCCATCCCGGGACTACTCATCATCGACCTCGACGTGCACGGGGACAATCGCGGCTGGTTCAAAGAAAATTGGCAGCGGGAAAAGCTCACCGGTCTCGCGCCCGAACTCGCGAGCTTTCAGCCGGTGCAGAACAATATTTCCTTCAACCACGCCGGCGCTACCCGCGGGCTGCACGCCGAACCTTGGGACAAACTCATCTCGGTGGCGCAGGGCAAGATTTTTGGTGCGTGGTGCGACCTGCGCGAGGGGTCGGAGAGCTTCGGCGAGGTTATTACCCACGAGATTGGGCCGGAGACGGCGGTGTTTGTGCCGCGAGGCGTCGCCAATGGCTTTCAAGCGCTGGAGGATACCTCTTATAGTTACCTGGTCAATGAGCACTGGTCGTCCGAAGCGCGCTATGCCGCGGTGAACCTCGACATCGTGGACTGGCCGATGGTGCCCACCGAGGTTTCTGAGAAAGACAAGCAGCACCCCAGCCTCGAAGAGGTGAGCCCGATGCCCGCCCGGCGCATCCTCGTCACGGGTGCGAATGGGCAGTTGGGGAGGGCACTGAAGCGCCTGCTTGGCGACGCCGAATTCTGCTCCCACGCCGACTTCGACATCACCAATCCGCCGGAGCGAAATTGGAAGCAGTACTCGACCATCATTAATTGCGCGGCGTACAACGACGTCAACGGCGCCGAAAACGACCGCGCCGCTGCCTGGGCCGTCAACGCGGAAGGACCGGCAAAGCTGGCACGCATCGCCGCAGAAAACCAGATCACGCTGGTGCATGTCTCGAGCGACTATATCTTCGATGGGGCGAACGAGGTCCACACCGAGGCGGAGTTGCCGTCGCCGCTCAGTGCGTACGGGGCGTCGAAAGCCGCGGGTGATACCGCAGTGCAGACCGCGCCGCAGCACTATGTCATTCGCACCTCGTGGGTCTTTGGCGATGGGGAAAATTTCATGTCCACCATGCGCCGGCTGGCTAATAAGGGCGTGGAGCCGAAGGTCATCCATGACCAGCGTGGCCGCCCCACGTTTGCCGAGGACCTAGCCAAGGGCATCGTGCACCTGCTCAAGTCCGACGCGGATTACGGCGTGTATAACCTATCCAATTCGGGCGATACCGTGGGCCGCGATGAGATTGCCATGGCGGTATTCATCGGGCTCGGCCACGATCCGTCCGAGGTCACGCCAGTGACGACCGAGCAGTACCGCGAAATCGCGGGACCGGAGGCGCCGCGGCCCAAGGAATCGACGTTTGCGCTGGATAAAGTCGAGGCCACCGGTTTCAAGCCGCAGAATTGGCGCGCCGCGCTGGCCCTGTACCTGGCGCTCTACCCGGAGGATTAAATGAAGGGCATCATCTTAGCCGGCGGTTCCGGCACGCGGCTCTACCCGATTACCAAGGGCATCTCGAAGCAGCTCATGCCCATCTATGACAAGCCGATGATTTACTATCCGCTGACCACGCTCATCCAGGCGGGGATTCGGGAAATCCTCATCATCACCACCCCGGAGGATGCGGGTGCCTTCCAACGCCTCTTTGGTGACGGCTCCCAGCTCGGACTCATGATCGATTATGCGGTCCAGCCGCGGCCGGAGGGGCTCGCGCAGGCCTTCTTGATTGGCGAGGATTTCATTGGCGATGACAGCGTCGCACTCGTGCTCGGCGATAATATCTTCCACGGCTTCGGCGGCGAGCTCACCCACTGCCAGGATCCGGAGGGTGGCATCATCTTCGCCTACGAGGTCTCGGATCCGCAGCGCTACGGCGTGGTGGAATTCGATGCTGCGGGGCATGCGCTCAGCATCGAAGAGAAGCCGGAGGTCCCGCGCTCAAACCACGCGGTGGTGGGCTTGTATTTCTATGACAACTCCGTCGTGGACATTGCCAAGGGCATCCAGCCCAGCGGCCGCGGCGAGCTGGAAATCACGGCGGTTAACGAGGAATACCTGCGCCGCGGCGAGCTGAATGTCCAGCGCCTGCACCGCGGTAGCGTCTGGCTCGATACCGGCACGGTGGACTCCATGAGCGAGGCTTCTGCCTATGTTGAGGTGATGCAAAAGCGCACCGGGATCGTTATCGGATCGCCCGAGGTTGCTGCCTATGAGGCGGGCTTTATCGACCGCGCCCAGCTAGAAGCACTCGCCGAGCCGCTGCTTAAGTCCGGCTACGGCGAGTACCTGCGGGCGTACTAACAGCTAGTAACCGCGCTCGATGTATTCGTCGAGGCGTGCGGCCTCGGCACCCACCGTGGTGGCGTCGCCATGCCCCGGCAGGACCTTGGTGTCCTCCGGCAGGGTGAAGACCACGTTCTTCAGCGACTCGATGATCACATCGAAGTCGGAGTACTTGCGGCCAGTGGCACCAGGGCCGCCATTGAAGAGCGTATCGCCCGACAGCAGCGTCTCGCCCACGTGCAGCACCACGCAGCCCGGCGAGTGGCCTGGGGTGTGGTAGACCGTGATTTTCTCGCCGCCGATATCGAATTGACCGCGATCCGCCAGCGGCGTATATGGGGCATCGCCGTTGGATTCCTGCCACAGCATGTCATCGTCCGGGTGCAGGTAAACCTCGGTATCGAAGCGCTTGGCGGCCTCGGGGGCGAGCTCGCAGTGGTCATTGTGCGCGTGGGTGAGCAGGATGCCTTCCACGTGGCGATCGCCTACCAGCTCCGCTACGGCATCGAGATCGTGAGAGGGATCCACCACATATACATTGGAGTCATCGCCCACGACGTAGACGTTATTATCCACGTCCCACTCGCCGCCGTCGAGGCGGAACTTGCCAGAAGTAACCGTGCTATCGATGCGCATTAGAACTCCACCACCGAACGCAGGACCTTGCCGGACTTCATGGTGGCGAAGGCCTGCTCGACGTCGTCAAGCGCAATGCGCTCGGAAACGAACTTTTCTAGCGGGAAATTGCCGGCCTTGGATAGCGCTACATAAGCGGGGAAATCGCGCTCCGGGAGGCAATCGCCGTACCACGCTGGCTTGATGGAACCGCCGCGGCCGTAGAGGTCGATGGCGGGAATGTCCACGTGGTCGGTGAGGTTTGGCACGCCCACCATGACCATGCGGCCGGCGTGGTCGCGGGAGTAGAAGGCCTGGCGCCAGGTGGGCTGGATACCCACGGCGTCGATGGAAACGTCGGTGCCGAAGCCGCCGGTGAGCTCGCGGACGGCGTCGATGACTTCCTGTTCCGACAGGTCCTTGGAGCAGATAGTATCGGTCGCGCCGAATTCGCGGGCGGTTTCCAGCTTGGATTCGTCAATGTCCACGGCGATGATCTTTGCCGCGGCTGCCAGCTTGGCACCCGCAATGGCGGCCATTCCGACGCCGCCGCAGCCGAAGACGGCTACGGACTCGCCGAGCTGGATGTCACCGGTATTCACGGCTGCGCCGAGGCCCGCCATGATGCCGCAGCCCAACAAGCCTGCAGCGGCTGGGTCAGTGTCTTCCACCTTGGTGCACTGGCCCTCGTGGACCAGGGTCTTTTCCGCGAAGGAACCGATGCCCAGCGCAGGAGTGAGCTCGGTGCCGTCCTCGAGGGTCATCTTCTTCGAGGCGTTGTGGGTATTGAAGCAGTACTTTGGCTCGCCCTTCTTGCAAGCGCGGCACTCGCCGCATACGGCGCGCCAATTCAAAATGACGAAGTCGCCCTCCTCCACGTGGGTGACCGCAGAACCTACGGTCTCCACCACGCCTGCGGCCTCGTGGCCGAGCAGGAACGGGAAGGCGTCTTCAATATCGCCATCGCGGTAAGCAAGGTCGGTGTGGCATACGCCGCAGGCCTGCACGCGCACGATGACGTCATTAGGGCCGGGGTCGGGGACAACAATATTGACGGTTTCGACTTCCGCGCCCTTGGAACGGGCAATAACAGCTTTTACAGTCATGCGCCCGAGCGTACCGATATTTTCAAAATCGGCACATTAATGAAAATATTTTTTAAGAGCGGGCGATGACGTTGGCCGTATGCTCGTGGCCGCGCTGGTTCATGTGGATGGGCAGGTTGCCGTCACCACCAGTAAAGTCCACCAGACCAGCCCACATGCGCTGGTTTGCATCGGCGCACATGCCGTTATTGCGGGTGGAAGGTTTCATATCCAAGAACTGCACGCCAGTGCGTGCCGCCAGGTCCACCTGCATCCACTGTGCCTTATTCTCAAAGTCCTGGATTGGCGGCAGGAAGGTGGAGTCGGCCGGGCGCGGACCGAAGTGGAAGAGGCAGTAGTACGGGCCAGAACCAATGGTGGGGTAGCCAACGATCTGGACGCGGGCGTTCGGGGCCGCGCGCTTGATGCGTTCGATTTGTGGGGCGGTGCGGTCCGCGAACTGCTTGCGAATCTGCGGCAGGTTGAGCTCGCGGTGGTTATAGGTGTCGTTGAAACCGGTAGTAATAACCACGCGGTTAGTAGCCGGGCTCAGCGCGCCGGTACGGATGGCCGCATCCACCTGCTGGGAAACCTGCGGGCCGCGAGACATGGACACGGCACCGGAGCAGGAGAAATCACGCACCGGAAGGCGCAGCTTGGCACCGGCACGCTTGGCGTAGTTATTGGAGGTAGGGCAATCCACGCCCACACCCTTAGAGGGATCGAAACGGTGAGCAAAGTAGGAGCCGGCATCTGGATCCGCGAGGACAGAATCGCCGAAGGCTACTAGGTTGCGCTCCGCGGCGGTGGCCTGCGGCGCGACTGCCACGCCTACGACGGCCAGCGCGGACGCCACCACGGAGAGGACTTTGAGCTGCAGAGATTTCATGAGATCCTTTTCTAGAAACACCAGTAACTTCAGGTAACTGTAGTCACTTCTGTAATTTCGAGTTGGCGGCTACACCGCGCGCCTCTCTCACGATATCGTCCATGGTTACCTTTTTGTTATCTTCGCTTTTTGGAGCTACCCCAACCGTGAATTTTTCTGATTTCACATTCCACGCTGCAGCCCTCGGCCGGTTCGTGCCGGCGCTTCTTAACGCCGGACTCATCAGCCACCAAGGCGGCGCGAAGGCCCAGCTCAACCTGCTGCCGAACCTGGCCCGCTACCGCTTTACCACCGCACGCGAGATCGAGCAGGGCTACCTTGCCTGTCCGGAGCGCTTGGCGCTTATCGACGACGACGGCACCCTCACCTACCGCCAGCTGCGCACCCACACGCAGGGCTTCGCCCGCTACCTCCGCTCGCTGGACCTGCCCGAGATTCGCCTCGGCGTCATGGCGCGCAACGGCCGCGGCATCATCATTCCGCTCGGCGCCAAGGGCTATGTGGGCGCTTCTATTTACCTGCTCAACGTAGGCTCCTCCCCGGAGCAGCTGGCCGGCTGCATTGAGGAAAACGGCATCAATGTGCTCGTCGTGGATGATGAATTCATCGACCGCGTGGACACCGATATCCCCGTAATCATCGCGCACGATACCGGGGCTAGCGAGCTGCCGAAGTTAGACAAGATTGTGAAGAATCCACCGGCCGTGGAGCTGCCGCGCTTCCCCAAGCACGGCCCGATCGTGCTCATGTCCTCCGGCACCACCGGCATTCCGAAGGGCATTGTGCGGCCGGAACCGACCCTGCCGGTAGTGCTGGCCTCCATCGTGGATACCATTCCATGGCGCGCCGACCAGCGCCTGCAGATCACCGCCTCCATCTTCCACACCTGGGGATGGGCCTGCATCAATATCGCACTCGGACTGCGCAATACCATCGTCACCCGCCGCGTATTCGACGCGGAGCAGGTGCTTGACGATGTCCAGCGCTACCGCCTCGATGGCATGATTTCCTCCCCCATCTTCTTTAAGCGCCTAGTGGAGCGGGACCCAGCCGGTGAGTTCGATACCTCGAGCCTGAAATTCATCGCCTCGGCCGGCAATGCGCTGACTCCGGAGGTGGTCAAGGAGACCAATGAGCGCTTCGGCGCCATCCTATGCAACGTATACGGATCCACTGAGCTCGCGCTCGCGACGACCGCCACCATGGATCAGGTGGCCGCCAACCCCACCATCGCCGGGCGCGTGGCCTCGGGCACGAAGCTGCGCATCCTCGATAAGGAGGGCCACCCGGTTCCGCGCGGCGAGGTGGGAGAGATCTACCTGACCAACTCCACCGCGATGACCGGCTATACCAACCCGAACCTGCGGCTCAATAAGGTGGACGGGCTCATTTCCATCGGCGATTTGGGCTACATCGATGAGCACGACTTCCTGCACGTGGTCGGCCGCGCCGATGACATGATCATTGTCGGCGGCGAAAACGTCCACCCGCAGTCCGTCACCGAGGTCCTCGAGGCCATGCCCGGCATCCACGAGGTCCATGCCGGTGGCGTGGAAGATAGCGAGACCTTCCAGCGCATCGCCGTGTGGGCGGTGCCTACTGCCGACGCCACCGGAAAGGCCCTCACGGCCGACGCCATCCGCGAGTGGGTCCGCACCAAGCTCGCCGATCACTCCGTGCCGCGCGATGTGCACTTCCTATCCCAGCTGCCGCGCAACGCCACCGGCAAGGTGGTCCCGCGCCTACTGCACAACCACGGCGAGGCTTAACGCTCTGCCCCCACTGCCGTGCCCACAACGGCGAAAGGCCGCAGGCTAGATAACCTGCGGCCACTGTGGAGCCGCCTGCGAGAATCGAACTCGCGACCTTTTCATTACGAGTGAAATGCTCTACCGACTGAGCTAAGGCGGCACGCTGCTTGGCATATGCCAGTGCAGCAAGAGAAAGTTTAACCTAGGGGCGCCGCGGAATAGAAATCGGCCCCCGACTACGCACCCGCTTATAGGCACGCGCGACGCAGTCGGCCCACCAACCCGTCGAAGGCAATCTGCGTGCCGACGTTTTGTGTGAGCTGCTCGCGGCACAACGTGATGGCGGCCTGGCAGTCCAGCAGACCTTCCTCACTCACGCGTTGCGCTAGCTCGCCAGAAAGACCGGCGAAGTCCGGGTGGGTCAGGTCCACCTGCGCGCCAACTTTCTGCATGAGCGCATCGCGGTACACACCGGAGAGATCGATAAGTACTAAATCCAGGTTGTCGATCACGCGCCGCTTCGCCCGCTTCTTGTGCTGCTCCTGCAGTTCCTTAATGGCGGATCGGGCATCGCGCTGCGCTTTAGCCGCGCCTTTGCCCTTCGCACCTACGCCGAGGGTCTGCTCCAGCTTCGCCAGTTCGGCTTCTTCTTGTTCCTTATGCGATTCCTTCGCCTCCGAGTCGACCAATTTCAGCAGCGAGGTGACCGCCTGAAAGCCTTGGGAGCCGTGGAAGACCTCTTCTGCCAGGTTGATGGCCACCGCGCGGCGCTTTTGTACCGCCGGGTCGTTGACGAGGCGCCGCGCCCTGCCGACGTGGCGGAGGGAGGTGAGGGCGGCCAAGTGGGCGTCGTGATCCGAGGCGCCCTCGCTGACCAGCTGGGCGGTAATACTCTCCACCGACGGGGAGGGAATGTAGAGGTGGCGGCAGCGCGAGCGGAGGGTCTGGGAGAAGTCCTCGGGGGCGTCGGAAGGAGCGCACATGATGATCACTGTGCGCGCCGGCGGTTCTTCCACGGTCTTGAGCAGGGCATTCGCACCGTTATTATTGAGGCGGTCGGCATTGTTGAAGATCACTACGCGCCAGGGCGCCACCGTGGGCAGGCTCGCGGCGCGGCCGATGACCTCGCGCACCGTATCCACCGGAATGATGACTTCCTGCGGATCCACCAGCACCAAGTCAGTATGCTGCTTCGCATCCAGCACTGCCTGGCAGGCCTCGCACCGGCCGCAGCCCGGCTCTTCCGAGTCCGTGCACATGAGTGCGGCCGCAAAATCGAGGGCGGCCAGGGATCGGCCGGAGCCCGGCGGGCCGGTAAATAGCCAGGAATGGCTCATTGCCCGCGGGTCTGCCCCCGGCGTCCCCCGAGCTGCCCGAGCGGCATCCAGGATGGTGCGGGCCACGCCTGGGGTATCTGCCAATCTTTGCGCAACGCTTCCGGTATTCACTCGCCCTAGCCTACTGGTCTTACTAAAGTATGAAGACATGAACAGACTATTGCGCGGCGCACGATGGCTCATGGGAACCCAATGGCCGGTCTACGCTGCCTTAGTCCTCGGTGCGAACCTCATCGGCGCCATCGCGATCATGACATTCGTCCTCTATTTCCTTCCTATGCCGGAAATCAAGGACTTTGCCGCCGAGCTGCCAAGCTTGATGGGTGTCGCCGCGGTGTACCTCATCTTCGCCGTGATTATCGGAATTGCCGTAACCCTCCTGCTCTTCCGCCCGGTGCTGGACTGGCAGCGCAACCCGGACGAGCACGATCCAAATATGGTGCGCAACCTGGTGCTGCGCATCCCCGTCTACCAGTCCGCAGTGGCGGCCGCGGTATGGCTCATCGGCATCATTTTGGCCGTGGTCATTTCCGGGCGCGAATCCGGCCGCTTGGGGCTTGTCGTAGGCGTATCCGCTACCTTGGCCGGCTTGGTGGTTATCATCCTGACCTACCTGCAGGCAGAGCGCCTTGTGCGCCCAGTTGCCGCCCAGGCGGTGGCGCGGCGCTTTGAGGATTCCACGCTCGAGCCACCCATCAAATACCGCCTGATATCCACCTGGCTGATGACTTCCGGGGTGCCGCTCATCGGCATCCTTCTGGCGCTGATTGCCCAGCTCACCGGGCTTTTCCCTGGAACCGCCGGCGATCTTGTTCCCGCCATTACCGCCTTGGCGCTTACCGCTCTGGCTACCGGTTTTATCGGCACCAGCTTTGCGGTAATGAGCGTCGTAGACCCGATTGTGGAGCTACAGAACGCCATCAATCGGGTGCGCCGCGGTGAGACCAATGCCGAGGTCGATATCTATGACGGATCCGAGCTAGGCGTGCTGCAAGCCGGTTTCAATGAAATGATGCGTGGCCTGCGGGAGCGCAACCGCGTGCGCGATATTTTCGGCCGCTACGTCGGCAGCGAGGTGGCCCAACGTGCGTTGGAGGAGCGCCCAGAATTAGGCGGCGAGGATCGCAAAGTGGCGGTGCTTTTTATTGACGTCATCGGTTCCACCACGTTTGCCGTTAACCACTCCCCCGAAGAAGTTGTGGAGGAGCTCAATAAGTTCTTCGAGCACGTCGTCAAGGTGGTGCACCGCAATAAAGGAATTATTAATAAATTCCAGGGCGATGCAGCCCTCGCAGTTTTTGGCGCTCCCCTCAACGTTTATGATTCCACCTCCATGGCCCTGCAGGCCGCCCGCGATCTGCGCAGTGAATTGCGCGGACTCGAGTTGCAAGCCGGCATCGGCGTGGCCGCGGGGCACGTTGTCGCCGGGCACATCGGCGGCGCCGATCGCTTTGAATATACCGTCATCGGTGATGCCGTCAACGAGGCCGCGCGCCTGACCGAGCTGGCCAAGGACACCCCGGGCCAAGTATTGACCAACGCCGCCACGCTCAAAACCGCTAACGAGGCCGAGCAGGCCCGCTGGACTATGATGAAATCCATTGAGCTGCGCGGCCGTCACCGCATGACCCAGCTGGCTCGCCCTATCCGCGCTACCCTGGCAGAACGTTCCGAGGTATAACGAGGTTTTTAAGTGAGCTCAGCTCCCCGGCCCCGCATGATCGTGCCCGATGTGGCGCGCGGCATGGCCCTTCTAGGCATCGCCATGGCCAATATGACCACGGCGTGGATCATCACCACCGACCGGCCAGCAAGTTATTTCGGCGGCATCATCGATGGCAGCGTGTGGGATAAGGCGGCCGTCGTCTTCGCCGCCTTCTTTGTCCACAACCGCGGCCTGCCCATGTTTTCCACCCTGCTGGGTTTTGGCGTGGGGCTCATCGCGCTGAGTCTGTGGCGGCGCGGGTTTCCGGTGCAGGGGGCGCGCAGGGTCATCGCCAAGCGCTATGCCTTCTTGGCGGTGATGGGAGCGGCGCACATGGTGCTGCTGTTTTGGGGCGACATCATGTTCTTCTATGGCGTGGCCGGAATCGTGATTGCATTCCTGCTGCGCAAGCGGGATTCCTCCCTCATGCGCGTGGCCTATATTCTATTCGCACTATGCGCGCTGGGCGGGATTGTGGCCTTCATTTCCGGCGCGCTGGATCCCCTCGGCGTGGTGGCCACGGAGGGCATCGGCACCATCGAGTCCTACCCCGATTTGCTGCTCAGCCAGCTTGTCACCCTAGGCAGCCAGGCCTTGGCCACGCCGATCATTTTATTGATGTACCTGCCCGTCATGCTGGTGGGCTTTGTGTGGGCGCGCCAAGGCGTGCTTGCCGACGTCCCTTCCCACCGCCCCACCCTCCTGCGCTGGGTGGCCATCGCGGTGGTCATTACCGTGGTTATCGGTACCTTGTGGTCTTTGAGCACGCTTGGGGTCATCGAGCAGCGCTGGGCGAATGCAGCCAATAATGCCAACTCTTTCCTCGGCGTCTTCACTGGCCCCGGCATCCTGGCCGGGCTCGCGTTGGTGCTGCAGCCAGTACAGGAGCGACTTTCGGCCGGCGCACCGCTGCCCGCAGTATTATGGCCCTTTGCGGCGCTGGGCAAGCGCTCCATGAGCGGCTATGTGGGGCAGTCCATCCTCTTTTTCTGCCTCGTGCACCCGTTCATGCTGGACTTTGGCCACGAGCTAGGGACTTTTGGCCAGGGCGCGCTCGCTTTTGCGGTATGGCTGGCCACGCTCATCTTCGCCTGCGTGCTGGAAGCCTTCGACCGCCGCGGCCCCTTCGAGGCGGTGCACCGCCGCCTTTCCTATGGTCCGACGATGCAGCCGCAGTTACCGGGCTCGGGTGCGGCTAAGGCCGTCAATCAGCAGCAGATGGCCGATAACTAGGGCGCCGGTTTCGGCCGTGCACACTAGCCGCGCCTTGTGCTTGCGCTGCTTCAGCGCCGCACGCAAGGCGGTTAGCGCCTCGGCCGCGACGAGCACATTAGCGCCGTGACTCATGCCCTTGCCGGCGTCGGTGCGCAGCACTGGGTCGCCCGCCAGCGCCGAGGTGGCAAGCACGGCCGCGCCACCCACTGCCACTGCGGCGGACGTCGGCTGGCTACGGGTAGCGGCAACGCCCGCACCCCATGCGGCCGCCCGCAGGCCCCAGCCCAGGGCATCGTTGCGCGCGCCGCGGCGATACAGGCTCCAGGCATAGGCGGCGTGGTTCGCCGTTAAAGCCGCCACGCCCAGCGCCGAAGGACGAGTCAGGGTGCGGGCCTTTTCCACTTGGGCGATGACCCCGGCTAGGATACCGGCGCCAACGGCGGGGTCTTCGCGGACCGAGGCGATAAGCTGCGGCTGTGCGCTGATATCGGAT
Source organism: Corynebacterium sp. MSK071 (assembly GCF_030232125.1). Classification (NCBI taxonomy): domain Bacteria; kingdom Bacillati; phylum Actinomycetota; class Actinomycetes; order Mycobacteriales; family Corynebacteriaceae; genus Corynebacterium; species Corynebacterium sp. MSK071. Next base: position 11,461 of record NZ_JASPJA010000010.1, on the reverse strand, counting down.
ACGGCGCGCCGCAGGGCCGCAGCGCCTTCCTGGGTGCGGGCAAGGAAATCGTTCATGCCCGCTACCTTACGCGGTTATTTCTTGCGCGAGCCGGCCTTTACCACGTTCTTCGTGCCGGGCGATGGTTTCTTGGTTGCCTTCTTGCCGGCCTTCTTCGTGGACTTTTTGGTGGCCTTCTTAGTCGCCTTCTTCTTGGTCGTCTTCTTAGAGGACTTCTTGGTGGACTTCTTCTTGGTTTCGCCGGATGCTTCCTTGGCGCGGCGCTCGGAGAGGAGCTCGTTCGCGCGGGCGTCGGTAAGCTGCTCCGGGTCATCACCGCGGCGCAGGGAGGCATTGGTAGTGCCGTCGGTGACGTACGGGCCGAAGCGGCCATCCTTGACGGTCATGGGCTTGCCGGAGACGTCATTATCGCCTAGCTGCTTGATCGGCGGCTGGGCCGCGGCGCGGCCGCGACGCTTCGGCTCGGCATAGATGCGGCGGGCCTCGTCCAAGGTAATGGTGAAGATCTGCTCTTCCTTGGCCAAAGAGCGCGAATCAGTCCCTTTCTTCAAGTACGGGCCGTAGCGGCCATTTTGGGCGGTGATCATCACGCCGTCATCCTCGCCCACCTCGCGCGGCAGGGACAGCAGCTGGAGGGCTTCTTCGAGAGTCACCGTAGAGGGTTCCATCGAGCTAAACAGTGAGGCCGTACCCGGCTTCAGCTTATTCTCGATGTACTCCTTGACGCGCTTTTCCTTCTGCTTTGCGGCCGTCTTGGTCTCCCAATTCTTGGCGCGCTTGCCCTCCTCGGCGCGTTGCTTATCCTCCTCGGCCCGCTCTTTGGCGACGACCTCTTCGGCCTCGCCCTCGGCCTTCTCCCGCTCATCATCGCGGACAACCTCGGTGACATACGGGCCGAAGCGGCCCTCCTTAGCCACAATCATGCGTCCATTTGCCGGGTTTTCACCCAGTTCGCGGCCGCCCTGTGGGGTGGCAAAGAGTTTTTCCGCCAGCTCCTCGTTCAAGCCGTCCGGAGTGACGGTTTCAGAGAGGTTGGCGCGCTGGTACTCGATGCTGCCGTCGTCATTGGTGCCAACGGCGCGCTCGATATACGGGCCATAGCGGCCCACACGGACGAAGACATCGCGGCCCTCGGTATCGGTGTAAAGGCGCAGGGAGTTGACCTTGCGGGCATCGATGGCTTCTAGGTTGACGTCGATAAGCGATTTCAAGCCACCGTGGCGGGCAATGGAGGCTGCCTTTTGCTCGTTGGCCTCGGCGTTGCCGAAATAAAAGCCATTGAGCCAGGCGGTGCCGTCCTCGATACCGGTAGCAATCTGGTCCAGCTCATCCTCCATAGAAGAGGTGAAGTCATAGTCGACCAGCTCGGTGAAGTTCTCCTCCAACAGTCCCACGACGGCAAAGGCAACCCACGATGGCACCAGCGCATTGCCGCGCGAGACCACATAGCCGCGGTCCTGGATGGTCTTGATAATGGACGCATACGTGGACGGGCGGCCGATACCCAAGTCCTCCATTTTCTTGACCAAGCTGGCCTCGGTATAGCGCGCCGGCGGGTTGGTGGAGTGGCCCTCGGCGGAGACCTCCTTGGCGTTCAGGGCGCGACCCTCTTCCAAATGTGGCAGGTGGGTCTCGCCCTTCTTGTCACCCTTGGCGTCATCTGCGCCATAGGCCTTCAGGAAGCCCGGGAAGGTAATGGTGCGGCCGGTGGCGGAGAATTCCACGTCATAGCTGCCATTATCCGTGGTGGCGGTGCCGGCCACGGTGACCTTCATGGAGGTTCCCTTGACATCGGCCATCTGGGAGGCGACGGTGCGCTTCCAAATCAGGTCATAGAGCTTAAACTCCTCCGCGTCCAATTGACCGGAGAGCTGGCCCGGGGTGGCGAAGGACTCGCCGGCTGGGCGAATCGCCTCGTGAGCCTCCTGGGAGTTTTTCACCTTGCGGTCATAAACACGCGGGGAATCAGAAACGTACTCTGCGCCATAGATGCTGGTGGCGGAGTTGCGCGCAGCTGATAGGCCCTGCTTGGACAGCGAAGTGGAGTCAGTACGCATATAAGTAATGTGGCCGTTTTCGTACAGGCGCTGCGCAATGCGCATGGTGCGCTCGGAGGTAAAGTGCAGGCGGCGGCCGGCTTCCTGCTGCAGCGTAGAGGTCATAAACGGCGCATAAGGCTTGCGCGTATAAGGCTTGTGCTCGACACCAGCGACCTGCATGTCCGCGCCGCTCAGTGCGGTTTCCAGCGCCTTGGCCTGCGGCTCGGTGATGACGATGACGTCCTTGCTCTTCACGTTTCCGCGGTCATCAAAGTCGCGGCCCAGGGCCACGCGCTTACTATTGACGGCCGTGAGGCGGGCGTCGAACGTAGCGGGATTATCCGCATCCGCAGCGCCGGTGTCCAAAGTAGCGGCTAGATCCCAATAATCCGCGGGGATAAACGCCATGCGCTCGCGCTCGCGCTCGACGATGACGCGGGTAGCCACCGACTGCACGCGGCCGGCAGAAAGCCGCGGCATGACCTTCTTCCACAGCACCGGGGAGACCTCGTAGCCGTAGAGGCGGTCGAGGATGCGGCGGGTTTCCTGGGCGTCGATAAGGTTATAATCCAGATCGCGCGTATTATCCGCCGCCTCCAGGATGGCGGATTTGGTGATCTCGTTGAACACCATGCGGCGTACCGGAACCTTGGGTTTTAAGACCTCAAGCAGGTGCCAGGCGATGGCCTCGCCCTCGCGGTCGGGGTCTGTTGCGAGGTAGAGCTGATCGCACTGCTTCAGCTTGGATTTTAGGTCCGCGACCTTCTTCTTCTTATCGGGGCTCACCACATATAGCGGGGCGAAGTCATCCTCCGGGTTCACTCCGAGGCGCGCCCAGGATTCCTTCTTAAACTTAGCCGGCACGTCCGCAGCGCCGCGGGGAAGATCGCGGATATGGCCCACGGAGGCCTCCACGATGTACTTATCTCCGAGGTAAGGCTGAATCTTCTTCGCCTTCGTCGCCGACTCGACGATCACCAAGGTCTTTCCCGGCCCGGCTGCTTCTGCCACTTCGACTTCATCCCTTTCGATGATGCGAACAATAAGGTATGCACGCTTTCAGCAATCGCCCCTAGCGTACACAGTTGATCTGTGTTTCCTTTCTCGCACCATATACGCGGTTCTGCCAAAAGGCCGTTTTCAGGGGCACTATGTACCCCCACGGAACGGGTCTATACTGGCCTACTTAGAATGCCCAGTAACTGTGAAAGCATTGTGGGGCACGATAGCACACCTAAGCCGACACCCGGGGAGGATTCATGGTCGACACAATCACTATGTGGATCGAAACCGTCATGTCCACAGAGTGGATCTACCCGCTGGTCGCCGCGCTGATCTTTGGTGACTGCTTCTTCCCCGTCCTGCCTTCAGAAATCCCGCTCAATATGGCCGGCGCCTGGTCCGGCTCGCAGGGCTTCCCCCACCTGCCCACCATGTTCTTCGTGGCGCTCATCGCCGCCATGATGGGCGATAATCTCTGTTTCCTGCTAGGCACGCGGTTCATGCCCTTGCTTAAGCGCGTGCCAAAGGGATCTAAGGCCTACGAAGGGCTGAACTGGGTCAAGCGAAATATGCGCCGCGGCGGAGGGGCCGCCATTATTATCGCCCGCTTCATCCCTTCAGCCCGCTTGTTTATGACCATCCTGCTGGGGTCCATGAGGTTCCCGTGGATCGTCTTTGTTTTCTTCGACACCATCGGCGTCGCCCTCTGGGCTGGCGAGGCGCTGGCCATTGGTTATCTCGGCGGCATGGCCTTTTCTAATTCGCCAGTACTCGCCGTGGTGGTCAGCATCATCGCAGCCATCATCATCGGCGTGGGCCTGCAGAAGCTGCAGAATAAGTTCACCGAGTGGTGGGATACCCGCCGCGGCTACGCGGAGACGCCGTAGCGGGGAGAACAGGCCGCCTAGATGACGGACACGGACTGGGCCTGATCACCCTTCGGGCCGGAGCCAACCTCGAAGGTGACCTGCTGATTTTCCTCTAGGGTGCGGAAGCCGCTGCCCTGAATCTCGGAGTAGTGGACGAAGATATCGCCGGCGCCATCCGCGCGCTCGATAAAGCCGTAGCCCTTTTCAGAGTTAAACCACTTAACGGTTCCTTGTGCCATGGTGTGCAGTCCTTTTCTTGCTTATCGGTGCAGCGATTCCGCACCAAGGGGGTTCGGTAAATGCGTCCTTTAGCAGTACCTTAAAGTGTAAACACCGCACCAAGACATCATTGGCCTTATATCAGTGTGACACGTTCCACGCCAAAGCGATAGACCAAACCCACAAGGGGGTAAAAATTGTCTCACCCGGAAACAGATAATCCCCTGGGAACAGAGCTCCTCGAATTCATCCAGCGCCGCCTCGATGAGTCCACTCTCACCTTTCACACCACCCTGCCCCCTCAGCGCACCCAGTATGCGCAGTGGCCGGAGTGGGTACTGCCGCAGTTGCGGGAGAAGCTGGTAGAAGGGGGCGTCGGCAAGCTGTATCGGCACCAGGCTGAACTCGCACAGGCCGCCTGGGAAGGCGAGGATGCGGTGATTGCTACCGGCACTTCTTCAGGAAAATCCCTGGGCTACCAGCTGCCCATTTTGAGCCGGCTGGCGCAGGAGCCGACCGCTTGCGCGCTGTATCTCACCCCCACTAAGGCACTGGGTTCGGATCAGCTGCAGGCGGTGCTGGAGCTGTGCCGGGGGATTCCGGCGCTCAAGGGTGTGGTGCCCGCGCCCTATGACGGCGATACGCCGCAGGAATCCCGCGCGGGTGTGCGCGATCATTCGCGGTTCATTTTTTCCAACCCGGATATGGTGCATATGTCCCTGCTGGCCGCGCATGCCCGGTGGGCGCGGCTGCTGCGGCACCTGGAATTCATCGTCATCGATGAATGCCATTCCTACCGGGGCGTATTCGGCGCCAATGTGGCGCTCGTGTTGCGGCGGCTGCTGCGCTTGTGCGCGCACTATGGCTCGCGGCCGACGGTTATCTATGCCTCGGCCACCATGAAGGACCCGGGCCGGCATGCACAGCGCCTCACCGGCCGGCCGGCCCGCGCAATTACGGAGGACACCGCCCCCACCGGTGCGCGCACCGTAGCCCTGTGGGAGCCAGGCTTCATCGAGGGCGCCGAGGGTGAGCACGGGGCGCCGGTGCGCCGCGCCGCCACCACCGAAGCGGCCGAGATGATGGCCTCTTTCATCGCCGAGGGTGCGCGCACCATGACCTTCGTGCGTTCGCGCCGCTCGGCCGAGGTGGTGGCCATGCGTGCGGCCGAGGTGCTCTCCGGTAGTTTGGGCCGGCCCGATTTTGCCCAGCGCATCGCCGCCTACCGCGCGGGTTACCTGGCCGAGGACCGCCGTGCATTAGAGCGCGCGCTTGACGACGCCTCCTTGCTCGGCGTCGCCACCACCTCCGCGCTCGAGCTGGGCATCGACGTCGGTGGGCTCGATGCCGTGGTCACGGCCGGCTTCCCGGGGACCGTCGCCAGTTTTTGGCAGCAGGCCGGGCGCGCCGGCCGCCGCGGGCAGGGCTCGCTCGTAGTACTCATCGCCCGCGATGAGCCGATGGATACCTATCTGGTCCACCATCCCGAGGCGCTGCTGGGCAAGCCGGTGGAGGCCAGCGTATTCAACCCCGCCAATCCCTATATCCTTTTCGGCCATGTCTACTGCGCTGCGGTAGAAAAACCACTGGATGATGCCACGATTGCTGCCTGGGGAGCCCAGGACGTGGTCCATCAGCTGGCCGAGTCTGGCCTGCTGCGCCGCCGCGAGCGAGGCTGGTTCGCCGTACCCATTCCTGCCCACTCGCCGGAGGAGCTCTCCCCGGAGACGGCGCATACCGCCGTTTCCTTGCGCGGCGGGTCAGGCGAGGAAGTGATGATCGTGGATTCTTCCGACGGCCGCCTGCTCGGCACCATCGATGCCGCTCGCGCCACCAGCCAGGTGCACCCCGGCGCGGTGTACCTGCACCAAGGCGAAAGTTTTGTCATCGAGGAACTCATCCTCAGCGATTACCTGGCGCTGGCCCGCCCCGAGACCCCGGATTATTCGACGACCCCGCGCTCCACCACGGATATTCGCATCCTGCGCGAGGCCGATAACCTGGTCAATTATTCCCCGGGCCTGTGGGTAGCCGACGTGGAGGTAGAGGTCACCGATCGCGTCACCGGTTACCAAGTGCGGCTTGCCGATGGCACCATTGGTGACGACATCCCCCTCGATCTCCCCGAACAGCGCCTGGTTACCCGATCCGTGGCCTATACCATCGATCCGCTGGCACTTTCCGCCATGGGCGTGACGGCCTCCGATACGCCCGGCACCCTACACGCGGCCGAGCACGCTGCCATCGGCTTACTGCCGCTTATCGCCACCTGCGACCGCTGGGATATCGGCGGCGTATCCACCGCACTGCACCCCGATACCCAGCTGCCCACCGTTTTTGTCTATGACGGCCATCCGGGCGGTGCCGGCTTTGCTGAAGAAGGCTTCCGCCGCTTCCCCGAATGGATAGAGGCCACCTTCGAGGCGGTGCGCTCGTGTCCTTGCGAATCCGGTTGCCCGTCGTGCGTGCAATCACCGAAGTGCGGCAACGGAAATAATCCGCTCAGCAAAGATGGTGCTATCAAGCTACTCGGCGCGCTGGTCACCATGACGCAGGGCTAGCCGCGCTGCCTCCTTCCGCTGGCTCACACCGGCCCGGCCTTGGCCTGGGTAGAGCGGCCGCGCACTGCCGCGGTGACGATGACGTCGCGACCGGATTCGGTGCAGGTTTCTAGGGTGGCGCCATTCAGGGCGGCGGTATCGCCCGCGGCGGTGCAGGCATCCTCGCCAGTAGCAAGTGCCCAGGCGCCAGCGACCGCAGCGAGGTCGGCGGCCACTTGCGCCTCGTGGCGTGCGGCTACGCGCGAGCCCACCGCCGCCACGATAAGCAGCAGGCTCACGATGGCGACAATGATGCCGGCCGCAGCGATGGTGGCATAGCCTTCCTCGCCCCAGCGTTGCGGCTTACTCATTTCCGCCCACCTCGGCGGGAAAGACTGCCTCGGAGCGCATGGTGCCGATGGGGGCTTCCACGCTTACCGACGCCTTCACCAGCCCACCGCTTTCCTCCACGCTGACTTGGGCATCTTCGCGCGCGGGGTGGTATTCGACGCCGATGGCATGCGCACGCGCGGCCGCACCCGCCATGTCCACAGCGGCGATATAGGATGCCAGCGTGGCAATAGCACCCACGATTCCCGCCGCGACCAAGACTAGGGAGCTTAAAGCTAAGGCGGCCTCGATGGTCACGGAGCCATCGTCATCAAATACCTTGTGCATTATTCCTCCTTTCTGCCGGCGGGAATGGTCCCGCCGGCTGGGGTTACGTAGAGCTGCTAGCTGGGGGTATTAGAGAGGGCGTCGGTTATGATGCCTTCGATGGCATCCACCACGCCGCCGCCGTTGATGACCATGTAGAGCACCCCGGCAAGCGCCGCTGCTGCTAGAGAGCCCATGGCATATTCGATGGTGCTCATCCCCTCGTCATTGCGGATGAGCTGGGGATACTTAGTAAGTGCGTGCATGATTAGTGTCCTTTCAAGTGAGGTTTAGAGAAGTTGCGCGCCCAGGCTGATTACTACGGGCGCAAGGCCTAGAACGATGAATGCCGGCAGGAAGCACACCGCCAGCGGGAGGGCAATGAATACTCCTGCGCGCTCCGCCTGTGCTGTGGCGTGGGCGGATGCTTCCGCGCGCAAAGAAGTACAGATTCGATGACATCCGGCCGCAATGGTGGCGCCGGATTGGCCCGACATGATGACAAGCTGTGCTAAGTCCTCCAGCCCCGCCTGGCCCTTCATATGGCCCCACGCGGACTGCGTGGAAACTCCAACGCCTAGCAGCGCGGAGACGGTCTCCCACAGGTCCTGCGTCTGAGCGTCCGCGGTGCGAGCGACCGCGGTGGCGGCTCCGTGCACGGACAGCCCTGCGGCCAGGCACGCTGCGAAGAGTTCGACGTCGCCAGCTACTATCAGCGGGTCCAGCGGTGCTGCGGGCTTGAGCTTGCTTATCAGTCCCCCACGCGCTTTCGGGCCATCGCGCGGGGTCTTGGCGGTGGTCTCAGTCGCACTGGTAACTGCCAGCCGGCCAGTGTGCGGTGGGAGGCCAACGAGGGCGGCCAAGGCCACAAAGATGAGCGGGGTCATGCAGCCGCCTTCCGAATAATGACGCGCGACCAAGCGAAGCCGCCGCAGGCCAGCGCCACGCCTACCACGAGAAGGACACCGCCCAGCCCGCCGCCGAAAAGAAAGCCGAGCGAGTTAGCGCCCATGGCCCCGCCCATGGCGATGCCGGCTACTGGCAAGCACGCGAGCACCGTGGCGGTCGCTTGGGGGCCTTGCAGACTAGCGGAGGTGGATTGCTGGTGGCGTCGAGAAGCATCGAGGCGGCTTTGGGCTTGGTCGAGCAAGCTGGCCACCGCAATACCGTGGTAAGTGGAAAGCTCCAGTAGGTGGCCTAAGCGGGAAAGCTCCGGCAGGGCCTTTGTATCCTCCGCATCCGTGAGCGCCATGTGGGGCGGCGCGCCACGCGCAGCGAGGGCGGCCGTTGCTTCCAGTGCGGCGGATACCTCCCGCGGGGTAGTTCCCGGCAGGGCCTCTACCCCGCGGGCAAGTGCCCCAGCCAGGGTCGCCCCTGCCCGCAGGTCCGCGGTGACCACTCCCAAATAGGCGGCCAGCCCTTCGTGGCTGCGCCGCTGCGTACGCGCGGCCACGAGGTCTTTGGTGTACCAGGACACGCACCAAGCGATTATGGCGGCGGCGATAGCGATGCTGATGCGACCCACTGAGTAAAAGACCAGGCTGCCGCAAAACACCGCCCCCAGGATGACCACGGAGCTGGCCTGTACCTGGCGCGTGGCCGATGCCAAGCGGCCTGCAATCGAGGGCGCGGGCAGGAGCAGCGCGGCGGCGAGCAAGAGGAAACTAAGCATGGCTGGCCTTCCCGGCGCGCTCGCCCAGAAGTTGTGCGGAAAATTCCGCAAAGCCATCCGCCGGTCCGTCTTCGGCACTCCAGATGATGCGCGGGGTAACCGGGTTTCCCTCGAGCACGCCAATATGGGCAAGGCGGCGGCCCTGCGGGGTGCGTTCCATGGTCAGCACCATGTGTACGGCCGCTGCCAGTTGTGAGTGCAGTGCCGCGCGGTCCAGGCCGCCAAGGGCGGCGAGGGCCTCCATGCGGGCGGGGACTTCAAAGAGCGAATTGGCATGGAGCGTACCGGCGCCGCCGTCGTGTCCGGTGTTGAGGGCGGCGAGGAGATCGACCACCTCGCGGCCGCGGATCTCGCCTACCACGATGCGGTCTGGGCGCATGCGCAGCGCTTGTCGGAGCAATTGTGACATCGTGACCTCGCCGCTTCCCTCCGCGTTGGCCCGGCGCGAGACCACGCTAACGCAGTGTGGGTGGTGCGGGGAGAGCTCGGCGGTGTCTTCGATGACGAGGATGCGTTCGCGCTCGGAGACGGTTCCCAAAAGTGCGGATAGCAAGGTGGTTTTGCCGGAGCCGGTTCCACCTATAACCAGGAATGAGACTCGCTTGTCCACCACAGCGCGCAGCAGCGTAGCGATATCTTCTGGCAGCGTGCCGTTGTCTACTAGTTGGGGCAGGGTGGTCTGGGCTTGGCGCAGTACGCGCAGGCTCAGGCAGGTTCCGGCCACCGCAGGCGGGCTCAGCAAGGCATGGACGCGCAGGACGACGCCATCAGGGCGGCTAACGCGGCCATCGGCATAAGGTTGAGCATCATCGAGGCGCGTGCCGGAGGCTGCCGCCAGCCGGCTGGCCAGTTGGCGGACTTCGCCATCATCGCGGAAGGTGATGTCAGTGCGTTCGAGGCCCTCGCCGCGGTCCATGAATACCGCATGCGGCCCGTTAACAACGACATCGGTAACCCCCTCTCGCCCCAGCAATGCATCAAGCGGGCCCATTCCGGTGGCGTCCTGGCGCAGGCGGCGTAGTAGGTCGAGTACCGCGACGTCACTAATCACGCCGGCTTCTGCACGGATGCGCCGAGCCAGGGCTGCCGCATCATGCACCAAGTCGGCCTCGGCGGCGATGATACGCTGCATCTTTTCCAGCGTTTCCTGTGCTACTTTCTGCTCACTCACGCGCCTACCTCCTCGAGGACCGCGTGTGCAGCCTTGCGCAAGGGTGCCGGGAGGCGCTGCGGGAGGCCGCCTATTTCCACCGCGCGCGTAAGGCCCCGGGCCGTTGGCAGTTCTGCCAACACCGTGCTGTGGATGATGCTTTCTACTTCCGCCGCGCTTAACGATGCCCACTGGCGTTGCCGCAGCACCACCACACAGCTGCGCCGCGCAGCCCCGAAGCGCGCAATTAGTTGCGCGGCCGATGCAGCCGAGCGCACTTCTGCGGCCACCACTATGACCACGTGGGTACACGCATCCGGAACGGTCTCCGGGGTGCAATCCACCACGCATAGCCCTTCGCCCGCGTGGGCCGCGCCCACTACTCGCGCGAGCAGGTCCTTTTCCAGGCGGAAGGGATCCGCGACGGTACTGCGCGCGGTCGAGAGCACCGCTACCCCATCCGGCGTAGTGGGCAGCGCGCGGTAGAGATCGGTGGCATCGATACTGCCATCGCCTACGGTAAGCTCCGGCCAGCGCGCCCCCGCTTCGGCCTCTACGCCAAGCAGGAGGTCGAGGCCACCGGAGTATGCGTGGGCGTCGATAAGCAGGGCGCGCCCATCCGCAGCGCACTGGGTGCGGGCCAAGGCGGCCGCGAAGGTAGAAGCCCCCACCCCGCCGCTCGCCCCAACCACGGCGATGGTGGCGCTACCCGGTCGCGTGTCCTGCGGGGTGCCCGCGGCCGCAATGCCCGCGAGCAGCTCCTTAACCTGGGCGGGAATGATAAAGGCGCTCTCCGCGTGACAGGCTAATGCCGCTTCATAGTCAATCGGTCCAGGGTCCGCGGCAAGGAATAGTACTGGCACAGGCGCGGTGTAGGGGCGTTGCGCTGCCGCCACCACGCGGGCCATGAGGGAATCAACCAGGACCGCAAAGGCGCCTGGCAGACTGCGCGGGACGTCGCGGGGATCGGTTACGGTAAGCACATCGTGGCTGGTAGCAGCCGCGGCATGGATAGCCTCGGCGCGCAGTGCTTCGTCACCGACGGCAACGACGATGGCAGCGGAATCAGGATGTAATGCGTTCATGCCTCATAGCCTGAAGCATCCGTGCAACCGCAGCGAGGGCTCTCCGGTGGCACTGTGGATAACCCGCGATAAGTCACCGTGTGGTCCTGATTTGGTTGCCACTTCAACTAAAAACCTGTGGATAACCTCGTATCACATGGCGCTAGATATAGGGTTAAGGGTCAAAAAGTGTGTCCGGAATCGCGGATTTTCACGGATTGACCTGTAGGTTTCCGGAAAGTATATGCT